>JBARBP010000129.1:0-41115 GCA_049793195.1 Occallatibacter sp. | reverse complement strand
GTCCAAAGGTCATTGCATGACCATGGGCACCGCCTCGACGATGGCCTGCATGGTTGAAGCTCTGGGCATGGGCCTGCCTGGAAACGCAGCCATCCCCGCGGTTGATGCCCGCCGTAACACGCTTGCTCAGATGGTTGGGCGGCGCATCGTCCATATGGTGCACGAGGACCTTCGCATTTCCAAGATATTGACACGAGCGGCAATGGAGAACGCAATCTTCAATAATGCCGCTATCGGGGGGTCTACAAACGCAGTGATTCACCTGATCGCGATCGCCCAGCGAGTCGGCGTGCCGCTTAAACTCGATGATTGGGATCGCCTGGGGTCCGGTTTGCCTTGCCTGCTTGACTTGCAGCCTTCGGGCAAACATCTCATGGAAGATTTCTACTATGCGGGCGGGCTTCCTGTCGTGCTCCGGGAGTTGGGTGAGGCCGGGGTGTTGCATCGTGATGCTATGACCGTCAATGGGCATACGATTTGGGAGAACGTGGAGAATGCAGAGTGCTGGAACCGGGAAGTGATTCGCCGGTTTGCAGAACCGTTCAAGCCCAATGCGGGGATTGCCGTTTTGCGAGGGAATCTAGCGCCGAATGGCGCGGTGATCAAACCATCGGCGGCGGGTCCACATCTGCTTCGGCACAGCGGACGGGCCGTGGTCTTCGAGAATATTGAAGAATTCCACGCACGAGTCAATGATGACAGCCTGGACATCGATGAAAATTGCGTAATGGTGCTTAAGAACTGCGGCCCGCGCGGATACCCAGGCATGGCGGAAGTTGGGAATATGCCTATCCCAGCCAAACTGTTGCGCAAGGGTATTACGGACATGGTCCGGGTTTCAGACGCGCGCATGAGCGGAACCGCTTACGGAACCGTCGTGCTTCACGTGTCTCCTGAAGCTACGGCCGGTGGACCGCTGGCGCTAGTGCATACGGGTGACATGATAACGCTCGATGTGCCGGGCCGGCTGATTCAGCTTGAAGTGGATGATGCAACCTTGAGCCAACGCCGCGCGGAGTGGACGCCACCACCCGGTCCGGAACGTGGCTGGGCGAAACTGTATTTCGACCATGTGCTTCAAGCACACGAGGGAGCCGACCTCGACTTCCTGGTGGGATGCAGTGGCGCTCCGATCCCGCGAGACTCCCATTAGATCCGAGAAACGGGCGTCGCGGAAGACCCTTAATTGGAAACGATGTGCGCGGGCTTCTGCGGGCCTGCGCGTATACCAGATTGGCGTCGCCAGGCATTGAAATCAGGTCGAGGCAGTGACACGCCTATTGCACTTGTGGGAACCAATGGCTCTGCCGAGATGTCAGCGGGTGTTGTTTGAGGGCTCAGGATTTTGAGGTTCGTTGGGGGTGGCGGACTCTACGTGGCTCAAGAACGAGCCGTCGGCGAGGCGGGTAGTGACCTGGTCGCCGGAGGTGAGTTGGGTGGTTGAGCGGATGAGGACTCCGTCGGCGGAGAGGACGAGGGCGTAGCCGCGGTCGAGGACGGCAAGGGGTGAGAGGGCGTGGAGTCGGGCATCGACTGCGCCAATGCGGACGGCGGTGCGGCGGAGGGTGCGCTCTAGGGAGCGATCGATGCGGGTTCGGAGGGCCTGAAGGCGTTCGCGGGCTTGGGCGAGGGATTGACGAGGATCGTGGCGGAGAACTGCGGCGGCGAGATCGGCTACCTGGTCCCGGCGCTGGCGGAGTTGGGCGGTGAGGGCGGATTCCAGACGGAAGGAAAAGTCGTCGAGACGCTGGGAGTGGCGGTGCAGGACCGCGGAGATGCGAGACTCGGTGCGGCTGATGGGCAGGCGGGTGAGGCGCTGGTGGGCCTGGAGGAGTTGGAAGCGCGTGGCGCGTTCGAGACGGTGAGACTGGTTGGCCAGATGCTCGGCGATCTTGTGCTGGGCCTCGGTGATCAGTTCGGCTGCAGCTGAGGGCGTGGGGGCGCGGAGGTCTGCGGCGAAGTCGGCGATGGTGAAGTCGGTCTCGTGGCCGATGGCGGAGACGACGGGGAGCTTGCTGGCGACAATGGCCCGGGCAACGCGTTCAGAGTTGAAGGCGGCGAGATCTTCAAGCGAGCCACCGCCGCGGGCGAGGACGATGAGGTCGACCAGGCCTGAAGCGTTGAGCTCGGCGAGAGCGGATTCGATTTCGGCGGGAGCTGAGTCGCCTTGCACGGAGACGGGGTAGAGCAGGACGTTGAGGCCGGAGTGGCGGCGGGCGACGATGTTAAGGAAGTCGCGGATGACCGCGCCGGTGGGCGAGGTGACGATGCCTGCGGTGTGCGGGAATGCGGGCAGCGGGCGCTTGCGGTCGGCCTCGAAGAGGCCCTCGGCTTTGAGGCGTTCCTTGAGCTGCTCAAAGGCGAGCTGGAGAGAGCCGGCACCGACGGGTTCCATGGTTTCAGCGACGAGCTGCATTTGGCCGCGCTGCTCGTAGACGCTGACGCGGCCGCGGACGAGGACGTGGAGCCCATCTTCCGGGCGGAAGCGGAGAAGCATGGCTTGGCGGCGGAAGAGGACGATGGGGAGCTGTGCGTCGGCGTCCTTGAGGGTGAAGTAAACGTGGCCGGAGGGGGCGGGGCGGTAGTTGGATATTTCGCCTTCAACCCAGACGTCTCCGTATTGCTGCTCGACGAGTTCGCGGACCTGGGAGACGAGTTCGCGAACGGGCCAGATGCGGCGGGACTGGCGTGGCGAGTCGAAGGTTAGGTCGAGCTGGGGTGCGAATGGGTCCGGCTGACTCATTGCTTTGAAGTGTAATTGGTAAGAGGCAGGGATCCGGGATCAGGGAAAAGCAAAGGCCCTTCCATATGGAAGGGCCTTTGCTATTAGCGGCTGACGAGATTAGTTGACTGTGACGGTGAAGGTGGTGGAGACAGCCGGGGTGACGGTGGGGGTTCCGGTGGCTGTGACAGTGAAAGTGTAGGTTCCGGCTGTGGTTCCAGGATCGGGGGTGGGGGTAGGGTTGGAACTGCCGCCGCCTCCGCCACAGGAGCTGAGACCACCCAGGGCTGCGATGAGGACGAGGAGACCGAGCATCTGACGCCAACTACGGCGGCGGGCTGGAATCCCGAGGAAGACAAGGAACGTCAATAATGCGCCGCCGCCCAGGCCCGCCAGTTCCGTGGTTCGGCTCTTGCCGTTCACATTCGGGTAGTTGACGAGAGCGCTGGCCGGCGCCGCTGTGGTTACGGTGAAGGTCACCGTTCCAGCGGTTGCGGTGCTGGAGAGAGTAATTGTCTGTGCGGTACCGCCACCGGTGCAGGAGGCGCCGTCGCCGCCGCTGGCCGTGGTGCTGGACTGCGCACAGCTAAGGGTGACTGTGCCGAGGTAACCACCCGATGCGGCGACTGTGACCTTGGCGGTGGCGGTTGCTCCGGGAGCGATCGTAGTGGGACTAACGACGATTGCCGGTGTGGTGAGGGTGAAGGTGGATTGGGTGACGGTTACGGTGGCAGTGTTGCTGCCGGCGGCGTAGTTTGCATCGCCACTGTAGGAGACCTTGATGGTGTTGCTGCCGGAGGCGAGGGTGTTGGCGGGAATTGTAAAGGCATAGGTGCCACTGGACAGCGTCACTGCCGCGGATGTGTAGCTTCCGCTGGTGAGGGTTACGGTGCCGGTGGGGGTGATGCCGGTGCCGGAGACGGAACCGGAGACGTTTAGGCTTGCACTCTGGTTCAACGTGGACGAGGCCGGGGTGACTGTAACGGTGGGCGTGAGCAGCACGGACGTGGTCACCGTGACCGTTGCGGTGTTGGATGCAGGCTTGTAGAGGGTGTCTCCAGAGTAGCTGTCGGTGAGAGTGACTGTGCCGGCGCCAAGCGAGTTGGCCGGAATGGTGAAGGTGGCGCTGCCTGCGCCGGAGAGGGATTGCGTGGCAGTGTAGATGGAGGGGCTCGAGGCCGACAGCGTAACTGATCCGGTGGGTGTCGTGCCTCCGGAGGGGTTGCTGGCAACGGTGACCGTGACGCTGAGGGTGTCGCTTGAATTGATGCTAGATTGCGCCGGCTGCACTGTGACGGTTGCAGCGGCAGTGCCCTGGGTTGCCGGCCAGGCGTGGACAACGTTATACACATTCAAAGATCCGAGGCCTGTGGCAAGGTCATAGCCTGTGCCGGCGCTGTATCCAGGGAGAATGCCGACGTAGTCTCCGGAGTGTTGCAGGGTGCAGTTGGGTGATGGGGTTGTTACATAGGCGGAGTAATCGCAGGGCATGGCGTTGGTGCCCTGATCGATGTCGTTGAAGTAGCAGGAAGTGCTCCCCGCGGTGACAGTCTCTGCGCTGCAACTGGAGTAGGTCTGGCTCGCGGCCAGCTTGTAGAGTTCGGTGTTGGGACTTCCCTGCGCGGCGCCGGTTTTCTGGTTGATGAGGGCCATGATTCCGGCCATAGCGGGGGTGGCAACGGAGGTTCCGCCGACCTCCAGCGCGGTTGGTTCGGTGCTGGAGGAGTAGGCGCATTGCGAATCGACGGTGGCGTCAGAGACGCAGACGAGGTAGGCGCTGCTGGAGAGGAATCCGTCCGAGGCGAAGAAACTGACATCGGGGATGTCGCGCACGCCGTCGCTGGGAATGCCGGCAACGCCGGTTTGCCAAGAGGGCTTGGCCCAGCCGTCGCTGACCAGGGAGAGCGAAGCCTGGGCGGTGCCGGTGTCGGGATTGGTGGTGGCTCCAGTGGAGGTGGCTCCGGTTGTGCACGCTCCGAGCGTGGTGGAGGTGGTGGAATTGGCTACGCATCCGCTGGCGCCACCGCTGCCGCCGACTGTGTCGACCAGGTAGAGGATTGAACCATCCCCCTGTTGCGATAGCTGCTGGGCATAGTAAACAAAAGCGTTGCAACCTGTTTCGGCATCGGCGACAGAGACGGAGTTGTTTGAAGAGTTGACGTAGGTGATGCCCTTCCAGTAACTCACCATCCATGCCGTGGCCACTGAACTGGTACAGGTATCATTCCATGGAACTTCAGGGACGTAACCGAGGGCGCTGCTTTCGGGGGCATTGGCATTGGCGGTATTGGTCGAGCTCCAGTAGGGCGCAGCAGTGCACGAAGTGGCGGTGAGGGGGCACCAGTTGAAATCGGTACCGCCGACGGCGGTGTTGTAGGGAGTGGAGGCGAGGCCGCTGACGGAGGTGCCATGTTCGGCGGGGTAGGGTACGCCAGCGGAATCACCACCGGCGTCGCAACTGGCCGAGCCGGAGTCGCCGGTGGCGACGAAGACGGCGATACCTTCCGCGGCGGCAGTCTGCCAGAGGTTGTAGTACTGGACGTTGCCGGCTGTGCCGTTGTACAACTCACACTCGCCGTAGCTCACATTCATGATGTGGGCGGTGAGATGGTTGACGATATAGCTCTCGGAGTCGTAGAGGTTGTCGTCGGTAGCCGAGCTTGGGTACGAGGCGACAAGGACGATCTGGGCTTTTGGAGCGACCGCGCCGGACCACTCGACATCGAGAGAGTTCTCGATCAGGTCCTCGATGGTGCATGGAGCAGTGGGAAAGGGAAGGTTTCCGGTAGTGTCGGTGCAAACGGTGAGCGGGGAACTGTTTCCGGAGATCAGGATGGGCGCGGGTGTGACGGAGGTGGAGGCGTAGCTGGGGAGGAAGAAATTGCGGAAGGTGTTGACATCGTTGAGGACGATGCTGCTGGTACCGGCGATGGCGATGGTCTGTCCGCCGCCGTCGATTCCGGAACTCCAGAGAGGAGCGATGTTGTAAATTGTGGCGAAGTCGTAGGGGCCGATGTCCTCGACGAGGTAAGGGTTTGTGCCGGTGACGCTGATGCCGAACTGGGGGGCGGCTCTGGATGTGAGCGAGCCGGCGGACGGCAGAGCTCCCGCGGGCGCGCCACTGAGGAGGGTGCGGGGAGCCGTTGCGGCAGCTGACGATTTGAGATTGGAGACCGTGCCTGCGGCGGCCGGCGTGCGGAGCCATCCGCCGGTTTTGCCGTCTTTGGTGACGAGACTACCGAGATGGTGCAAGGGACGCGGGAAGAAGTTGTGGAGGGATTTGATGCCGACGACGACTGGCGACAGGGCCGCGGGAATCTGCGGGTCGCTCATGTTGGCGATGTGTGCGACGCCATTCACGACGAGGTTGTGAATCTCGGTGTGGAAGGTGCTCTGGACCTGGGCCGCGTTGCCACTGAAACGGATCGACATGCGGTCTTTGGTGACGTCATTGATGGTGAAACCGTGGCCTGTGAGCCAGTTCGAAACGGTGGCTATGTCGGTCTCGGAGGGGCCGAAGTTGGCGCCGACCTGATCGGGCGTGAGCCACTGGTGGAAGTTGGGCGAGTTCGCGTCGTATTGGCTGGCGACAAACTTCTCAAACGCCGCTTGCTGAGCCGGGTCGCGACTGAGGACCAGGATGAGGTCGGTCATGGGGAGACTGGGGTTGACGAGGCCGCGATCGTTACGAGCGTTTGCGACCGGGAGGGTGTTGCCCTTGAG
The DNA here is from genome assembly GCA_049793195.1 of Occallatibacter sp. GTDB lineage: Bacteria > Acidobacteriota > Terriglobia > Terriglobales > Acidobacteriaceae > Telmatobacter. Next base: position 34,670 of record JBARBP010000129.1, on the reverse strand, counting down.
AGTAGCCAGGCTGCTTTCGTCAACGCGGTTGACGATTCTGACAGTGGGTGCAAATCGCTGTGCAGTCAAAGCGGTGGAGCAGAGCAGGGCGATGACCACTGCACAGAGGGGAAACCTTCGCTGATTTGCCATGTGGGATTCCTGGATCCTTTCTTAGAACAACCCTGGATAGAAAGATAAGTTGCGACTGCAAACGCAAAATGAAAACCGGCGACAAACAAAAGGTGACAGAACGCTGCTAGTTTGGGAGCCAAACCCATCATACAACCGGCATTCAGCGTCTAGCCGGGCTCCGCGACTGCTTTGCTCACGATGCCGACGAGGTCTTGTTCATCGGAGGGACCGATTGCTGGAAGTGAATCTTGGACACCAAGGCCGCCTTTGCATTTCGCACCTTTTGAGTTCGCAGCGAATGAAGGATGCGAACCCGGTAGGAATATGAATTCGCTAAACAGCCCAGAAGAAGATAAGATTCCGGCGGAAATTTCGAATGAGAGCAGCTATTGAGTTTAGACGCAGGGCGGAAGGGAAGGTTGACGACAAGGGTTTCGAAGAGAGGGTTCGAGGCGCGCGATCTGGTGAATTGCAGGACCTCGCTGGTGATGAAGCAACGAGACGAGCTGCTCGCGCGATCGCAGCGTGCGGAGAAGTCGCGATGAAGGAGTATGCGGGGTGTCGGAACGGGGTAAAAGTGTTGTAGCGATACTCGGAAGGCGAGGGGCTGGGAAGGCGGTTAGTTGCAATAGACAATTGTTTTCTTATCGTATATTATTCGCTTTCCGGATATTGAACTTAAAGGACTCAACTCTAATCATGCGAGTATCGCTCTTCATTACTTGTTATAACGATACGCTCTTTCCGGAGACTGGGCGCGCGGTGGTCAAACTGCTGGAACGACTGGGGGCGGAGATTGATTTCCATCCACAGCAGACCTGTTGCGGGCAGATGCACGCGAATACCGGATTTCGTGCGGAGGCTTTCTCGCAAGCCAAGCGGTTTGTCCGGCTCTATCAAGACACAGAAACCGTCGTTATTCCTTCTTCGTCTTGCGTGGCGATGATACGGGATCAATATCCGGGGCTGTTTGAGGAACTGGGGAACGAGGATTTACGGAAGCAGTTCGCGGCGCTGCTGCCGCGGGTGTATGAGCTGAGCGAATTTCTGGTGGACCGGTTGAAAGTTGAGGATGTGGGGGCTTATTTTCCGCACCGCGTCACCTATCACGCGAGTTGCCATGGATTGCGCGCTTTGCACCTTGGTGACCGGCCGCGGCGACTGATGGACAAGGTGCGCGGGATGGAGCAGGTTCCGCTTGCGAACCTGGACCGTTGCTGCGGTTTTGGCGGGACATTCTCAGTGAAGAATGCCGAAGTATCGTCGGCGATGCTGGCGGTCAAGCTGCAGGACGTGGTGGCAACGGGCGCGGAGTTCTGCACGGCACTGGACAATAGCTGCCTGATGCACCTGGGCGGGGCGATGCACCGGCAGTATGCAGGGATGAAGACAATCCACCTGGTGGAGATTCTGGCGAGCACGGAAAGTTTGCCGGCGGAGGGTCTGGCATGAGCCAGCCTACTTACCATCCGGTCCTTGATCCGGTGCTAGCGCCGCCGTTTCCCGAAGCGGTGTTACCGGTGCTGCGTAATCCGCAATTGCGGAAGAATGTGGCTCACGCGATCGACGTGATCCAGGCCAAGCGCGGCAAGCTGGTTGCGGAAAAGACAGATTGGCAGGAACTGCGCGCGGCGGGAGCGGCGATCAGGGATCACGCGCTGGAGAATCTTGGCTTTTACCTCGAACAGTTTGAAGAGCGGTGCACGGCAGCCGGCGGAGTGGTTCACTGGGCCGCGGATGCAGCCGAGGCGCGACGGATCATTCTCGAACTGCTGCGCGAGGAGAATGCGGCGACATACGTCAAAGAAGTAATCAAGATCAAGACGATGACGTCGGCAGAGATCCAGCTGAATCCGTTTCTTGAGGCTGCGGGAGTGCGGACTTACGAGACGGATCTGGCGGAGATCATCTTGCAGCTTGGGGAAGATGAGCCTTCGCACATTGTGGTCCCGGCGCTACATGTGAATCGAAGCCAGGTGCGGGAGATTTTTGCGCGGCGGATGGGCCTGAAGGATTTGTCGGACGACCCCAAGGAGTTGACGAACGCGGCACGGAACTATCTGCGGCGGAAGTTTCTGGATATTCCGACGGCGATCAGCGGGGCGAATTTTCTGGTGGCGGAAACCGGTTCGGTGGTTGTGGTGGAGTCGGAGGGCAACGGGCGGATGTGCCTGACGCTGCCGCGCACCATGATTACGCTGGCGGGCATTGAGAAGGTGCTGCCGCGGTTCCAGGATCTCGAGGTGATGCTGCAGGTGCTGGCGCGCTCTGCGACGGGCGAGCGGATGAATCCGTACACGTCGATATGGAGCGGGGTAACGCCGGGGGATGGGCCGCAAAAGTTCCATGTGGTGCTGCTGGATAACGGGCGCTCGTCGATATTGGCGAAGAAGACCGAACGGCAGACGCTGCGGTGCATTCGCTGCGCGGCGTGCATGAATGGCTGCCCGGTCTACCGGCAGACGGGCGGACATGCGTATGGGTCGGTTTATCCGGGGCCGATCGGGGCCATTCTGACGCCGCAACTGATGCAGATGCACCACGCGCAGACGCTGCCGTTTGCTTCATCGCTGTGCGGGGCGTGCTACGAGGTTTGCCCGGTAAAGATCAATATTCCCGAGGTGCTGCTGGAGCTGCGTTCGCAGGCTGTGAACCAGGAGCGGGGACAAGCCGGCAAGTTTTTTGACCCGATGTATCTTGGGTTGCGCATTGCCAATTTGATTTTCTCGAGAGCGTGGTTGTTTCATACGGCGCAGTTTTTCGGGCGGATCGGATTGCGCGTGTTTACGCGCAAGGATGGATGGATTCACTCGTTGCCGAGCGTGGGCGGCAAGTGGACGCAGACGCGCGATTTGCGGGGATTGCCGAAGCAGACTTTTCATGGCTGGTGGGCGGCGCGCGCTGCGAAGCCAAGCGGGGAGGCCCAATGAGCGCGCCACAACAATTCCGAGAGAAGATTCTTGAACGGGTTCGCTCGGCGACGAAGCCGGTTGCCTTGCCTCCCAGCGAGCTTGCGGCAGCCTACTCATTCCTTCCGCGAGGCTATGTTCGCCACGGCAGCATGACAGTGATCGCTTGTCAGGAGCGGTTCATCGAACGTCTACGCGAATACGATGCCGAGGTCGTGGAGACCAGCGAAGAGGAATTACCGGCATCGATAGCCAGGCAGTTGGCGGCAAGTGGGAAGCATACATTTGTTGCGCCGACAGGATTGCCGGCGGCGTGGCTGGCCGAGGGCTTCGAGTGGATGTTGGACGGCGCATTGAGTTCGGCGGAGATTGAGAAGGCGGAAGGAGTTTTGACTGGGGCATTTTGCGGAGTAGCCGATTCGGGAACGATTGCGCTGCACCATTCCGCGACGGAAGGGCGGCGGGTGATAACTCTGCTGCCTGATTGGCACTTATGCGTCTTGTACGCCAGCCAGGTGGTGGAGACTTTGCCCGAGTATTTTGACCGGTGTGCGCAAGCGCCAGGATTAGCCACCTATATTTCAGGACCAAGCGCAACGGCAGACATTGAGATGACGCGCATCAAGGGCGTTCATGGGCCGCGGTATTTGCACGTGATTCTGGTGGATGACTTAGGGGCAAGGACGAAATTGAGTTGAAATCGGAAGTAGCGGAACGGTGAGAGGAAACCAACTGTGAAGGATGCCGGATCTGCAACGTTTGACCTTGCATCTAAAGCCCTGGACTCTTTCCAGATTGAGATTCCCTCGTGGGGATTTGCGAATACGGGCACAAGGTTCGGAAAGTTTGTGCAGGCTGCGGCAGCCGCGACCATCGAGGAGAAGTTCGCTGACGCGTCTGAGGTGAACCGGCTGACGGGCGCGACGCCAACGATGGCTTTGCACGTGCTTTGGGATCTGCCCAACGGCCTGATCGACGTGCCTCTAGTGAAGGGGCTGGAACGCAAGTACGGCATCCGCTCAGGCTCCATCAATCCAAACTTGTTTCAGCACCAGGAGTACAAGTACGGTTCGCTGTGCAATCCTTCGGCTTCGGTTCGGGAACATGCACTGGCGCATGTGCTGGACACAATCGAGATTGGGAAGGCTCTGGGCTCGCGCGACATTTCGCTTTGGATGGCGGACGGATCGAACTATCCGGGGACGCAAAGCATTCGCAAGCGCATCGGGTGGCTTGAAGAGGCTTTGCGTGTCTCTCACGGCCACCTGGCGCCGAACCAGCGGTTGCTGGTGGAGTACAAGCCGTTCGAGCCGGCGTTTTATCACACGGATATTGCCGACTGGGGCATGTCTTCGCATTTCGCGCGGGAGGCTGGACCGCAAGCACGCGTGCTGGTGGATACCGGACATCATTATTCCGCGCAGAATATCGAGCAGATTGTGGCGTGGCTGCTGCATACGGGCATGCTGGGCGGGTTCCACTTCAATGATCGCCGCTATGCGGACGACGACTTGACGCTCGGGTCGATCGATCCCTACCAAGTTTTCCGCATCTTCCATGAGATCCATGCTGCCGCCGCCGATGGCGTGGAATTGGACATCGCATACATGATCGACCAGAGCCATAACCTGAAAGGCAAGATGGAAGCGATGGTTCAGACAGTGATGGCAGCGCAGGAACTGTATCTGAAGGCCGCGCTGGTGGATCGTGAGCAGTTGTCGGAGCTTCAGGAATCTTGTGATCTGGTGGCTGCCGAGGAGCTTTTCAGGGGCGCCTTCTGGGACGATGTACGGCCCCTGGCCGCGGCCTGGCGGGAGGCACGGGGACTGGCTGCCGATCCCTTGGCGGCGTTGCGCAAGAGCGGTTACGTGGAGCGCACGGAGCGAGAGCGGGGCAGCCGATCCTCGGCGGTGAGCAGCTACGCGTGAGCGACGTTCCGTGAACGACGATCGATGATTTGTCGCCGATTTTTTGAGCTGACTTTGGAATGGGAGATGAGCGTTTGGCCAAGGCTAAGATCAAACGGCTGTATCTGATTCCAATTCTGTCCAAAGCGCTCGATGTGATCGAGCTGCTGGAGAATGACCATACTCCGCTGGCGCTGGAAGACATTTACCAGCGGACACACATCTCCAAGACGAGTGTTTACCGGATATTGAAGACGCTGGTGCATCGGGGCTACCTTGCCCAGTCGCAGAACGGACAATACCGGCTGGTGTCGCGGCCGCGGCGTTTGCGCTTTGGCTTTGCCGTCCAGAGTGCGGAGATGCCGTTTTCAGTGGCGGTTGAGCAGAGCGTGACAGCGGCCGCGGCAGCCTCAGGCGTGGAGTTGCTGGTTCTGGACAATCGCTTTGACCCGGATATCGCCGTGCAGAATGCCGAGACGTTTGTGGCGAAGCGGGTTGACCTGGTGCTTGAGTTTCAGGTGGAGGAGACGGTTGCTCCGCGCATTGGTCACATATTGAAGAGAGCCGACATTCCGCTGATTGCCATCGATGTGCCCCACCCGAACTCCACTTACTTTGGCGTGGACAACTTTGAAGCGGGCCATGAAGCGGGCAGCCTGCTGGCCCAACACGCTCAGCTTAAGTGGAAGGGCACCGTCGATCGCGTGATCGGGGTGGGCTTCAGCGAGGCGGGGAGCTTTGTGCAGAGCCGAATTACGGGCGCCTTCGACGGGATTCGGGAACGGCTTCCGGAGTTAACGGCAGACCGGTTTTTGCAGATTGAAGGGCGCGGGATGCGGGAAGCCAGCCGTAGCGCCATGAAGGGCCTGCTGCGGGGGCATCGGACGGGGGAACGGATCCTGGTGGCCGCCGCCACCGATTCGAGCGCCCTGGGAGTTCTGGATGCGGCGCGCGAGCTGGGCTGCGAGCAAGATTTTGCTATCGCGGGACAGGACTGCATTCCCGAGGCGCTTGAGGAGATGAGATCGGGGAAGAGCGCGTTGATTGGGTCCGTTTCTCACGAAGTGGAAACGTACGGGCCGCGCCTGATCCAACTGGGGATTGCCCTGCTGCGAGGAAACAGCGTGCCGCCGTACAACTATATTCGCCACCGCGCGGTGACTCCGGAGACGCTGGCAAAGGAAAAGAGCGCGTTGAACGCAGCGCGGAAGCCCCGCGCCGCGGTCAGTTAAGGGGTAAATCTGCGCAGAGAAGAACATTTCCTGATGGATTCAGGAATGGAAACGTGGTCATGATCGGGTGATTCACCGTAAACTGGTTAGATATGAACAAGGCAGCTGTCTCTTCCCCTGCACTGACATTTCTTGAGGATCGCTGGGATCCCAAGGTGGCTGACACTCTCGACGAACCGGAGCTGCTGCGCTATCGCTCAAACCTGCTGGGCTCCGATTTGCGCATCACCAATTTTGCCGGCGGTAACACCAGCTCAAAGCTCGCGGATACCGACCCGCTGACCGGGGAGCCGGTGGAAGTGTTGTGGGTGAAAGGGTCGGGCGGCGACCTGGGGAGCATCAAGCGCACCGGCTTCGCTACGCTCTACCAGGAAAAGCTGCTGGCGCTTGAGCGGAGCTACAAGGGCGCGGACCGCGAAGACGAGATGGCGGACTTGTATCCGCTGTGTGCCTTCGGCGGCAATCCGATGACTGCTTCGATTGACACTCCGCTGCACGGATTTCTGCCGTTTCCGCATGTCGACCATTTGCATCCCGATTGGGGGATTGCGCTGGCTGCATCGGCCAACGGCAAGGTGAAGATGGAGGAGTTCAACCGCGAATTTGGGCACTCGCTGGTCTGGTTGCCATGGGAGCGGCCCGGCTTTGAGCTGGCAATGATGATGAAGCGGGTCGTTGCTGAGAATCCCGGCTGCGACGGGATTGTCCTGGGTGGACACGGGCTATTTACGTGGGGGCAGACGCAACGCGAATGCTACCTGAACACCCTGACCGTGATCGACCAGATCGGGCAGTTTATTGAGCGGCATGGAATAGCGAAAGGCAAGACGCGATTCGGCGGAGAGCTGGTGCCTGCGCGCGCGGATCGAAAGGATCTGGCGATTCAGATTGCGCCGTATCTGCGAGGACGCATCAGCGCGCAGCGGCGATGGATAGCGAGCTTCACGGATGCGCCCGACGTTCTACAGTTTGTGAACTCGGTCCACGCCAAAGAGCTTGCATTCCTGGGAACGAGCTGCCCAGATCACTTTATCCGCACCAAGATCCGACCGATGTTTGTGCCCTGGGAGGCAGGAGCGGATCTGGCGTCGCTAAGAGAGCAGATTACGATCGCGCTGGCGCAATACCGCAAGCAGTACCGTGCCTATTACAAGGCTTTTGCGACCGCGGAGTCACCGGCGCAGCGCGACTCCAGCCCGACGGTGGTGCTGATTCAGGGCATGGGTATGTTCAGCTTCGGCAGGAACAAGACTGAGGCCCGCATCACCGGCGAGTTTTATACGAACGCCATTCACGTGATGGAAGGCGCGAGCCTGCTAGCGGAAGGCGAAGTCAAGGGTACGGTTCCGCAATGCCCCGAGGGGATGGATCCGGCCAGCTTCAAGGTGTTTACCAACTACGTTGCGCTGCCAGCGGCGGAGGCATTCCGGATTGAATACTGGGCTCTGGAAGAGGCCAAAATTCGCCGCCAGCCCGCTGAAAAGGAGTTCAGCCGGCGGATTGCGCTGGTGGTGGGTGGAGCGAGTGGAATTGGGCGCGAGGTGGCACGGATTGCGGCTGCGCGCGGCGCGCACGTGGTGATAGCCGATCGCGACGGGGCTGGAGCCGCGCGTGTTGCCGAGGAGTTGAAAGGCGCCAGTTCGCCGGAGTCCGTGGTAAGCACAGGGTTGGATATCTGCTGCCGCGAAGAGGTAGCAGGCGCGGTCAGAGCCGCTGTCGCGGCCTTTGGCGGGGTAGACATTCTCATCAATACCGCGGCCGTGTTTCCGTCTTCGCCTGGCCCCGTTGTCCCCGACAGCATGTGGGCCAGCACCATGGCCATCAATGTGACCGCCAATTACCTGCTGGCCAGCGAAACTGCGAAGGTCTTTGCCGAACAGGGTCTGCATGGGACCGTCGTCTTTACCAGTTCGGCCAATGCGGTGGTCGCCAAGCAGGGCAGCGAAGCCTATGACGTAAGCAAGGCCGCGTTGTCGCACCTGATTCGCGAACTCGCGGTGGCCTACGCGCCCAACGTGCGCGTCAACGGCATCAGCCCGGCACTGGTGGTGAAAGGTTCAAACATGTTTCCGCGCGAACGCGTTATCGCCTCGCTGACGAAATACAACATTCCATTTCAGGAGTCGTTCAGCGACGAGGAAGTGCGCGGCCGTTTGGCCGACTTCTACGCCGAGCGCACGCTGACACAGAAGTCGATCGAAACGGCGGACTGCGCGGAGGCAATTCTGTTTCTGGCCAGTCCCCGGTCGCGTTGCACCACCGGCCACTTGGTTCCCGTGGACGGTGGGCTTGCCGACGCATTTTTAAGATGAAGTGAAAAGGAGATTCACCCGCTGCGATGCAAGAACCTGCACGTGTTGCCATTGATTTAGGCGCTGAAAGTTGCCGTGTATCTCTGCTTCGGTGGGAGGGCGACAAACCGAAGATCGAAGTCGTCCACCGCATTCCGAATGGCCCGGTTCATCGAGGTGATTCGCTCCACTGGCCGCTGGATACTATTCTTGCGGGACTGGAAAATGGGCTCCGCAAGGCGGCACAGTGGGCACCTGAAGGAATTGCTTCAATCGGCGTTGACAGTTGGGGTGTAGATTATGTACGTCTTGCTCCCAATGGCAAGGCGCTGCAGGAGCCGTTCTGCTATCGCGATGAACGCACCGTAGCAACGAAGGATGCAGCGGATGCGATGATCGCGCCCTTTGAGCTTTATCAGCGGACGGGCGTGTTTCCGATGCGCCTGAATACTGTTTATCAGCTGCTCGCAGACCCCAAGGCCGGGATCGATCCTCATGCGCCGTGGATCATGATGCCAGAGTTTGTTCTTTACTGGCTCGGCGCACGGCGGGTTTCAGAGTACACGCATGCTTCGCACACGGGGCTTGTGGACCTGAAGACATGTGACTGGTCTGCGGAGGTTTTTCGCGAATTCGGACTCCCGATCGAAGCTGCGCCCCCGATTGTTCGCGCGGGAACGGCGGTGGGGAGCGTGAAGGGCCCGCTTGCCTCGCTTGATGCATTCAAGCAGACGCAACTGATTGTTCCTGCCTGCCACGACACGGCGTCTGCGATTGCGGGAATTCCTACGGACATGAGCACGACGGCGTACATCAGCTCGGGCACGTGGTCGCTGGTTGGAATGTTGACGCAAGTGCCAGTGACAACGCGCCTTGCGTTCGACTCCGGTTATACGAATCTGGGCGCGGCGACGGGCGATCTGCTGTTCCACTCGCTGATTAACAGCATGTGGGTGCTGAAGCAGTGTATGGATTCTTGGGCGGCGCAGGGGAGGCCGTGGAAGATTGAAGATATCGTTGAGCAGGCGGCGGCGTGCAATGTTTCGACGGGGCTGCTCGACATGGACGCCGAGGCGTTGATGCTGGACACCGAGATGCCGCAACGGATCAATAACGAACTGACGCGGCTTGGATTCGATCCGATTCCCGACGTTGCGGGGAATGAGCCGATGATTGCGCGGACGATCTTTGAAAGCTTGTCGGTCCGTTACGCGGCGGCACTGGCAAATCTGGAGGAGATGGTGGGTCGTAAACTAACGGCTATCCATATGCTGGGCGGGGCCAACCGCAACAAGCTGCTGGTGCGGCTGACGGAAGAACGAACCGGATTGCCTGTTCAGATAGGTGAGACGGAGAGTTCGACGATCGGAAGCCTGGCGGTGCAACTGGCTTCGAGTGAAGCCGGCGGAGAGCCGATCAGGCCGGAAGCTGTGCGGCAGTGGGCGCAGAGGCTTTGCCGAAAGTAGATGGCGAAGGCCGTGCAGTTCACATGGTTTACGCAGGCTATGGCGAGCAATGCGGATTAGCCGAGGGCTTGGACAGAACCTTTGCCTACGAGCTCTTCGATGCGGGCGACCCAGGTGCGATCGGCGGCGACGCTCATTCCTTCGGGTTCGAGGATGACTGCGTACTCGCCTTTCTTCTCGAGTTGCAGCATTAACTTACCGGGGCCAGGGGCGGCGGCAGCGGCGCCTTTGAGGCTGGCAAACATTTCTTCAGTGGCGCGGTCGAGGTTGATGCGAATGCGGATGCCGGAGGGCAGCTTGACCTGCATGTCGTCAAGCGCCTGAATGGAACTTACGGAGATCTTCGATGCGGCATCGTCGTCGCCCATGAGGACGCCGCGTACGAGGACGGGCGCTTCGATCTTCAACTGGCCTTGCAGGCGCTCGTAATCACGCGAGAAACAGAGGAGGTCGATTTTTCCGGTGGCGTCTTCAAGGGCGGCCTGGGCATAAAGTTTTTGGTCGCGCTTGCTCTTTTGAACGCGCAGGCCGAGGATCATTCCTGCGACGAGAATCTCGTCGGCGGGGTCGGCCTGCTTGCCCCAGGTGCGCTCGGGCGGCTTGCGTTCGAGGGCTTCGGCGGTGGTGATGACGCCGGTGAGATTGCGCAGCTTCTCGGCGTATTTGTCGAGCGGGTGGCCGGAGACGAAGAAGCCGAGGACCTCTTTTTCGTTGGTGAGGCGGACGCCTTCTTCCCAGTCGGGGACGTGAGGCAGATCATCTGCACTGCGGCCAGGGGCGGGGGCTTCATTGAATAGACCGAAGAGGCCGCTCTGTCCCTGTGCGGCGTCTTTCTGAGCTTTCTGAGCGCGTTCCATGGCTCTGTCGACGGCAGCCATGAGCTGACCGCGGGTGCCGAGTGAGTCGAGTGCGCCGGCCTTGATGAGCGACTCGATAACACGTTTGTTCATTAAGCGCAGGTCGATTTTCTCGCAGAACTCCCAGAAGTTCTTGAAGCGGCCGCCGATTTCTTCGCGGGCTTTGATGATCGAGTCGATTGCGTTGCCGCCTACGTTCTTTACTGCCGCGAGTCCGAAGCGGATTGCCTGGCCTTCTGGCGTGACGTGCGGTGTGAACTGCGCGCCGGAGATCTGGACGTCGGGCGGTTCGACGCTGATGCCGATTTCGCGGCACTCACCGATGTACTTGACGACACTCTCGGGCTTCGACGTTTCGGAAGTGAGCAGCGCGGCCATGAACTCGACCGGGTAGTGCGTCTTGAGATAGGCAGTCTGATATGCGACAAGCGCGTAAGCGGCGGAGTGTGACTTGTTGAATCCGTAGCCGGAGAATTTGTCCATCTGGTCAAAGATTTCCGCGACCGGATTTTTGGGATGGCCGAGGGCTGCGGCTCCGCTCTGGAAGCGGTCGCGCTGTTCAGCCATGGCTTCGGCGTTCTTCTTTCCCATGGCGCGGCGCAGCAGGTCAGCCTCGCCGAGCGAGTAGCCTGAGAGCAGGTTGGCGATCTGCATGACCTGCTCCTGGTAGACGATGACGCCGAGCGAGTCCTTGAGAACGCCTTCGAGCTCGGGGAGCAAGTACTCGACCTTCCGGCGGCCCCATTTACGCTCGATGAAGTCGTCGATCATGCTCATCGGGCCGGGGCGGTAGAGTGCGTTGAGGGCGGTGAGCTCTTCGACAGAGTCAGGTTTGTAGCGGCGCAGAATGTCGCGCATCCCACTGGACTCAAACTGGAAGATGCCCGAGGTGAGCGCGGTGTGGAAGACTTTCTTGTACGTCTCCTCGTCGTCGTGGGGGATGGCTTCGATGTCCACCTTTTCACCGCGCGTCTGCTCGATGAGTTTGAGGCAATCGTCGATGACGGTGAGCGTGGTGAGGCCGAGGAAGTCCATCTTGAGAAGGCCCATTTTTTCGACGGCCTTCATGTCGTAAGCAGTAACGATTTCGTCGTTCTTGGTTTTGGCGACGGGTACGAGCTCGGTGAGCGGACGCGGGGCAATGACGACGGCCGAGGCGTGGACGCCGGAGCCTCGGACGAGGCCCTCAAGCTTCTTTGCGGTGTCGATGAGTTCGCGGACGGTCTGTTCGGTGTCGTAGGCCTTGCGCAGGTCGTGAACCTCTTCGAGAGCTTTGTCGATGGTCATGCCGACGGTGGCGGGGACGAGTTTGGCGATACGGTCGACGTCGCCGTAGGGCATGTCGAGGGCGCGGCCGCAGTCCTTGATGGAGGCTTTTGCGGCCATGGTGTTGAAGGTGATGATCTGCGCAACCTGCTCGCGGCCGTATTTCTGGGTGACGTAGTTGATGACTTCGCCGCGGCGGTTCATGCAGAAGTCGACGTCGATATCAGGCATGGAGACGCGCTCTGGGTTGAGGAAGCGCTCGAAGAGGAGTGAGTTCTGGAGCGGGTCGATGTTGGTGATCTCCATCGCGTAGGCGACGAGAGAGCCGGTTGCCGAGCCTCTGCCGGGGCCGACGGGGATGCCGTGATCGCGCGCGTACTTGATGAAGTCCCAGACGATGAGGAAGTAGCCTGAGTAGGTCATCTGCTTGATGATGCCGATTTCGAAGTTGAGGCGGGCTTCATAGGCATGGACCGGCTGGCGCTGGATTCCGCGCAACTCGAGTTGGCGGATGGAGGTTTCAAAGCGCTTTCGTAAGCCGGCGCGGCAGACTTCCTCGAAGTAACTGTCGGTGGTGTGGCCGTCGGGTACGGCGAATTCAGGGAAGGGCTTGTCCAACTTTTCGAGCTTGAAGTTGCAGCGCTCGGCGATCTCCTGGGTGCGCTCGAGGACGGAGGGCGAGTCCTTGAAGATGGCGGCCATTTCGTCGGCGCTTTTGACGAAAAACTGGTCGCTGTCGAAGCGGAAGCGCTCTTTGTCGTGGACTTTTGCGCCGGTCTGCACACAGAGCATGACATCGTGGGCTTTGTGGTCTTCGCCGCAGAGGTAGTGAGAGTCGTTGGTGGCGACGAGGGGAATGTCTAGTTCGCGCTCAAGGCGGAAGAGGGCTTCGTGGATTTTCTTTTCGTCTTCGAGGCCCTGGTCCTGAATTTCGAGGTAGAAGTTGCCGCGGCCGAAGATGTCCTGGTATTGGGCGGCGGTGGCGCGGGCTTTCTCGAATTGGCCGGCGACGAGGTGTTCGCAGAGTTCGCCGCTGAGGCAGCCGGAGAAGCCGATGAGGCCGGCGGAGTTTTCGGCGAGGTAACGCTTGCTGACGCGGGGCTTGCGGTAGAAGCCGTGGAGGGAGGCTTCAGAGGTGATGCGGATGAGGTTGCGGTAGCCCTCTTCGTTAGTGGCAAGGACGAGGAGGTGGTTGTTGTCGTCGCCTTCGCCAGGGGCGCGGTGGTCTTCGTTTTTGGAGATATAGAGTTCGCAGCCGAGGATGGGCTTGATGCCTTTGGCTTTGGCGGCGTCGAAGAAGTGAACGGCGCCGTAGATGTTGCCGTGGTCGGTCATGGCGACGGATTTCTGGCCGAGAGCGGCGACGCGGTCGACGAGTTTGTAGAGGTCGCAGGCTCCGTCGAGGAGAGAGTACTCGGTGTGGAGATGGAGGTGGGTGAACTCGGGCATGGCTAGATTGATTCTAGCGGTGGGGTAGTAGGCCAGGAGAGCGCGGCGTTGCCGGAGATTCGGTCTGCTGAGGAAAAATGGACTTTAACTTGCCTCAGATTCCTGGGCATGCAATGAGAGTCCAGATTGCTTCCTCAAAACGCCCAACGATCTCAGGATGTTTGAAGCAGCCTCCTCGCCAGGGCGAGGTATGGGGAGTGTGGTGGGCGATTTCGGTACATCGTTCGATAGCTTCGGCTAGGTTGTTTTTCCAACCGCTTTGCGCCTGAATCCAGACAGTAGCCTTGAGGCAAGGCGGGAGATGCCACCTTCGCCGCTCTTTGGGCCCGGAGCAACTGAGGCTTCCAGTTTTGAGTTAAGGGACTCGAGATAGTTTTCCAATTCAGCCGCGGCCATGATGCCGATGACTGGAATTCCGTCCTTTTCCAGGATGAAGTACTCTTTGCCGTTGTGCGCGCGCCGCGCGATCTGGCCGAGGTTAATCCGCGCTTTTGTGATCGGAAGGCGACTGATTGTTGTCATTGATCAATATTGATTAACATCAATCAAATGATAACACATCGGGCGCTTTCTGATTGATGACATGAGCTAATGTTTGAAGTTTGGGCCGACCAAGGCGCGAAGGAATGGTTCGGTGGCCCAGGGGGTGGCGTTGCGGTATTTGTTAAGCCATGCCTGACCGGCGCCGATTTTTACTCGGTCCTTGGTCCACTCGGGGGAGAGGGCATTGGCCATGAGCGCGTACGTGGCGCCGGGGTGGAGGCGGAGGGCCTTCCAGCAGTTACCGGGGACGGCGACTACGGGGCGTTGGCCGACGGCGAGGTCGCGGCCGAGGACGACCTTTTCTGCGCGGCCGTCGGGATGGAAGATGAAGTAGTCTACTGGGCCTCCTTCGATGAGGATGTGTGTGTCGTCGGAGGCGAGCCAGTGAAGGTAGTTGATGGGGCGGTCGCGGGTGAGCAAGTAGTAGACCTGGCTCTGGATGGCGAGCGGGTGGCCATCGACTGGGACGGTTTGCGCGGACTGACCGATGATGCCGAGGTAGCCGGATTCGCCAGGGAGGACGTGGAGGTTCAGTGTGCCGACGAGTTCGCGAACGCGGGCGTTGGAATCCGCGGAAGTGGAACCGGTGGGGGCCAGGTTCTCGGGGGCGGCGGCGTGGAGAAAGGTCAGAGCCGCCATTGCAGCGAAGATGAGAAGGGGATGCCTCATGCGCTCAAGAATAATTCGGATCAGGCGGGGCAAGTTTGCGAGGTTTTGTCTTTGCGTCTGGATTGAGCGAGTAGCCCAGGCTTGATCCTTGATTCGAATGCGAGCATGGACACCGGGCGCCCCATCCCTGACGTTGCTCTTCGAGAAGACAATCGCGGCAAGGGTGGGACAAGGGGATCTTCGGCGGGCTACTGGGCGAGATGGGGACGCTGGTCCGGGTGATGATGATGGTGGTGGTGATGGCGGTGGACGACAATCACAACCTGCGCTTGCGCCGCATAAGGGACTGCGAAGCAGAAGATGAGTACGAGTCCTAACAGAATCTTTTTCATGATTTAGTATCCCGTGCCGCAAATCCAATTACTGAGCTACTGTGACCACTGCGTGCCCGTGCTCAAGCAACTAATTAAGAGTGGTGGGTTGATGAATCCTGGTAAGCCGTTCAGTTCCATCGAGGATGAAGGTGGTGGACGGAGGAGCGGGGCGGTGGCAAAGGTAATTGCGCAGCAGCAGAGCCGGATTTCTCCTGAGACAGGTAGCGGGGCTGTGGATTTCTTTCTGTTGACTAATTCTCGCGGGTGTCTGGTAATGTGGCTGCGGAGGTTTTCCCTATGACAAGAAGCAAGCTAATTCTGGGCTCCGTACTGAGCCTCGGCGTGATAACCGGAGGCTTACTCATCGCACAGCGTCCCGAGGAAAACGTGGGACGCCGGCATCCGAACCTGATGGCCGCACAGCATCTGATTGACCAGGCGTTTGGGCGTCTGAGCGACGCGCAGCGGGCGAACGAATGGGACATGGGCGGGCATGCAGCCCGAGCCAAGGACCTGCTCGAACAGGCGAACCACGAGATCAAGGAAGCGGCCGAAGCGGCGAACCGCAGATAATGGGGCAGTACCGCGGCGGCATTTAACTGGCAAGCCGGCCTCAAGTGACGGGGCCGGCGCCGGCCACTACCCACTAGCGGGTGTTGACTCGAGGGGGAATTGAGAGCCTTGCGGCAAAGCGGTGCAGGGTTGGTACGTGTGCGTTTCTCTGCTGTTCCTCGAGCCAGCCGATTGGTATACTGGCAGATGTGACTACAACCGTCCTCGAATCCATCCCAAACGGAAATGCCACCGGGACTTCCCCCAGCCAGAAGAGGGTGTTGCTGCTGAAGCCGCGAGGCTTTTGCGCCGGAGTGGTGCGCGCGATCGACGTGGTCAGGATCGCCCTGGAGACCTTTGGCGCTCCCATCTATGTGCGCCGCGAGATTGTTCATAACCGCTATGTTGTGAACGAGTTGGCAGAGAAGGGCGCGATTTTCGTTCATGAGATAGACGATGTGCCCGACGGGCAGCGCGTGATCTATTCTGCCCATGGTGTTTCGCCCGCTGTGCGGGAGATCAGCAAGGGGCGGAACCTTAAGGTGATTGACGCGACCTGCCCGCTGGTGACGAAGGTCCATATTGAGGCGGTAAAGTTTGCCAAGCAGGGCTACTCGCTGGTGCTGATCGGGCACCGGGACCACGACGAGATCGAGGGAACATTGGGCGAAGCGCCTGAAGTGACCCAGGTGGTTTCGAACGTGGCCGAGGTGGATGCGCTGGAGGTTCCGAACCCCGAGCGGGTGGCATATTTGACGCAGACCACGCTGTCGCTCGATGAGGCGCGGGACATTATTCACGCATTGAAGGTGAAATTTCCGAACATTGTAGGACCGCACTCGCAGGACATTTGCTACGCGACGGAGAACCGCCAGGTGGCGGTGCGAAACGTGGCGCACGATGCAGGCCTGGTGCTGGTGGTGGGTTCGACGAACAGTTCGAATTCCAATCGTCTCGTGGAGGTATCGCGGAACCTGGGCACGATCGGGTATCTGATTGATAACTCACAGGCGATTAACCCCGACTGGCTCGTTGATGTGAAGACAGTTGCGGTGACGGCAGGCGCCTCAGCCCCCGAGGTGCTGGTGGAGGACGTAGTCAATTATTTGCGTCAAAACGGTTTTACCAGCGTCGAAGAGGTAGAGGTAATGCCTGAAAACGTGCGCTTTGGCTTGCCACCGGAGATTGTGCAAGCCATTGGTAGCGCGGGTGGGGAAGAGCCGGTCCCGGTTCGCTGAGTTGGATTCAGGATCTCAGGGTTCGATTTTTGGATTCGAGATTTGGATTACCAAGGGGTTCTCAGGGCATCAAAATCAGAGAAGGCTGGGACACTCGACAATCCCCGTGGCACGCGGAATCTGGACGGGCGCGTTGCTCCGGGGCCATGCACATTTTGGTTTGCTGTATGAACTGAGGCGTTTTGACCCGCATGAGATTAGAACAAGTAAATACACAATACATGACGCCCAGATTTGGCAGGCTTGACGCGGACCTGTCAGAGGTGGAGTCCGCAGTCGCAAGATCGCGGGATTTTTTGTTCTCGCGGCAGCACCCCGAGGGTTACTGGTGCGGCGAACTCGAGGCAGATTCGATGCTCGAGGCCGACTATATTTTTCTGCACACGCTGCTTGAGAGCGGCGATCCGGAGCGTTTGAAGCGCGCACTGACAGAGATGATGCGCTACCAGAACGAGGATGGCAGCTGGAGCATCTATCCAGGGGGGCCGGGTAACGTCTCGCTTTCAGTGAAGTGCTATTTTTCAGCGAAGCTGATGGGAGTGGGCCCTGACGATCCGCGGCTGACGAAATGCCGGAAGTGGGTCCTGCAGCATGGCGGCGTTGTGGAGTGCAATACGTTCACCAAGATGTATCTTTGCGCCCTGGGCCAATACGACTACGATGCAGTGCCGGCGATTCCACCAGAGATTGTACTTTTTCCTAATTGGTTCTACTTCAATATTTACGAGATCTCGGCGTGGTCGAGATCGATTCTTGTGCCGCTGGCCATCATCTACGCAAAGAAGCCTTACAAGAAGATTCCACCCGATCAGGGGATCGATGAGCTGTTTGTGGGCGGGCGCACGAACTCGATCCTGCGGCTGCGCCGAGACCGCAAGCGGCTATTCTCCTGGCGTAATTTCTTCATAGTCCTTGACCGGCTGATGCACTGGGCCGAGGCGGTTCATCTGCGTCCGGTGCGGACAATCGCGCTGCGGAAGGCGGAGAAGTGGCTTCTGGCGCGCCTGGAAATGACGGATGGGCTTGGTGCTATTTATCCGGCCATGCTGAATGCGATTATCGCGTTGCGCTGCCTGGGCTATTCCGAAGACGATCCGCAGGTGATTCGGGCGCGCGACGAGTTTGAGAAGCTGGGGATTGAGCAGGCACCCACCGCAGGAATGCCGGAGCCGACGTTCCGGATGCAGCCGTGCGCATCGCCGGTTTGGGACACGGCACAGACCGTTTATGTGCTTGGAGAGGCGGGCGTGCCCCGCAACGATCCGCGTCTGGTGAAGGCTGCCGACTGGATGTTGTCAAAGGAAGTTCGGCACAAGGGCGACTGGGCGGTGAAAGTCCCGAAGACGGAGCCAGGCGGCTGGTATTTCGAGTTCAACAACGAATTTTATCCGGACACAGACGACACGGCACAGGTGCTGCTGGCGCTGAACAAGGTAGATAATCCGCGAGAGCGATATCAGCACCAAGTGACAGAGCGGGCAATCGAGTGGGAGTTTGCGATGCAGTGCCGCAATGGCGGCTGGGGCAGCTTCGACAAAGACAACACCAAGATGATCTTCCAGTACATTCCGTTCGCGGATCACAACGCGATGCTGGATCCGCCGACGGTGGACATTACGGGAAGAATTCTGGAGATGCTGGCCAGCTACGGCTACACGCGCGACGACAAACGCGTAGAGAAGGCCATCAAGTTTATCTTCAGTGCGCAGGAGCCGGACGGGAGCTGGTTTGGGCGCTGGGGCGTGAATTACATTTACGGGACTTTCCTGGTGTTGCGTGGGCTGGATGCGATCGGCGTGGATCATCTTGAACCGCAGGTGCAGCAGGCTGCGGAGTGGATCCGCATGGTGCAGAATCCCGATGGCGGCTGGGGCGAGACTTGCGGCAGCTACGACGACGAGAATACACGCGGCATTGGACAAAGCACGCCATCGCAAACAGCGTGGGCGATGCTGGGATTGCTGGCCGCGGGAGATGACCGGTCGGACTCGATTGCAAAAGGCGTGCGCTGGCTTCTGACACGGCAATTGCCGGATGGAAGTTGGGACGAGTCAATGGGAGAAGGGCCGACACGGCAGAACATTATTACCGGGACAGGTTTCCCCAGGGTCTTCTACCTGTCCTACGATATGTACCGTCAATATTTCCCGCTGCTGGCTTTGACAACGTACCGACGGGCGATGGAGAAGGCAGCATCGAGCTTTTAGCGTCTAACTGCTAGATGGTCCTTGGCCTCCCACACATTGTGAAAGTGTCGCACGAAGGATGGGGCACCCGAAGTTTCGTATATCGTTGACTCGAAAGTTCTCAAGCAGGAAGCCAGGAAGTTTGCTCACAAAAAAGCGCGCAATCGGCGCTGGAGGTTAATACAAAGATGGCTGTTCCGATGTCCCAGATGTGGACGGTTGCGACATATGTATTGAAGAAGAGGCTTGCGGGCAACAAGCGCTATCCGCTGGTGCTGATGCTGGAGCCGCTCTTCCGCTGCAACCTGGCGTGCGCCGGATGTGGCAAAGTGCAATATCCACCCCACATTTTAAAGAAGCAGCTTTCCCCCGAAGAATGCTTTGCTGCGGTTGAAGAGTGCGGCGCGCCGATGGTTTCCATTCCCGGTGGCGAGCCCTTGCTTCATCCGCAGATTGTGGAGATTGTGAACGGCCTGATTGCGCGCAAGAAGTACATTTATCTTTGCACGAATGCACTGGAGTTGAAGCGGCGGCTACCGGAGTTTACGCCATCGAAGTATCTGACGTTCTCGGTTCATCTGGACGGGCAGCGTGATCATCATGATTTTTCAGTGTGCCGCGAAGGCGGCTACGACATCGCTGTTGAGGGAATCAAGGAGGCAGTGAAGCGCGGGTTCCGCGTGACAACGAACGCGACATTTTTTGACGGGACGGAACCCAACAGCGTGCGCGCCTTCTTCGATGAAGTGATGGATATGGGCGTGGAGGGGATCGTTCTTTCGCCCGGCTACAGCTACGAGAAGGCTCCAGACCAGACTCATTTTATGGGCCGAGCGCGGGTGCGGCGGTTGTTCCGCACGATTCTCTCGAATCGCAAGCCTGAGTGGAAGTTCAATATGTCGCCGCTGTTCCTGGAGTTCCTGATGGGCGACAGAAAGTACGAATGTACGCCGTGGGGTTCGCCGGCTTACAACATTTTTGGCTGGCAGCGTCCTTGCTACCTGCTGCAGGATGGCTACGCGGAGAGCTTCAAGGAATTGCTGGAAACTACGAAGTGGGAAGAGTACGGCGCGGCGAGCGGGAATCCGAAATGCGCCAACTGCATGGTGAGCTGCGGCTACGAGCCTACGGCGGTGATGGATGGCTTTGGATCGCTGAAGGGCTTTTTCGGACTGATTCGCGGCACCTTCAACAGGTATCCTGACCAGCAGGCGCTCAGGATGCTGAGCGAGCTGGCACCGCATGGACCGGGATCGCTGGTTCAGATTGAAGACTCGTCCCGTGAGCTCGAGGAGACCAGGGTTTAGCTCGGTTGCTCAAGTGGGCTCAAACTGGAAATATCTCTTTGTTCTCCTGGTTATTCGGTTGCGGAGATGCTTCGCGAGAGTATAATCGCGGCATCCGGGCATTTTTCGGCGTTTTTTGCAGCCTGTCACGCGGGTGCCCCAGCCTTTCCCCGGCTTCGGCATTGATCCGCTGCCTCGGAATGACCTAACGCTTTGCGAACAAGGGACTTGGAGGTCATCGACCGTATGGCAATCCCCGTCGCCCAAATGTGGGCTGTTTCAACCTACGTTCTGAAAAAAAGAATGTCCGGCATCAAGAAGTACCCACTTGTGCTGATGCTGGAGCCGCTCTTCCGCTGCAACCTGGCATGCGCCGGATGTGGCAAGGTGCAGTACCCGCCCCACATCCTGAAGAAGCAGCTCACAGCCGAAGAGTGCTGGGCAGCGATGGACGAGGTGAGTTGCCCGATTGTCTGCGTGCCTGGCGGCGAGCCGTTGCTCCATGCGGATATGCCCAGGATCATTGAGGGCCTGGTGGCGCGCAAGAGATTTGTCTATCTCTGCACCAATGCACTGGAACTGAAGAACCGGATTGATGAGTTCAAGCCTTCGGTGCATTTTGCTTTTGCCGTGCACCTCGATGGGCAGAAAGAACATCACGATTATTCGGTGTGCCGCGAAGGCAGCTACGACATTGCCGTTGAAGGCATCAAAGAGGCAAGGAAGCGCGGGTTCCGCGTGATCACGAATTCGACGCTGTTCGATGGCGCCGACCCCAACAGCGCGCGCGCCTTCTTTGACGAGATGATGGGCCTGGGAGTGGAGGGGATGACCATTTCGCCTGGCTATAGCTACGAGAAAGCTCCGGACCAGGAGCATTTCATGGGGCGGGCGAAGACGCGGAAGCTTTTCCGGGGAATGCTGTCGAATCGCAAATCCTCGTGGAAGTTCAATATGTCGCCGCTGTTCCTGGAGTTCCTGATGGGCGAGCGTCACTACGAGTGCACGCCGTGGGGCATGCCGTGCTTCAGCATATTCGGCTGGCAGAAGCCCTGCTACCTGATGCAGGAAGGCTACGCGGACAGTTACCAGGATTTGCTGGATTCGACGAACTGGGAGAACTACGGTGCGTCGAGCGGCAATCCCAAGTGCGCCAACTGCATGGTGAGCTGTGGGTACGAGGCGACGGCAGTGATGGACGGGTTCTCTTCGTGGAAGGGCTTTTTCGCAATGGCAAAGGGCACCTTCAGCTTGTACAAAGATAAGGCCGCATTGAAGCTGCTTGAAAAGCCGGCGCAGCGCACGGCTCCACTGGTGAAGATTACAGAACCCGAGCCTGCGTTGGAGGAAGTTGGCGTATGAGCGCGGAAGTGCTGAAATACACACTGGAGCAGGTTGAAGCGCTGGAGATTGCACCGGGGACGGAAGCTGAGCAGTTGGAAGGCTGGATTCCGGAACTGGCGGACGAAGCAGACGTGCGCCTGGCTCTGGAAAAGGCGTTTGGCTATCGCGGCGACGTGACGCTGACGCTGAAGAGCGGCGAACGAATTGAGGCCTTCATCTTCGACCGGCGGACGGGGGCGACTCTGGCTGACTCGTGGGTGCACTACTTTGCGCCCAATGCGCCGGAGAAGCGCAAGGTGAGCTATGCGGAGATTGCGCGGCTTGAATTCAGCGGCAAGGATCGCGCGGCGGGCAAGCACTGGGAAGACTGGGTCAAGAAATATAACGAAAAGAAAGCCGCCGGCGAGAAGAATATAGGGCTGGTGCCGGATTCGCTGGAGTAGGTGATAGCGGAGTTTGCACCGACTCATTCGGCTACATCAGTTTGACGTCTCCTAAGTGAGCAGCCTGGCCTGCTGACCCTGCTTTGTAAGCGCTGCAACGGCTTTCTTGTCGAACGAGACAAAAGTTTCGCCACCGAGCCAGCGTCCCTCGTGAGCGATAACACCGTCTGCAAAATCCGCCCCCGCCTCAAACAATGACAATCCCGCACCGACGGCAGCGCTGTCGATCACAACATTACTGGTTTCGTGCAACTGTGTAATTGTTGCGGCGATATGCTCGCGCGAGACGCCATAGTGGCTTCGCAAAACCCAGGCGAGCTCACATAGGGCAACATTCGTTACCACCACGGTCTCAGCCCGCTTCATTATCTCCCGTGCCAGTTTGTATTGGGCAGGATCGTCGCCCACTACATAGCGCAATAGCAGATTGGTGTCGGCAACGATCTTCATCGGTTAAGACTCTCCATCACTTCTGTAGCCGCAGCCTTGGCTATAGCCTCGTTAATCTCCTCGATCGTCAGCCTCGCGCCATTGGTTTTGCCCTTCAGGAATCCTGCGAGGTCGCCGATGCTGCCCTTCTTCCGCACCGCCCGACCCCGGAACTCGCCGCCGGGCATCAGTTCGATCTCCAATTTCTCTCCAGGTCTGATGCCAACGTGCTTGAAGATCTCCTTCCGCAAAGTAACCTGTCCCCGCGATGTTGTGCTCACGACAGCCATAGAATCCACCCCTAATTCATATTGTAATGCATTTTTGCATTACCTGTCGAGGGCTCGTCAGCGCCTTGATCGCAGATCGGACGACGTAACTCAGTAATTTATGATGGCGTTAGAGAATCGAGACGATGAAGATTTTCCTTACAGGCGCGACTGGCTTTGTGGGCCATCATGTGGCCCTCGCTTTGGCCGCAGGGGGCGCTGATCTGCGCCTGCTGGTCCGCAAATCTTCGAATCTCAAAAGTCTTGAAGACATTGCGGGCGAAACGCATGTCGGCGATCTCAGCCAGCCCGAGACGCTGAAGCCTGCGCTCGCGGGGTGCGATGCGGTGGTTCATGTGGCCGCCGATTACCGACTCTGGGTTCCCGATCCCGCTTCCATGTACCGTGCGAATGTTGACGGTACGAGGGAACTGCTGCGGATGGCGCGCGAGGCTGGAGTGCCGCGGGTGGTTTACACCTCTTCGGTGGCTACAATGCACTTTCGCACGGATGGAATCGTCATCAACGAGGACACGCCGGTTTCGATTGCCGATATGGTAGGGCACTACAAGCGATCAAAGTTTTTGGCCGAGCTGGAAGCGATTACCGGTGCGCAAGCCGGTCAGCAGGTGATGATCCTCAATCCAACGACGCCGATCGGGCCAAACGATTCAAAGCCCACACCGACGGGGCGAATCTTTGTCGATTTTCTCAACGGCAAGTTTCCGGCTTATATGGATACGGGTCTGAACCTGGTGGATGTAGCTGAGGTGGCGCGGGCGCACGTGGCAGCACTGACCAAGGGAAAGCCGGGGCGGCGGTACATTCTAGGAGGCGAAAACCTGACGCTCAAGCAGATTCTGGACAAGATGTCGGCAATTACGGGGATTCCTTCGCCGACGGTGAGGATTCCTTTCGCGGTTGCGGCGACTTACGCGTTCTTTGAGGAGTGGATCACGGGGCGGATCAGGGGAAAGGAGCCGAGGGCCACGCTTGAAGAGGTGCGGATGGGGCAGAAGAAGATGTATGCCTCCTCGGCGCGCGCTCAGCAGGAGTTGGATTTCAAGATTGTCCCCGTGTATCCGGCGATGCGGGCGGCGATTGAGTGGTTTCGCGGGCATGGGTATGCGCCGTAGGGGAGAGATGAGCTCAATGCCAGATCAAGGCGTTTTTTCCGAGATATCTTTTCCGTCGCGGATTGGATCATGTTTCGATAAGGCAATCTCGATCGGATGGTATGACGGAACGGTGTCCGGCGTAGCAATTGCATCACGGTATTCGTCAGCGTTCAGATTCGACCTGGTTGACTGGGGGCCCTCGCAGGATTTGAGAATCTTTACTCGATCCCCTTTTGCTGTTTCGGACTTCGAAGAAGTCACGGGATTGTTCGGTCGGTCCGAAGCACCAAACTGGCCAATTTGGTACCCGGGATGGCCGTCTGAGGCCTCGGAACAAAAGCGGATGGGGCTTCACCTTGATGAGATTCTTTTGAGGGCAATTCCTCCGGAGTATGTATTTGCCAGTAGGAGCCAATTCGAGACGATTCTTGCTGTGAAACGACTGACAAACGCCACCCGAGGATTACTGCCTGCTAAATTCGATGGCCAGCCTAACTTTGGCTTTGACTACTGGCTGAACCACCTTGAGATTTCCATATGACGAGAGTCGCAATCATTGCAGCGATGCCGGGTGAGCTGAAGCCGTTGGTGCGCGGCTGGCCGCACTCGGAGCGGGACAATATCCACTTCTGGGCGCAGCGCACGCAAGAGGAGGAGTGGATTGCGGCCTGTGCCGGCGCAGGCCAACAAGCCGCCACTCGCGCATTCGCCGCCATCGAAGACGGAGGCCCCATTGATTTGGTCTTTTCGGTGGGTTGGGCGGGGGCGTTACGCGAGGATATCAAGGCCGGCTCGACACACAACATGGCAGGAGCCATTGACATTCGCACCGGGGAGCGCTTTCGCTGCGACGCCGAGGCTGGCGAACTTTGGCTTGTCACAAGCCCGAGAGTGGCCGATGCAGCGGAGAAGAAGAGGCTGGCGTCGGCTTATGGGGCGGCACTGGTGGACATGGAAGCGGCGGCCATTGCCCGGCTCGCCGGGATGCGCGGGATTCCGTTCTATTGCGTGAAGGGCGTGAGCGACGGTTTTGGCGAGGACTTGCTTGATTTCAATCGGTTTATTACGCCAGACGGACAGTTCCAGACGGCTCGATTGCTGTTTTTTGTACTTCCCCGGCCCTGGCACTGGCCCGCGCTCATCCGGATGGGTGAGAATAGTAGACAGGCTTCCCAAAGCATCGCGGAGTGTCTGTTCGATTTTCTCGATGAACGAGGTCACATCAAGAAACGAAATGGCTACCCAAATCTCAAACCCTGAATCAATTACTTCCCCCAAGATCCCTTCGACGATGCGAGCGGTGGTGTATCGCGGCATCAACGACATGCGTGTGGAGACTGTTCCGGTACCGGAAATCGGAGCTGGCGAACTGCTGATTAAGGTAGCGACATGCGGAATCTGCGGAACGGATCTGAAGAAGATTCACATGGGCTCGCACTCGGCTCCGCGCATCTTTGGCCACGAAATGGCAGGCACGGTGGTACAAGTGGGCCCGGGGGTTACCAAATACTCTGTTGGCGAACGGGTGATGACATTTCATCATGTGCCGTGTGGCGACTGCTACTATTGCCGAAAGCGGACGCCGTCTCAATGCCAGCTCTACTTGAAAACCGGAGTGACGGCGGGCTTTGCGCCCTCCGGTGGCGGGTTTGCCGAGTATATCCGGGTGATGGATTTTGTGGTGGCCAATCGCGGAGTGGTGCATGTTCCCGACGATGTTCCGTTTGAGCAGGCGGCGTTTATTGAGCCGCTGAACACGGTGCTGAAGGGCGTGAAGTTGCTGAATCTGGCGGCCGACGACACTGTGCTGGTGATCGGCCAGGGGCCGATTGGCCTGATGCACGCTGCTCTGGCTCGGCGCACCGGCGCACGCGTGCTGACGTCTGATCTTTTCCCGGAGCGCCATGCCATTGCGGCGCGGTTTGGGCTGAAGGAGCCGATTGATGCGGGAACGGAAAATGTGGTGGAGCGGGTGTTTGCTGCGACTGAGGGACGGGGCGCGGATGCGGTGATTCTGGCTGTGGGCGGGAACGCGCTGATCAAGACGGCGATGGATGCGGTTCGGCCGGGCGGAAAGGTGATGCTGTTTGCCCAGACACAGCACGGGGAGGCTACGATTGACCCGGCGGCGGTTTGTGTGGACGAGAAGACCCTGCTCGGCTCATACTCATCCTCGTTTCCGATTCTGGATGAAGTGACCGGGATTGTTCTGGGGGAATACCGCAATGGGTTTGATTTGACTCAACTGATTTCGCACCGCTTTCAGATGGAGCAAGCGGTGGAGGCCATCGAAATCGCATCTCATCCCCAAGCCGGCTCAATGAAGATTATGATTGAGCCCGTACTGGGCGGGGGAGCAAAGTAGGGGGCACTTGATGGCGGGCACGATGAAAGACGTGATCCTCCGCGGCCGCAAAACGGTGGGAACCGTGGTTGAGGGGGGGCGCAAGAAGGTCGAAGGCGTTGTCGAGGGCGGCCTGGATACCGTAGAGACGGTCGTCGAAGCCGGCCTGAATACAGTCGAGACCGTGGTCGTCAAAGGCCGCAGAACGGTCGAATCCGCCGTCAGCCTGGGTCGCAGAACCGTCGAGCATGCGCTTCTTGGGCGCAGCACCATGCAGGCTGCCGTCCTTCACGGCCGCGAAGACGTCCGCATCGAGCAGGTTCTCATTCCCAAAGCCGAAAAGGGCGAGTTGATCGTTCGCGTGGGCGCGGCGCTTACATGCGGTACCGATCTGAAGGTTTTTCGCCGCGGCTACCATGCACGGATGATCGTTCCGCCCGCGCTGTTTGGCCACGAGCAGGCCGGAACAGTTGTTCAGGCGGGCGAGGGGGTGACGGATTTCGTTCCCGGCGACCGGGTGGTGCCGCTCAACTCCGCGCCTTGCGGGCAATGCTATTTTTGCGAACGTGGCCAGGAAAACCTCTGCGACGATCTGCTCTTCAACAACGGCGCCTACGCTGAGTTCATTCGCATACCCGCGCGCATTGTCGCCCAGAATACGCTGCTTGTCCCGGACCACGTGCTCATGGAACATGCCGCGCTGACTGAACCGCTGGCGTGCGCGGTGCATGGGTTTATGGATTCACGGCCGCGCACCGGCGACACTGTGGCGGTGATTGGCGGCGGGCCGCTGGGGCTGATGATTCTGCATGTGGCCGCGCTGGCGGGTTATGAAGTGATTGCCTTGGTGAAGCACGATGGGCAGGTAGAGGCGGCGCGGCAGTTAGGCGCGGCTCACGTGGTGCAGACTACGAGCATACGCGCGGCGATCCGCGAGACGAGGGCGCTGACCCCCAAGAATCGTGGCGTCGATATCGCCATTGAAGCCGTCGGAGTGCCCGAGGCGTGGCAAGAGGCGGTTGAGCTGGTCCGCAAAGGCGGCACGGTGAATTTCTTTGGCGGGTGTGCCGCGGATACGCGGGTGACGCTGGATACCAATCGCATTCATTACAGCGACATCACGTTGCGCGCCACCTTCCATCACACTCCGGCCATTTGCCGCGAGGCGCTTGCACTAATTGCGGGCGGACGCTTCCAGGCCGGGGCTTTCATCACCGGTCACGCGCATCTCTACGAACTCAACCGCGTCTTTGAGAAGCTGATGAACCGCAGCAGCGAGATCAAGACCGCTATTGTGCCCTGAGGCGAACCGATGACTGCGGCTACCGTGCAACCGGACAAGAACGCTCTGGAGAGGAAAGTGTTGCCGGCGGGCGGCGAGCACGATCCTGGCGAGCTGCTCGCGCGGGGTTGGGCGACGCTGCCGGCTTCGTATCGAATTCCAGCGGTCACGCCAACGCTGGGCGAAGCGCGGGCGTGGTGCAAGCGCCTGGCCGAGTCGCACTACGAGAACTTCCACGTTGCCTCGTGGTTTTTGCCCAAGGCGCTGCGGCCGCACTTTCACTCGATTTATGCATACTGCCGCGTTTCCGATGATCTGGGCGACGAGGTGGGCTCGACTGCGCAGGCACTGGCGCTGCTGGATCTGTGGGGGCATGAGCTCGATGGATGCTATGAAGGAAGGGCGCGTCATCCGGTGTTTGTGGCACTGAGCGAGACGATCCATGCGTGCTCGATTCCGAAGGAGCCGTTTGCGGATCTGCTGGCGGCGTTTCGCCAGGACCAGACGGTGACGAGGTACGGCGCGATGAATGAGGTGTTGGGGTATTGCCGCTATTCGGCAAATCCGGTTGGGCGCTTGGTGCTGTACGCGTGTGGCGAGGTGAGCGAGGAGAATTTTCGGCTGTCGGATGCGACTTGCTCGGCGTTGCAACTGGCCAACTTCTGGCAGGATGTACGGGTGGACTTTGGCAAAGGGCGAGTTTATTTACCGCAGGATGACATGCGGCGATTTGGCGTGAGCGATGAAACGATTGCGGCGGGAGTGGCCACGCCGGAGTTTCGTGCGCTGATGAGGTATGAGGTGGATTGTGCGCGGGCGCTGTTTGAGCAGGGATTGCCGTTGATCGGAAAGGTCAATCGCGACCTGGCGCTCGATCTTGATTTATTCAGCCGCGGCGGGCTGGAGATACTTCGCGCCATTGAAGTCCGCGACTACGACGTGCTGAGCGCGCGGCCTGCGATTTCGAAGCGAACGAAGCTTGGGCTGGCGCTGCGCGCGCTGAGCGGGAAGGCTCTTCCATTTCTCCGCCTCGGAAAGGGAACGACAGAGAAGGCGGCTTGACTCAAGAATCTACATCTGACGGAGTTGCGCTCTTCCAGGCATACGCTGTTTGCCGGTCGATCGCGCGGCGCGAAGCCAAGAATTTCTACTACGCCTTTATTGCGTTGCCCACGACGCGGCGCAATGCGATCTGCTCAGTTTACGCATTCATGCGCCGGGCCGACGATCTAGCTGATGACGAGAGTTTTTCCGTGGCTGAACGCCGAGTGCACCTGGACGAGTGGCTGGGCAAATGGCGTGCGGTGTGCGCAGGGGCGGCGACGCAGGACCCGGTTTTTCTTGCGGTCCACGACGCGACAATGCGGTTTGCCATTCCGCTAAGCCTGCTCGATGAATTGGTGGCCGGGGTCACGATGGATCTTGATCGCGGGGACAGCGGTGCGCCGGACACATATGCGACGTTCAACGATTTGTACCGCTACTGCTATCTGGTGGCTTCGGTGGTGGGGCTGGTGTGCATCCGCATTTTTGGTTACAAGGATGAGCGCGCCGAGAAATTTGCAGAGGAGACGGGGATTGCGTTTCAGTTAACTAACATTTTGCGCGATGTGGCGGAGGATGCTGGGCGCAATCGGGTCTATCTGCCGCTGGATGATCTAGCGACGCACGGCGTTTCAGTGGACTCGCTGCTTCATCGGGCGACAGGTGTACCGCCAACGGCGAATGAACGAGCGTTGCTGAAGTCGATTGCGGATCGCGCGGAGTACTATTACCGATCGGCGGAGGCACTGCTGCCTTTCATCGACCGCGAGAGCCGGCCAGCGTTGCAGGTGCTGGTGGCGGTATACCATGCGCTGCTGAAACGCATTGAGCGGGCGAACTACGATGTTTTCTCTCGTCGTGCCGCGGTGCCGTTGAGGACAAAGCTCGCTATTCTGGCTGTAGGGCTGACGCGCATGACCTGGGCGCGGCTGGTGGCTTAAGGCGTGGAGCTAGGTTGAGCGAGTTGATCCAAAATTCGCAAAAGACTGTCACTGTAGTTGGTGGTGGCGTGGCTGGGATGAGCGCGGCTTGCGCGCTTGCGGAGGCCGGGCTGCGCGTGCAACTTGTGGAACGGCGAGGGTACCTGGGCGGACGGGCGAGTTCGTATCTGCATCCGGGAGTGAATGAGGTCATTGATAACTGCCAGCACGTGCTGTTTGGGTGCTGCACGAATCTCGTCGGCTTCTATAAGCGGATTGGGGTTGCGGAGCGGATCTACTGGACAAGCGAGATGACGATGATTGAGCCGGGGGGACGGCGTTCGAAGTTGGGGCCTTCGAAGCTTGGTTCATGGGGACTACCCGCGCCGTTGCATGGACTGCCGAAACTTTTGTCGGCCCACGCGTTTTCTTTGGCTGACAAATTTGCGCTGGCGCGGGCGTTTACAGCGCTGATGCGGCCGGTACCGGCGTATTCAAGGGAGTCGCTCGGAGAGTGGCTGAGGCGTCACGGGCAGACGCAAGGCGCGATTGAACGTTTCTGGCGGCTGGTGATTGCCAGTGCTCTGAATGCCGATATCGATTCGATTGCGCTACCTTATGCGGCCAAGGTGATTCGTGAGTTGTTCATGAACTCGGCGTTTGCGGGCAGCATGGGGATGAGCACGGTGCCGCTGAGCGAGCTTTATGGCGGTGCGGCGGATTTTCTTCATCAGCGGGGCTCGGAGGTTCTTCTCAATACGAACATCGAAACGACGGAGTGGGATGAGGAGACTTCGCAATGGACACTTGCGACGCGGAGCGGCCCGCTGGTATCCGATTTTCTTGTCCTCGCGCTGCCGTTTGAGGCCACTGCAAAGATGATTCCGCAAATGCCTCCGGCAGAGGGTGCGGATGCGCTACTCGCCAAGATTGAGCAGCACGAGCATTGGCCCATCTGCAGTGTGCATTTGTGGTTTGACCGCGAGATCACCGAGCTGGATCATGCGGTGATGCTGGATCGCGAGATTCATTGGATGTATAACCAGTCGCGGTTGCAGACTGGGCGCGGGGGGCATTACATCGAGCTCGTGGTGAGCGCGACGCGGGCGTTTGCGGGCTTGCCGAGGGAAGAGGCGATTCGGCAGGCGCTGTCGGAACTGGCGGAGTTTTTTCCACGCGTGAAGGAAGCAAAGCTGGAGAAGGCTGCGCTGGTGAAGGAGGTGCGGGCTACCTTTGGCGTGCCGCCAGGGATCGATGCTGCGCGGCCGACTGCAGCCTCTCCGTGGCCGAATTGTTTCCTAGCCGGCGACTGGACGGCGACTGGATGGCCGTCGACGATGGAGAGCGCGGCGCGATCGGGGCATCTGGCGGCGGAGGCGGTCTGTTTGACTGAGGGCGAGGCGCGGCGGTTTCTCGATGCAGATTTGAAGGCGCAGGGGTTGATGCGGCTGGTGTGATCAGAGAATAGAAAGACACGCTCATTGACGTTGCAGCCGCCGAACCTTTTCCGAAAAGTAATCGCAGATCCTTCGACTTCGCTACGTTTCGCTCAGGATAACAGTGATCGCAGTGCCTGCGCTGATCTAGTGGGCCAGTAGGTAGACACCGATGCAGACCAGGACTGCGGAGGTCCAACGGCGGCGGTCAACGTTTTCCTTGAGGAAGATTTTGCCCGCAATTGCATTTGTGACTAACGTGAGCGAGGCTGAGGCTGGGGCCACCAGGCTCAGGTTGAGGTGATTCAGGGCGAAGAGGAGCGAGAAGAAGGCGAGCGCGAGAAAGCCGACGCCTGCAAAAAAGAGCGGGCAGGTGACAACGGCGCGGATTGCTCCCTTCATGCCGGATTGGGCGCGGATGTCGTCGAGATCGCCGATGGACTTCATGGCGGCTGCGGTGAGCACTTCGCCGGCGGTGGACAAGAGAATGATGGCCGCGATCATGGCAGCGGCGGGCCAGAAACCGACAGTCGACGGGGTGGGAGGAATGGTCACCGAAGCTGCGCCTCCTTTATCGGTGACGGGATCAGTTCGGGCTCGACCGGTTCCGGAGCTGCGGGCAACCGATTGGCTGGCGCAGGACGCTCTGTCAAAGAAGGCCCATTGGCGACAAATCCCACGCCCACGGTGATGAGGATGATTCCTGCCCAGCGTTCGAGCGAGATGGTCTCGTGAAGCCAGAAGCGCGCGAAGAGGGCCACGATCACGTTGCCGAAGGCAGTGGCTGGAAGCACGAAAGTGAGGTCCGCCCAGGAGAGGGCGGTTAGATAGCTGGCGAAGAAGGCAAGCAGCAGCGCGATGCCGAGAGCGATCCAGGGTGTGAAGACGGCGGCGATGAGGGTGCTTGGATGGCTCAGGACGATAGGAGGAAGATGGGTCATGCCCCGCGAAAGACAAGTGTCGCCAAGAGGGGCGCACAGAGAAACGAGACCCAGGATCATGTATTGCCGCGACGAGAGATTGTGATGAGCCATCAGTCAAGTGTCGAACTGTTGCGATGTAAAAGGCCTAAAGAAGTCGAGGGCGGCGCGCAGACGCGGCCGCCCTCGATTGAATGAATCGGGTGTGACTACGCGCCGGCGCTGATCGGGGTTGACGCATCGGCCTTGCTATTGCGCGCGATCTTGTAGGCCTTGTTGCGTTGGGCCCGCAGCTTCATGAACGATTTAGCTTCGACATAGAGGCGGGGAATATCGCGATTGAGGATTGCCTTCCAGACGACGCGGAAGGCAGCCTTGGGACGGAAGTAGTACTCGTCGTAGAAGCGATGCACCATCTCCATGACGTAGTCGGTGGGCAGGCCGGGATACTCGATGTGGGCCATCTGGTGGCCGCCGCCGTCCTCCATCTTCTCGTTGGTGATGAAACCGTTTTTGGCGGCGTACTCGTAAAACTCGGTTCCGGGATAGGCGTGCGCGACGCTGACCTGGATGGTTTCGCAGTCGAGGGTCTTGGCGAAGTTGATGGTGTTGCGGATGGACTCCCTGGTTTCGCCGGGCAGGCCGAGGATGAAGTCGGCGTGGATGGTGAGGCCGAGTTCGTGGCAATCCTTCGCGAACTGACGTGCGCGCTCGACGGTGGCGCCCTTCTTGATGTTCTTGAGGATCTGCGGATCGCCGGACTCGAAGCCAACGATGAGCAGGCGGCAGCCGGCTTCGCGCATGGCCTTAAGCGTGTCGTAGTCGGTGGTGACGCGCGAGGTGCAGCTCCAGGTGAGGCCGAGGGGCTTCAACTTTTCACAGAGCTCGATGGTGCGCGCCTTCTGAATGTTGAAGGTATCGTCGTCGAAGAAGAATTCCTTCACATCGGGGAAGTTCTGCTTGGCCCAGGCCATTTCGGCGGCGACGTCATCACTGGAGCGCTTGCGCCAGGCGTGTCCGCTAAGGGTTTGCGGCCACAGGCAGAAGGTGCACTGCGCCGGGCAACCACGCGTGGAGTAGAGCGCAATGTAAGGATGCAGAAGGAAGGGCACGTTATAGCGAGTGACGTCCATGTCGCGCTTGTAGATCTTGGTCGCCCAGGGCATCGCATCGAGATCTTCAATCTGCGGACGGTCAGGGTTATGGAGTATCTTGCCGTCCTTCTTGTAGCTGATGCCGAGAATCTCGTTGAGCGGCTTGCCCTGGGCAAACTCGACAACCGAGTAATCGAATTCGCGACGGCAAATGAAGTCGAGAGCAGAGCACTCATTGAGGGCACGGTCCGGGTCAGTGGTCACGGGCGGGCCGACGAAGCAGATTCTGATGGACGGATTGGCCTTCTTGATGGTTTCGGCGAGGCGCTGATCGCCTTCCCAGCCAACCGTCGAGGTGAAGAGGACGAGGAACTCGTAGTCCTTGCAGATCTTGATCGTTTCCTCGGCGGAGACGTGGTGGGGTGGGGCATCGAGCACTCGCGAGCCCTCGAGAAGGCCGGCCGGGTAGGTAAGCCAGACGGGGTACCAGTAGGACTCAATCTCGCGCGTGGCGGGCCAACGCGAGCTCGCGCCACCGTCGAAGTTTTCAAACGAGGGCGGGTTCAGGAGAAGTGTTTTCAGCGGCATAGGCATCTCTTTAATTCTAACATTTTGATAGTTTTTTGGGCGATTTCCGCGGGTTTATCTCAGGGGTGGCGCAAGTTCGTACACATGATGATTTTGAAGGGGTTAGCGGTATGCGGCAGAGGAGATGCGGGTCTGGAGACCCGGACCACAGCCGGTCGGGCGGCCGGCGCTACCCCGATTTGACTGACACAAGTTCAGGCCAAGGAGCGACTCATCAAATCGAGTTGCTGCCGCGACCCAACTTTATTTTGCGTGGAGTTCGTTGAGCCAGTCTCCCATATGGCCGAGAGCGCGGAGCAGGCTGAGGCGCGCCTTGCTCAGGACGAATCCGGCGTCGAGAGCATCTTCAAAATCCTGACGCTCTTCGATGCGAGCGAGTTGCTCGGCTTTAGGTGTCAACTGTGGCTGAGCGTTGGTTCCGGGCGTCGAGCCGTTGCCAAGTTCAAGCTGCACCAGCACACTCTTCAACTGCTCATCGGCAATCTGCTGTTTCAGCCCGGCTATTTCAGCCTGGGCATCCAATTCGCGCAGGCTGCTGGCGATGGTGGCAATCTGCACATCGTTTTGGCGCAGGGCCTGCTCGGCCTCGACTTTTGCCCGCAAGGCTTCGGCCGCGGAGACCTTGGCCTTGGCACGCACGGCGAAGTCGAAAAAGGGAACCGAAATCTGGAGTCCAAAACTGACGTTGTTCGGAGTGAAATTTCGGAAGTAGGTGCTGTAACTGTTCAGCTCATTCGAGTCGTAATTGTAAACAGCGCCGAAACCAATCTGGGGCCGGC
This sequence comes from Occallatibacter sp., assembly GCA_049793195.1. GTDB lineage: Bacteria > Acidobacteriota > Terriglobia > Terriglobales > Acidobacteriaceae > Telmatobacter. Next base: position 381 of record JBARBP010000129.1, on the reverse strand, counting down.
GCCATGCCAGATCGTCTCCCCGCGCCTCCAACTGTTTGGAGCGGGCAAGAGCGCTGGCCGATTCAATGCCGGGGAGGGTTCGAGATGCTTGATCTGCGGTGACGGCGGGAATTGCGGGAATGCTGGCATGGTCGGGGAGGATGGAATCGACGGGCAGGCCGGTGAGGACCGAGAGTTGCTTTGCCAGCGTGGCCGCTCGAGTCTCAAGGTGACGGGTCTGGAGGGTAATCTGGGCGGCCCTCAAGCGCGACTGCAGGAGGTCGAGATTGGAATCGACGCCGGCCTCGGTGCGCTGCTCTTCAATGCGAAGCAGGTTCGCCGCGAATGCTTCCTGTTGTCGGGCTGCGGCGAGCTCTGTGTTCACCGTGTCGAGTTCAATGT
>JBARBP010000128.1:0-1541 GCA_049793195.1 Occallatibacter sp. | reverse complement strand
TGTTGAAGCTGGAAGGAGCAGAACGAGCGGCATCGAGAATTTGTTCGCGGACCGCGTCGGGGATCTCGATGGGGTCAAAAACCTTGATGGCCCTTCGTTGCAGGATGGTTTCCAGGACGTGGCTCATGCTGGCCTCCATGTTGTCAGTACAACATACTTATGTTGGCTATGCAACATGAAAGTTTGTAGGTTGCCAGGGAAGCCGACATGCCACCGGGGATTAGCTCCGTATGGTTGAGCCAGGCCGGCGCAAGGTGGTCAGACGCCTTGGTAGACCAGGGCAAGAAATCTGGCGGGGTTGATGAAACCGTTTCCCCATTCTTCATCGGTACGAGCGCTGGGCTTGGCGGCCACCGTTTCCGGCAGGGACCGGCCTTGTTTCTTGAGGGCCGCGACTTTGTCTCGGATATCCACCAATACGTCGCGAAAAAGAAGGAGGTCGGCTTTGCCACCCACGGCGCCATGGCCGGGTATGACGATCATCTTGTCGGTTACTTTAGCTAAGTTGAGTTCGGCGGCACGAATCTGCCCGTCAATGCTACCTCCGGTGGAGTAGTCAATGAAGGGGTAGTTGCGATTCCAGAAGGTGTCTCCGGTGTGAAAAATATCCGCCTCAGTACAGTGCACGGAGATATCGGAATCGGTGTGAGCGGGCGAATAGTGTTTAAGAACCAGCGTGGCGCCGTTGAAGTGCAGCGTATGGTCCTCCTGGAATACGGTAGAGGGAATCGCGGCTGGCGGTGAGGCCGGGAAAGTGTAGTGCCAACCCTCGACGCGCGTGTCTTTCAAGAGATGCTTACGCGTGTTTTCGTGCGCCAGGATGCTGGCACCGGCCTGGTGCAGCCAGGCGTTGCCGCCGGTGTGATCGAAGTGCCAGTGCGTATTGATTAGTTGCCTGATGGGATCCGCATTGATGCCGGCTAGAGCGGCGGAAACGTTTGGACGCGAAGTGACGATTTCCGCATCCACGAGCAGCTTTCCGTCGGCACCGGTGAGCACGGCAATATTTCCGCCCGCGCCCAAAAGAACGCTGATATGGGAGCGCAGAGGTTGAACGGTGACCTTGGCTGTGGCGGCTTCCTTAAACGCAGCTGCAACCAGGTGGTCCTCCTCGGCGAAGAGTCCGCTGGGTGCGACACAGGCTGCGGCAAACGTCAGGCTCCCCGCGGCGAGAAATTTACGGCGTGAGAGTTCAGCTGAGCTGGTGGTGAGCATGTGTTCCTCTTATGAGCTTTGACTTACGCTTAACCCGACACTTTTGTTTTGCCACGTTGAAACTTTAACTGACAGACGCGCGATCATCTGCGCGGAAGCTATTATTGCGGCAACTCTGTGCCGGCTTGTTCGCGGACCATGTAGTCGGCGTACCAATCGGGCCAGTTCTTATCCGCTTGCCCCAGCTTGGCCTCGTGCAGGCCGTGAGCAGCGGCGGCGCGGCGAAGTGCGCTGGCCAGATCGGCGGCGGAGGCGAAGGTGGTGGCGGCGGGGTCGATGCGCCCGGGGAGGCGCGTGGTGATTTCCTGAAACAGCCAGCCGTTGCC
>JBARBP010000127.1:0-2384 GCA_049793195.1 Occallatibacter sp. | reverse complement strand
CGGCGATTCGCGCCCTCGCCGCCGCCGGAATCGAAGTACGCTCCATCCGCGACGTTACGCCGGTACCTCACAACGGCTGCCGGCCACCGAAGCGGAGAAGGGTCTAAGAAACAGGGGCCTAGGGACTGAGGGACTAGCAACTCACTCCCTCAGATATTGCCCCTGAGTCCCGAGAAAACAACAGGGCCGGGACGAAGTGTCCCCGGGACACGTAAACCGGCCGTCATCCGAAGTCAGGAGAAGAAATGGCACGTTATACCGGACCAGTCTGCCGCCTTTGCCGTCGTGAAGGCACCAAACTTTTCTTGAAGGGCACAAAGTGCCTTTCCGACCGTTGCCCGATCGAGAAGCGCAACTTTCCCCCCGGCCAGCATGGCAAAGATCGCAAGGCCAAGATCGTGGGCTACGGCCTGCAACTGCACGAGAAACAAAAGGCCAAGCGCATGTACTTCACGCTCGAGGGCCAGTTCCGCGAATACTATGAGAAGGCCAACCGTGCCAGCGGCGTCACCGGCGAACTGCTCATCCAGCAGCTTGAGCGCCGCCTCGATAACGTCGCCTTCCGCCTCGGCTTTGCTATCTCGCGCCGCCAGGCCCGTCAGGTTGTTCGTCACGGCCACGTGACGGTAAACGGCCGCAAGGTAAACATTCCGTCCTACCAGGTGAATGTTGGCGACGAAATTGCGATCCGCGACAGCGCCAAGAAGTTATTGATTGTGGAGCAGGGCGCGCAATACGCCGCGCAGAACCCCGTGCCGGCATGGCTCGAGGTGAACTTTGAGAACCTCTCCGGCCGCATCCTGCATCTGCCCAAGCGTGTCGATGTCAACCTGCCCATCAACGAGCAGCTGATTGTCGAACTGTACTCGAAGTAAGTAGTACGGGGACCAGGGACTAAGGGACCTGGGACTAGAAAGCAGGCAGCAACATAGCTTGCATTAGTCCCGATGTTCCTAGTCCCTTAGTCCCTGAAATTCCAACCGAAGGAGAACTTGCGCGGCCGCCGCAAAATGCATCGCGACGTACATGCCGCGCGGGAAACGAGAGACGTCTATGTTGTGGAGAGGATTTCAAAAACCGAAGCGCTTGGCAGTCGATGCCGAGACGCTGACCGAGACATTTGGCAAGTTTAGCGCGCAGCCCTTTGAGCGCGGCTTCGGCACCACGATTGGCAACGCTTTGCGGCGCACGCTGCTCAGCTCAATCGAAGGCGCTGCCGTCACCGCGATTCGCATCGAGGGTGTTCTGCATGAGTTCCAGTCCATCGGCGGCGTGGTCGAAGACGCAACCGACATCATCCTGAACCTCAAGCAAGTGCCCTTCAAGCTCGCGGGCGAAGGCCCCAAGGCGCTCTACCTGCGCGCCGACCAGCCCGGAGTGGTCACCTCTGGCATGATCGAAGCCGACGGCGACGTGGAGATTCTGGACAAGAACATCTATCTTGCCACGCTCTCAGAAGGCGGCAAGCTCGATATGGAGATGCGCCTCAAGCGCGGACGCGGTTACATCTCCGCCGACAAGAACTTCGACGCCGATCTCGGCCTGGGCTTTATTCCCGTCGACTCCGTTCACTCGCCTGTGCGCCGTGTCAACTACGTCGTTGAAGCCGCACGTCTCGGCCAGATCACCGACTTCGACAAGCTCACGCTCGAAGTGTGGACCAATGGGGCCGTGCTGCCCGCCGATGCGGTCGGCCTGGCCGCCAAACTGCTCAAGGACCACATGAATATCTTCATCAACTTCGAGGAGGAAATCGAAGCCGAAGCGCGCGGCGAAGAAGGCCGCATCCTGCTTCGCAACGATAATCTCAACCGAAGCGTGGAAGAGCTTGAGCTTTCGGTTCGCAGCTATAACTGCCTCAAGAACGCCAACATTCAGTCCATCGGCGAGCTAGTGCAGAAGACCGAAGCTGAGATGCTCAAGACCAAGAACTTCGGCCGCAAGAGCCTGAACGAGATCAAGGAAATCCTCGCCCAGATGGGCCTGTCGCTGGGCATGAAGATCGACGAAAACGGCAACGCGGTTCCGGGGCCAACAAGCATTCCGCCCGCCACCGCCCTCGCCGCCAGCTACAACCGCTACGACGACGAAGACGAGCCGCTGGATTCGGTGGACCTGCAATTGCCCACCGAAACCGAGAACTTCTAAAGCCGCCAAGTAGGAGGCTTTGTAGAAAATTGGGTGCCCCAGGTCCCGCATTTGGGACCTGGGATTACACCAAAGAAAATTCCGAAAGAGAGTTGCATCATGCGCCATCGCAATGCAGGATTCAAGCTCGGACGCAACACCAGCCACCGCCGCGCGCTGCTGCGCAACCTGGTCACGTCCGTCATCATCGAAGATCGCGTCGAGACGACTATCGCCAAGGCGAAGGCTGTGCGTCC
>JBARBP010000126.1:0-29160 GCA_049793195.1 Occallatibacter sp. | reverse complement strand
ATCTCAACGGCGATTATGAAAACGCATAACCTCGCCTCGGTGACCCTGTCGCTCAAGAACATCCTGCTGGGCGCGCCCATAAACGACTACAAGGTGAGCGACAAACCGCACATGCACATGGGCCCTCATGGCGAACCCGACGACATCATCCACTTCAACATGTTCCACATGGCGCAGCACGTATTTCCCGATCTGGCAGTCATCGACGGCTTCACCGGGATGGAAGGCGATGGTCCATCCCTTGGTACACCTGTGGATTCGCGCATCGCCGTTGCCAGCCTGGACCCGCTGGCCGCGGACGTTCTGAGCGCCCGCCTCATGGGCTACAACGCAAAGAAGATTCTGTATCTTTCGTCCATGACTGAAGCCGGCATGGGCCAGGGGAACCTCGACAAGATCACTGTTCTTGGAAATCGCATTGAGGATTGCTCCTACCGGTTCAAGAACTCATCGCGCCTGCATTTCTCGGCGGCCCTCGATAGCTAGGCAGTCTGGATAGCTAAGCAATCTCGACCGCTGAGCGGTCTCGCGTGCGGCGGCCCAATCACTGCAAACTCGGCTGAGTTCCCTGAACTTCAATTCCCGAGACTCAGCCTGCCTTGCGCGATGCCATCGTCGCCAGCCCATGGGCCACCATGCGAAAGACAAATGGACGAAGCAGGTAGAGAAGAACGGAAAGGTACATCACTTCCATCCCCTCGCCAAACGCCCACATTCCCGACGAAGCGTCTCGGACAGCCATGATCTGTGCCACCGAAACTCCAGTTGTGGCGGCCTCATACCTGATCATCAGTGTGCTCTTCAGCACCATGGCCTCCCAGGCAAGCTCCCATATCGCCACAAAGCTCAACACTTCGTAGCCCGTGCGCACATACCAGTTCAGCATGCGCACAAACCGCGTATAACTGTCTGCCTCCGTCGCCGTCAGGTCCTTAAGCGACGCCAAAGCGGCGAACCCGAGTGGCCCCAGCGTCGCCAGAAAGAGCCATAGGTATGATCGCTTCTTCGAGCGGATCACCAGCACGCACACCAGCATCCACAACACAGCCGAAACCGCAACAGACGCCCAAAATGTCCCGATCTTCAGCAGGTTCAGCAGGTGGTAGTTATGCACGTAGTTCGGGTAACCTGCCGCCCATTCAGGATTAATCAGGCTGAACAGCGTTCCACCCAGCATCATGACCGCGGGGATCGTCAGGAACAGCAGAAGTGCCACGACCGATTCTTTCTTCATCATCCCACCGAACAGGAGTCTCGGTTGTTTCACTCTACGCGCACCCTATACCGATCCTCTTCATAGTCCACGCGCGCCCGGCAATGCGAACTGACCTTGGCTCACTTCATTAGCATTTCGCCACCGAGGTCTTTTCGCAAGCAAATTGGTGTACCATCCGGCCGGCCGCCCAACCTTCGGTAACCAGAGACTTAATGGCACACAGACGGTCAACTGCGCCGAAACTAGCAAATCAGCGACGGTCCGCTTTTTCATCAATCGGCAGGCAGGAGCAAGTGTATACTCGCCCGATCAGGCCTCCCCACCTGAATCTGTGCTCTGTTGTTTTTTGAAGCCGTCGATGCCGGACCCCTTTTCGCCGGCGGCCTTCATGAAAATAACGTTCGGCTGAAATTCCGGACCTTCAAATGCCGGGATCGAACCTCCCGGCTTGCACCACGGAGGGTTTTCATGACATCGCATCTAGGAAGAGTTGCCTGCTGTTGGATCTTCGCAGTGGGCTTTGCGGCAACGCTGACAGCATCGGCAGCCGCTCAGCGTGGAAACATCCAGAGCGTTACGTTCTATACCGTCAAGCCCGACCGCGTCGGAGACTTCCAGGCTGAAATCAAGGAACTCAACGCACTGTTAATAAAAGGCGGGTCCACCTACTATGCGTCCGTGTGGGTTTCGCTCACCGGTCCTCGCGAGTATGTGCGTGCCAGTTACTACAATAAGTGGGCCGACCTCGATGCAGGACCAGACCCCAAACTGAAGGAACAGGCGGCGGACGTAGCTCGCGTCACTACGCGGATCATTGACTGCACTGAAAGCTCCCGCCGGATTATCGTCGAGGTTCAGCCCGATCTCAGCCTGCCGCAGAGCTCCGATATTCCAAAGATGATTCGGGTGCTGACCACCGACGTTCGTCCGGAAAAGTACAACGAGTATCTCGCGCTGGTAAAGAGCGACATCCTGCCCGCGGCTCAAAAGGGTGGACTAAAAGCCTACGAGTTCTCTGAGACCCGTTACGGCGCTCCCAATACCCAGGTTACTTCTATTGTGGCAATGGACAGTTGGGGAGATCTCGATGGGGACGTTGGCATTCAAAAGGTGCTTGGCAAGGACGGTTATCAAAGCTTGGTCGAGAAGGCTCGGCCATTGATCGTGCAGGCCGTGGTCAACGAGTATCGCTTCCAGCCCGATCTAAGCTATCTCCCGCCACCCACCGCAAAATAAGAACCGGCGCGAAGTATGCACGACAGGAGGCGGACGAATCCCCGCCTCCTGTCGTTTCATCGGGTGTGCTAACTCAACGATGACGCGCCAATCAAACAAAGAATCCTATTCGCAAGACCAATATCTCGCTTTCAAACAGATGCAACCCTCTCCATCTGACATCACATCGAACCAGTCCAGAAGTTGAAAGTGTCAGGCTCCGGGCAGGTCCAGAGGCAAGACATTCTTCCTTTGAGCTCCCGGGACTTGCGCGATAGATGCAATAGTTCTCGTGCGCTGCGGGCCCTCACCGCTTGCAAGATACCTCGACTTACGCGGCGGTTCACTTGGTTCAGCAATGGCTATAGTCAGGCCGGATAGAAATCCGGGCGCCATTGAACCCCATATAGACCCGGCAGCGATTTCTGTCTTTACTCAGGAGGTCTCGCTGCGATTTCCCCGTCTCGTCCAGATTTCATTCCTCATAAGTGTCGCATCTCTTGCTTTGAGCGGCTGCAGTAATTCTTCCCTGAGTTCCGGCTCCCAAGCTGGACCTCAGTCCCCCACCGGAACTGGATCAAACTCGACTGCAACATTTGTGTACGTGACAAACCAGACCGCCAGTGCCGGCACAAATCAGATTGTGGCTTACGCCGCCGATGCGAACGGACAACTAACAGCTGTGCCCGGCTCGCCTTTCAACCAAAATGTCTATTCACTGGCGGCGCATGGCACGTATCTCCTGGCGTCCTCGAATTCGGGACCGGACATAAACAGCTACACGATTGGATCGAACGGCGCACTCACGTTGGGGCCTCAATTCAACTACTCGCAGGACACCGGCTACCTCTCAAGCACCAACTCCGGCTGCGGCGGCGTGGGAGGCCTGCTGTTCGATCAAAGCGGACAGACGTTGTATGGCGACGTGGACAACATCAGCTGTTCCAACAACAACGCAATTGCCTCCTTCACCTTCAATTCATCGAACGGGAGCCTCAGCTATCTTGGCAACGTGAACATAGGCTATGACAGCTCCGCCGACATTTCTTTCCTCGGCAACAACGCTTACGCCTATTCGGCACTCTATGACGCCTGCATGTTTGGGGGACTTTCGTCATTTGCGCGCGGTGTCAGCGGACTCTTGACCGGGTTCATCGCTGCCGTCACACCTTCGCGCGGGCCGGCCGCGCCGCCCGGAGCGACGAGCGCAGGCGTGGCCTCGCCTGGCTATTGGGACGGACGCACTGCCGGCGACACCACCAACCATGTCGTGATCGCGGAGTTCCCTTGCTTTGAGCAATCAGGCGTTGTCGTCACCCAGGTCCAACTCGCCACCTACACTGCCGATGCGAATGGCGCCCTGAGCACAACCGACACTTATGCGACCATGCCGGCGACGACGGCCATCACGGATTCCTTTGGCGATATGAAAATCTCGCCGTCGGGCACACTGCTGGCAGTGGCCGGGAGGCAGGGTCTGCAAGTCTTCCACTTCAACGGAGCGAAACCGATTACGAGCTTTACTTCCTTGCTCGCAACCGGCGACATCAGCCAGGTGTCTTGGGACAATGACAACCACCTGTATGCCATCACCGGAAACCCACAGATTGGCGGCGCAAACCCCGGCAAGCTCTACGTGTTTACCGTAACGGATACCTCAGCCAGCGCATCGCCGGGCTCGCCTTATACCATCACAACCCCGCTGGCCCTCGCCGTTCAATCAGAGTGACAGCCGGGCCAACATGTTTTTTTGTGGCTACGTCGGGACCGCACGAACTCAACCCCGCAGTCTATTCTGATCACTGACCACTGTTCACTGTCCGCTGCCTTTCGTCTTCTTCGTCACCGGCGTCACCGGGAAATACCCAGTCCGCGTGCGCACAGTCAGCTTGTCCGCGCCTTTTTCCTCGGCGGTCACCAGCACACGCCGGAACCCCGGCTCCGTCGTCGGCTTCGTCGAGTGGTAGCCAATCGTGTACTGGCTGCGAATATCCCGCGCCACCTCGGCCGCAATCTGATCCACGTCCTCCATCGACTTGGGAAAGAACGCAAGCCCGCCTGTCTCCGCCGACAGCATCTCCAGCGCCCGCCGTGCATGGCGCACCTCGGCGTGGCTCATTTCGTCGCCGAACAATAATCCGATGGTGTAAATCACCGGCCCTGAAAGTTCCTGAACTCGGCGAATGGTCTGCTCCAGGTTCAGCGTCGAGGCGTTGTCCTCACCATCGGTGATGATCACAATCACCTGCTTGGGCCGCTTGGCGTCGGCCACCAGCTTATCCGCCGAAGCCACCACCGCATCGTACAGAGCCGTGCCGCCCCTGGAATCGATATGCGAAAGTCCGTCGCGCAGCTTGTTCAGGTCTGAGGTGAAATCCTGGTCGATGAACGCCTCATCTGAGAAGTTCACCACAAAGGCTTCGTCATGCGGATTCGACGCCTGAATCAGGTCCAGCGCGCTCTTGTTCACCGAGGGACGCTTCCTGTACATCGACCCCGAGTTGTCGATCACCAGCGCAATTGAAACCGGAAGATCGGTATGCTGAAAGCTGATGATGTTCTGCTTGGTCCCGTCTTCGAAAACCTGGAAGTTTTCCCCCTTGAGATCCTCGACAAGCCGGGTGCCATCCAGCACCGTGCAATTCAGCACCACCTCTTCCACATTGGCTTGGAGCACGTAGCCTTCGCCCTGCTTGCGCATCGGCCCTGCCCCGGTCTCAGGCGCAACCAGATCAGGCGAGCGCACCGGATCACGGTCCTCGGTCAACGAAGGCGTCGGCGCGCTCTGCGCGGGGGCAGCATTTTGCGCGGCCTGCTTGTCCGAATCTCGACTCGTTGGCTTTGTTTGTGCCGGCAGGGCCAGCACCGCACCGGCCAGCAGAGCCGCGAGAACCGCGTTATTGCAAAGGCGCATAGTAGCCAGTACGAGCATAAACCGTCAGCGGCGGCAGCCCCGGTGGTGGATTGATCTTCACCTTCACTTTACGCCACTTGCCATCCCTGGTCAGATCTTCTGGCCGGTACCCAATCACATACTGGTTCCGCAACTCGGTCGAAATCTTCTCCGCAATGTCGCCCAGTTCGTCCACATCGTCCACCCGGAACAGCCGCCCGCCCGTCACATCGCTGATGTCTTCGAGCAGTTGTGGCCCGGTACGCTCCTCGGGTGTTGGCGCATACGGGTCGAAGATGCCGATCGAATAGATCTCCACGTCGGCCTCCCGCACCTGCGACCGCACCTCGCCCTCGGTGTAGCGCGAGCGGTTGTCGCCGCCGTCTGAAACCACCAGCAGAGCCTTGCGCTCGTGGCGCGCGTCCTTCATCTTCGTCACGCCGTAATAGATCGCGTCCAGCAGCGCTGTCCGGTGCCCACTGCGCACCGTCGCCAGCCGTGCCTCGATATCCTCCACCGAGCTCGTAAAGTCCTCGATCAGCTCTGGCCGGTCGTTGAATCCAATTACAAAGAATTCGTCCTGGGGATTGGCAGTCTTGATGAACTGCAGAATCGACTCCCGCGCCCGAATCAGCTTCGACGTCATCGAACCCGAAAGGTCAAAAATAATTCCGATCGAAACTGGCGCGTCCTCGGCTGCAAAGCTTCGAATCTTTTCGTCCTTGTTGTTCTCGAAAATCTGAAAGTCTTCCTTCTCCAGCCCTGTGACCAGCCGGTTCATCGGATCGGTCACCGTCACAGGAACCAGCACCAGGTCCACGTTCATCCTTATGAACGAGCCGGGATGAACCTTCAGCGCTCCCGGACCACTCTCGGCCGGCTTCTCCGCACCCGTCGGAGTTCCTGTTCCCGGCGTAGCGCTGGCCGGCGGCTGCACATTCACCTTGTTGAGCGGGTCTTCCTGAGCTTCGGTCCGCACGGATGTCATCGCTGCCGCTCCAAATACAAGCAGCACAAAAGAGAAAAATAAGGACAGAGAAATCCCGTGAATCCGCGGCCCGCGGCAGCGCGCACAACGCTCGTCGCCCCCGCCTGGGCTAGTCCGAAGAATTGGAACCATCGTCATGTCTGACCACCATGAATTGAAGCCGATAGTAGCACGGTTGATCTGCCTCCGTCGCAGCCCCTTTCATCTACTCAGGTCCCACCATCCCTTTTCCGCATGTGCGGCTCCGAAACGGGCTCTGGGATACAATCGAGCCTAAGCGCGTTGGCCCTCTCAGGTCTTGAATTGCGAGACTCCGGCACGCAAATTCAGCCGTTTTAATCGGGAGCAAGACCCTCCAAATGGCACGCATCTATCCGTTTCGCGCCTGGCGGTACAATCCTTCCGCCGTTCGCCTCGAAGACGCCGTCACCCAGCCTTACGATAAGATCTCGCCGGCTATGCAACAGGCCTATTATCAGCGCAGTCCGTACAACCTTGTCCGCATCATCCTCGGGCTGCCTGAGTTGTTTGACGCCGAAAGAGGAGAAAGCGTATATTCGCGCGCCGCCCGCGATCTCAAGGCCTGGCGTGAGCAGGGTGTACTCACCCAGGAAAAAGACCCCTGCGTCTATGCCTACTCACAGCGTTTCAAAGTTCCCGGAACCGAGATCGTAAAAGAACGGCGCGGCTTCATCGCCCTCGGCAAACTTCACGAATACGCCGACCATGTCGTATTCCGCCACGAGCAGACTCTCTCCAAACCTAAGGGCGACCGCCTCAACCTGCTCAAGGCCACACACGCGCACTTCGGCCAGATCTTCATGCTCTATTCCGACCCCGCCGGCAGCGTCGAAAAGGTTCTCTACGACGGCAACGGCCCCGCCGAAGCCGAAGTCACCGACGAGTACGGTGTCCTGCACAGCATCTGGCGCGTAAGCGATCCCGCCGCCATTCGCCTGCTCGCTGCTGCCATGGACGACACGAAACTCATCATCGCCGATGGCCACCATCGCTATGAGACCGCGCTCAACTACTCAAAGGAGCATGCGCCGTCTTCGGGTACCCATCCTGAATATGGCGCGACTGGCCTGCCGCAGCCGCCTTACCCTGAAGCCGCTGTCATGATGACCTTCGTTAATATGGACTCCGACGGCCTGGTGATTCTGCCTACGCATCGCGCCGTCCACAGCCTGCCCAGCTTCGACACCGCCGCTTTCTTGCGCGCCGCCGAGCAGTTTTTCACGGTAGAAACCCTCCCACCAGCCGACGCCACAAACTATATCGACACGCTGAAAGCCCAGACCGGCACGGCCTTCGTCGCCGTTGCCCGCTTGGGCGCTTTCTTGTTGCGTTCAAAAACCGAAGCAGTCAACGCTGCACTCGCCGATCTGCCCGAGCGCCAGCGCCAGCTCGACCTAAGCCATCTCCACTCCATCATCCTCGACTGCCTCCTGGGCCTCGACGCCGAAAAGGTCCGCGAGCAAACCAACATCCGCTACCTCCGCGACGCCGCCGAAGCCGTAGACCAGGTCCGCCGAGGTGAAGCCGACATCACCTTCCTCACCAATCCCGTCACCATGGAGCAGCTAAGAGAAGTCGCATTCGCCGGTGACGTCATGCCCCAGAAGTCCACCGACTTTTTCCCAAAACTCTTAAGCGGCCTCACCATCTATGCGCTCGACTGAACGAATGTCCGATTGTGTATCTAGTGGGGTGCCCCATCCTTGGTGCGGCTTCATCGCGCCGAGAGTAGGAAAATGTGCGGCCCTCATGGCACTCGCCCTCGCCATCCCCGCCTTAGCCCAAGCCCCGCCCGCTCCCGCCAACCGTTTCGTCGTAGTCCTCGATGCCGCGCACGGTGGCGACGACTCCGGTGGCACCCTCAAAGATCAATCCGGCGCAGCCAATCCGGAAAAAATCATCACCCTCGCCCTCAGTGTCCGTCTGCGTTCTCTGCTCGCCGCCCGCGGTATCTCCGTCGTCACCACCCGCGAATCCGATACCACCGTCGACGACAACCGCCGCGCCGAGATCGCCAACCACGCCAAGCCCCAGGCCTGTCTCAGCCTCCACGCAACTGCAAGCGGTTCCGGCATCCACATCTTCGCCTCTTCGCTCGCACCCTCCCAACCCTCGAGCATTGTCGCCTGGAAGACCGCGCAGGCCGCCTGGGTTACACGAAGTCTGGCCCTTGCCGGGGACCTCAATTCAGCCCTGCTCCACGCCGGCATGACAGTCACCATCGGCCGCACTGCCCTGTCCACCATTGACAGCATGGCCTGCCCTGCCATTGCCATTGAGATCGCGCCTGAAATTGCCTCTCAAAACGCTCAGCCCGTCAACCCCGACGACACCGGCTACCAAACCCGCGTCGCCCAGGCCCTGGCGGCCGCCATACTCGAGTGGCGCAGTAACGCCTCGCGCACGGAGGCTCTGCATCCATGATTCCCCGCTACCAGACCATTCTTTTTTTCATCCTGCTTGCGGCCTCTATCGTCCTGGGCACCGTCCTATGGCAGTTGCGCGCGCGCGCCCACCAACGTCTGCTTGAGGGCATGGACACCACCCCCACCCAGGCCCCGCAAATCGCTCCGCCTGAGCAAGCGACCCTCTACTTCGCCAATGATGCAGATAGCACGCTGATGACCGAGGTTCTGTCGCTGCCTCTGCCGCCCAGCCCCAATGCCCGCGCCCGCGCCGTGCTTGGCAAACTGCTCGATCTTTACGCCATGCCCAATGCCACGCACCCGGTCCCTGGCGGCGCAGCCTCCATCACCCAGGTCTTTCTGCTGCCCGCCGCCGAGGGCGACTCCGCCTCAACCCCGTCCAGCACTGCCGCCAAAGCAACGCAATTCGGCCCCCAGCTTGCCGTCGTCAACCTCACTGGAGCCTTCGTCGCCGGCCACCCCTCAGGCCTCGAGACCGAGACCCTAACCGTGCTATCCATCTGCGCCACGCTCCACGCCAACCTGCCCCGCATCACCCAGGTTCGCTTCCTCGTCGACGGCCAGCCACGCCCCAATCTTGCCGGCCACGCCGACCTCATGCGCACCTACCTCACCGCCGACGCCGTCCCCACCGAAGGAGCTCATCCATGAGTCGCGCTGGGAATGACCCCGCGCCCCCCACCATCGGCGTATTCGACTCCGGCTTTGGCGGACTCACCGTCCTCCGCGCCCTCATCCACCGCCTGCCGCAAGCCCGCTTCGCCTTTCTCGGTGACACCGCTCGCCTCCCCTATGGCTCCAAGTCCCGCCGCACCATCGCCCGCTACGCCGCCCAGAGCGCGCAATTCCTGGTCCGCGAACAAGGCGCCGAATTCCTAGTCATCGCCTGCAACACCGCCAGCGCCCTCGCACTTCAGCCTATACAGGAAGCCGTCCAGGATGCAGTCCCCGCAGTTCCCGTCCTGGGAGTGATCCAGCCCGGCGCAGAAGCTGCACGCGCCGCCTCCAAAACCGGCGACGTCCTGGTCGTCGCCACCGACGCCACAGTCCAGAGCCACGCCTATCTCGCCGCCTGCGAAGCTCTCGGCCTGCGCGCCATCGAAAAAGCCTGCCCGCTGCTCGTCCCCCTCGTCGAAGAAGGCTGGACCGACCACCCTGTGACCGCCGAAGTCATCGAGATCTATCTCAACGAGCTCCGCGCCGAAGCCGCAATCCGCGGCTTCGACCCAGACACGCTCGTCCTCGGCTGCACACACTACCCGCTCCTGCGCACGCTCTTCGAGAAAGCCGTCCGCCCCGGCGCAAAAGTCATCGACTCCGCCGAATCCGCCGCCCAGGCCGCCGTCCATCTCTTCAACGGCCGCCTCTCTTCCCCCGTCAACGCCCTCCCGGAACTCCCGCCCAACGCGCAGTTGCGCTGCTTCGCCACCGATTCCGTAGAGAAGTTCGAGCGTCTCGGCTCCCGCTTCCTCGGCCGCCCCACCGGCAGAGTCGAGCTAGTCGACCTGGGCGGCTGAGGCACCCCCGAACGCGCTGACTCGCAGAACCCGCAAAGCGGGGCTGACTCGCTAAATTTATAAACAAACTGCATCGCCGCCCACTGTTCGGCACTGTTCACTGCCCACTGTTCACTGTCCACTGCGCACGGCTGATATCCTATGAGTCGGCCCGTCCCTCCCATTCCATCCACGGGTCTCAGGGGTACAGGAAAAGCATGATCGATTTGGCAGGTAAGACGGCCGTGGTCTTCGGGCTGGCCAACAAGCGTTCCATCGCCTGGGGCATCGCCCAAAAACTCCACGAAGCCGGCGCAACTCTTGCCATCTGCTACCAGAACGAGCGTATGAAGCTTGAAGCCGAAGGCCTCATCGCCGAGCTTCCCGGCGCCAGCGGCTTCCAGTGCGACGTATCAAACGACGCCGAGATCGAAACTGTCTTCGCCGCCATCAAGGAGAAGTACGGCAAGATCGCCATCCTCGTCCACGCCGTCGCCTTCGCGCCCGCGAATGAGTTGCGCGGCGATTTCCTCAACACCACCCGAGACGGCTTCCGCGTCGCCATGGACGTCAGCGTCTACTCGCTCGTCGCCGTCACCCGCGCCGCCGCGCCCCTGATGACCGACGGTGGCAGCATCTTGACCCTCAGCTTCTACGCCGCCGAGAAGGTCGTACCCCACTACAACGTCATGGCCCTGGCCAAGTCGGCACTCGAGTCCGCGGTCCGCTATCTCGCCTTCAGCCTTGGCGACAAAAACATCCGCGTCAACGCCATCTCCGCCGGCCCCATCAAGACCCTCGCCGCCCGTGGCGTCGGCGACCTGGGCGACATGATGCGCGCCCACGCCGAGCGCGCCCCTCTCCACCGCAACGTCGACCAATTAGAAGTCGGCGGCGCCGCCTTATTCCTGGCCAGCGACCTCTCCAGCGCCATCACCGGCGAAATCATGTACGTAGACTGCGGCTACAACGTCATGGGCTTCTGAGGAAGACTGGGCACCCAGGTCTTTCTTTTGAGACCTGGGATTGTATGAGGTCCGCGTCACGAAGCTCCACCAAACTCAGCCAGGCTCAAATTCATGATTACGTGGAGGTGATTCTCCCATATCCCTCCCTCACCCTGACCCTCAATTTCTTTTTGACCTCTCCTTCTGCGAACGCCGCCTCCACCCCCATCAAATTCGTCCGCAGAAAATCCTCTATCCCCCACCCGAACACCCGCCGCATCCCCTCATACTCCCCGCTCAGCGTCACCGGATTCAGCATCCGCGTATCGGTATTCACATTCAACGAAACCCCGGCGCGATAAAGCCGGTCGATGGGATGCTCCTCCCACCGCGCAATCTCCGGCACAATCTGCACATTCGACGACGGGCACACCTCCAGATGAATCCCCTCGCGCTTCAAATGCTCCACCAGCCGCGCATCCTCGATGCTACGCACCCCATGTCCAATGCGTTGCGGCGCAAGCAGCCGCAGCGTCTCCCACACGCTCTCCGGCCCACATGCTTCACCGGCATGAGCTGTGCGGTTGAGCCCTTGCTCCCGCGCAAACCTGTACGCCTCCACATGCGCGTCGAGCGGAAATCCCGCCTCATCCCCCGCAATATCCAACGCCACAACACGGCTTCCGCGAAACTGCTCCACGAGCCGCGCCGTCTCCATACTCTGTGCTTCAGAGAAATGCCGCAGCGTGCACAGAATCAGTCCCGCCTCCACGCCCGTCGCCCGTGTCAACTCTTCAGTAGCCCGCTCCACCGCGGCCACCACACGCTCCGCCGTCAGTCCCCGCTCCAGATGCAGCAACGGCGCGAACCGAATCTCCGCATACACCACGCTATCTTCCGCAAGCTGCTCAAACACATCCTCCGTCACCGCCCGCAACGCGGCTTCGGATTGCATAAGCCGAAACCCCTTCGGCGCACGCGAAAGAAAGTCCGCCAGATTCGTGCAACGCGCAGGAGCAACATAGTCTTGGCAGTACTCCTCGCGCGTGACTGAAGGAGCCAGTCCCGCCACCGCCTTGTAACTCAGGGAGCAATCCAGATGGAGATGTAATTCGACCTTGGGAAGCAAACGGGGAAGCGACCTCAATTCCATGCGCCCAGAATAACGCACGAATTCGGCGAACACGCGTGCAGCACGGCTAACTCCGCGAACCGGCGCAATGCGCCGCTAGCTCCGCTCGTCCTTCAGCGTCACCGTAATCTTGCGCGCATCGCCGCCCGCCGACGCAATCGCAATCTCGCCCGTAGCCCGCTTGCGGATGCTCTTGAACTTGTCGCCCCACTCCACCAGCACCAGCGCATCCGGCGTCAGTAACTCATCGAGACCCAGCGTCTCCAACTGCCGCTCGCCTTCCAGCCGATAGACGTCCAGGTGATACAGCTTCACCGGCTTGCCGTCCTGCATGCCGTCGTACTCGTGCACCAGGGTGAACGTCGGGCTCGTCACCTCATCGGCTTCGGCCGCATCCAGAGCCTCGGCAATCCCCTTCACCAGCGTGGTCTTGCCCGTACCCAGGTCGCCGCGTAGCAGCAGCAGTTGCGGCGGCTTCAGCAACAGCGCCAGCTTGCGGCCCACCTCGATCGTGTCCGCGCCGCTCTTGGTTGTGTACTCGTATGTCTTGCCTGCGGCGTCGGTCATTCGGAGCCCTCGCGCGAGATCGCCGCCGGCAACGCATCCGCCGGCAGCCCCTGCAACCAAACATATCCGTTTGCCCCTCGATTACCAAAGCGGAAAACCCGTCCAAGTTGGCGAAGACTGTCCGTTGCCAAAAGCGTGTGCTCGTCGTGAGTACCCTCTGGGTCGCGCACCGCCAGGTCCGCCGCCAATCCATGCAGATACACTGCCGCCTCCACGGCCCGCGCCGTATCGCCCTCATATTGCGCCATCATTCCGGCAATCAGCCCAGTCAACAGATCGCCGCTGCCGCCCTTCGCCATCCCCGGGTTTCCGCTCGTGTTCACCGCGACCTGTCCGTCAGGATGCGCAACCAGCGTCCGCGCTCCTTTTAACACCACTGTCACACCCAGTCGCTCCGCAAACCCACGCGCCGTTTCCAGCCGCTTCGCCTGCACCTCCGCCACCGTCTTGCCGACGAGCCGCGCCATCTCGCCCGGATGCGGTGTCAGCACCAGCGTCCGCCCCTTGGCCAGCTTCGCCAGCAGCACCGGCTTCGCGGCCAGAATATTCAACGCGTCCGCATCGATCACCGCCGGAATCTTCGTCGCCGCCAGCAACCCTGTCACAAACTTCACCGTCTCCGGCGCCTGCCCCAACCCCAGCCCAATCGCCAGCACCGTCTTCCCAGCCATCAGCGCAGCCACGCGTCCCGGCGCAAAATTCTCATCCGAAACACACCCCGCCGCATTCGCCGTCAGTGGCCAAGTCATCAGCTCCGGCGCAATCCCGGAGACCACCGCCAACGCCGCCGCTGGAACCGCCGCCGTCACCAACCCAGCGCCCACGCGCAAAGCCGCCAGAGCCGCCATCGAAGGCGCGCCCGCCTTGCCGCCCGCCGGCCCAAATGTTCCGCCCACCACCAGGACGTGTCCAAATTTTCCCTTGTTCGCATCTGCCGCCCGCGGCATCTGCGCCAACGCAAGCGCCGCCCCGGCCCAATGCACCTTCAACGCAGAAACAATCGCCGCATCCGGCGACCCAATCGGAGCCACCACCACCGGCTGATCCCACCGCCGAGTCAACTGCCCAAACACATGCGCCGGCTTCGGCGCCGTAAATGTAATCACCGCATCGGAAGGAAAAACCAGAGTATCCACGTTGGAAGAAGTCGCATCCGCCGCCCATCCCGAAGGCAAATCAATCGATAGCACAGGAGGCAGCACCGGCCTCTCGCTCGCCTTCATCCACTTCAGCGCCGCCAGCGCCAACCCCTTCAGTGGCGGTTTGAACCCCGTCCCCACCACCGCATCCACAATCAGGTCGGTATCGAGCACGCCCTTCAACCGCGCCAACTCTTCGGGCGCCGTCACCACATGGATTTTTCCCCGCTCCGGATTTGTCAATTCAGCCCATGCCACGGCCGCATCGCCCTTTAAGTCCTCCGGATCGCCCAGCAGAATCGTCGTCACCGCCAGGCCGGCATCGGCCAGCAACCACGCGGTCATCAATCCGTCGCCACCGTTGTTGCCCCGTCCGCACAGCGCCGTCACCCGCCGCGCCTGCGGGAACTGCCCCCGCGCAAACGCTGCCACCGCCGCCGCAGCAGCCCGCATCAAGTCAATCGACGCCACCCCAAACCGCTCGCTAGTCGCGCGGTCGCAAGCTTGCATCTCCGCTGCTGAGAGTACTTGCATCGCCTCCATACTAGCCGATGTCAGAACTCCACACGCGCCTGAAATGCAATCATGCGCGGCGAACTGTCCCCGCCCAGGCCCACACCCAGTAGCCCTGTCGGTGGCGAAATGGTGTTCTCCAGAGTGCCGAACTTTGCCGGAATGGACCTGCCGGGCACGCCCGCTTCCACGCTGCTCGGCAACGCAAAATTTGAATGATTGAACGCATTGAACATCTGCGTGTCGAATCGCAGCGACATCCCCTCACGGAGCGGAAACCGCCTGGTCAGATAAATGTCGGAATCCGTGAAGTGCGGCCCGCGCACGGTGTTGCGGCCGGAATCGCCAAATTGGCAGTTGCCGGAAGAATCGCCGCCAATGCAGGCTCCGGTGGTCGGATCGACAACCGATTCAAATGCCTCGGGATTCAACCACTGCTTCGTTCCTGCTACCGTCACACCGGCGTAGGCCGTCTTCCGATAGAGCGCTGTCCCTGGAACTCTTTGCGCGAACTGCGGGCCGCCGGCCTGAAAAATGCCGTTCCCGTTGGCTGTATAAGGCTGGCTGAGGACAGTGAACGGAAGTCCGCTGTGAAGAAATACGGTCTCAGAGAACGACCAGTCCCGGAAGAGAGCGCGCAGCGCGGCGTGCCTGAAATCGAAAGGAATCCGATAGATGCCGTATGCCGAGAGATTCTCGCGAACATCGTAGTCGCAGTTGCTATATTGGCGGCTTAGTTCGCCGGGCAGCGGGCTGAGAATGCCCTGCGAAGAGAACGGGAGCAAGCCGCCGTTGGAGACCTCGTCGAGACAATGGCTCAGCGTGTAATTTGCGCTTAGAGTCAGGGTGCCAAGTTCCTCGGAGAGGCTGGCTTGCAGGCCGGAGTAGTTGCTGCTGGCGTCGGTGCGGAATTCGTTGACGTTGCCGAATCGCTGATCGAGTGGTTGCTGATAGGGGTAGGGCGCAAAGCATCCGGCGCAGACCGTCTGATAGCCGTTCAAGCCGACCTGAAACGGCTCGTGGAGGCCGCGCGTGCCCACATAACCGAGCCGGACGGCGCCGCGCGGTCCAAGCTTTTGCTCGATGCCGAGGTTGTACTGGTAGTAGTAAGGGGATTTAAGCGTGCCGGTCGGGAACGTGTTGAGGCTGACGGCGAGAGGGCAGACAGGCGCGCCGGCAACGATGCCCGCGCAGGGCGGAGCGCCGGCTCTGAAGAGCGACTGGAACTGACGGTTGGCACTCGACGCCGCGCCGCTGGCGCTGCCAGCCACATTGGGCGCGATGGCAATGCCCCCAACCTGCCCGCCGATGCCGCCCACGAAAGTGGGCGCGTAAGGAGCGTTGGTGGCGGCCAGATCGGCAATCTGGGCAGGGATGATGTCGTTGAAGACGCCGAAGCCGAGGTGGACCACTGTCCCCGGCACGATCTGGTAGGCAAGCGAGACGCGCGGCTGCCAGACCAGCAGCGGCGTAGAAGCGAACAGCGTGCTCACCCCTGTTTGTATGGCCTGGTCGAGCGGCTGGCTGACACTGTGCGATAGATCGAGAAACGATCCCGCCGGACGCGCAAAGAGTCGCTGCTGATTCACGGGATCGGTGTTCCAGGTGGCTCTTACCCCGGCGATAAACGTGGCGCGGGCGGTAGGTTTCCAGGTATCCATTGCATAGATGTCGAGATTGCCTGCGGTGACTCGTTCTTTGAACGAAATGGGAAAGGTCTGGCTCGCGGTATAGGCCGCGCCGTAAGTGAATTCAGCAAGATCGTTATAGACGGCCGTGGGCACGCTACCTTCGCCCAGGTCGTAGTCGCTCACGTCGATGCGCCGAGTGTTGAGGCCGAAACGGTATTCCTGTTTGCCGCGCGTCCAGTCCAGGTTGTCGTTCAATTGCCATTGCGTGACGTTGCGGCCCTGGGGATAGATGTTGTCGTTGCCGCCGATGGTGGTGAAGGGCGCGCTATTGCTGCCAGCTGCAAGCACGATGGGAAAGGTCTGCTGCACCTTAGCAAAGTTGCTCGGCTCAAAGATGCTCGAGTACCAGCTTGCGCCCGGATTGAACTGGTTGACGAGATTGGTGCGGAAGATGTGAGTGTATCCCACCACCAATGTGCGCTGGGGTTGGGGCGAGTAGGAGTTGAACATCGGATTAATCGCATCCGTATAGGCAGCCTGCAGGCCCGTGTCCTGCTGGAACCGGTACCAGACTGAGTTGTTCGCATCGATGGTGTTGTCGATTTTGACCACCAGCAGATTTTCATAGTCGCTATTTTGCAGCGACTCCTCACGCTGGTTGGCGCATCCGCTTCCGTCAAACAGATTGCCACTCGACTGCGTGCCGGGAAGCAGCGCGCCGCTACTATCGAGCGGGCAGGAACTGACTGGGACCGGGGTCCCCGAGGTATTGCTATAAAGGCCGAACATCGACTGGTAGAAGGCCACTTCGGCAGGCTCTGCTTGAAAACCTGTGCCGGTGATGGGGTCTGTGCCGCCCAGTGACAGTTGGCCGAGAACGTATTGCCGGTAAGCAGGTGACGGAACCACGGCCTGCGTCACGATGGGAAGCGCAATGCGAACGCCCTCGTAAGTTGTGAAGAAGAAGAGCTTGTCTTTTCGGATGGGCCAGCCCACGCTGAAGCCAAAGTGGTTTACATTCGAGCGTGGCTTGGGAGTAATATTGCCCGGCGTGTCGTTGGCGTGGAGAAAGTAATTCTCCGCGCTGAACAGCGAGCCATCCCACAGTTCGTAGACGTCGCCATGGAACTTGTTGGTTCCGGATTTGGTAAAGTAATTCACCTGCGAGGCGCCGTAGCGGCCCTGGTCGACGGCGTAGGAGTTGGTATTGACGGTTGCCTGGTCGACGGCATCGAGGCCCAGCACCAGGTTGGTGGAGAGTCCAATGTTCAGGCCCAGCCAGGGATCGTTGCTATCGTAGCCGTCGAGGATGTACCCATTCGAAGTTGCGGGGAGACCGTTGAATTCCACATTGCCGTAGCCACCAGGGGATTTGTTGTCGTTCGAGGAGCCTGCCGTGTTCATCAGCGCGCCGGGGGCGAATTGGGCGATGAATGTGAGGTCTTGACCGGCGTTCGGCAGGTCGGCAATGGTCTTCGATTCGATGGTGGTGGTGGTGTTTGGATTTTCAAGGGTAAGCAGCGTTTGCTGCGCCGTGACTTCAACCGTCTGCGAAGCGGCAGATATTGCGAGATTGAACTTCAGCGCCGCGGTACGCCCCACTTCGACGGCGATGGGCTGAGAGGTTTGCTCGGCAAAGCCTGTTGCGCGCACAGATACGGTATAGGTTCCGGGGTTGACCTGAGAGAAAAGAAAACGCCCATCGCGGTCGGTTTGCTCGCTGCGGGCGGCCCTGGTGTCGACCTCTGTGGCCGTGATCGCGGCATCGGGCAGCGCGGCGCCTGAGGCGTCCAGCACCGTCCCGGAGATAGCGCTCGATGTCCCGCTCTGCCCCAACAGCACAGGCAAGTTGGTCGTGGTCAAAAATAAAAAATAGAGACACAAATGCCCATGTCTTTCAATGCGCGTCATGAGGGCCTCCGAGGGGAAAACGGTCGATCGCGTTATTGCATGTGCGACGGAGGAGTCATCGCCCCATCGCAGTTTGAATCAGCAACCAAACATTCAGCCCTGCGATCACTGCCGCCGTAAACCACGCCAGCCCTTGCAGCCAGCGCCCATTCACAAACTCGCCCATCCACTTGCGGCTGCCGGTAAACAGCACCAGCGGCACCACCGCAAAACTCAGTTGCAGCGACAAAATCACCTGGCTCAGAATCAGCAGCTTTTCCGTTCCCCGCTCGCCCGTTATCGCCACCACAATAATCGTAGGAATAATCGCCAGCGTCCGCGTAATCAGCCGCCGCATCCAAGGCGACACCTTCAGGTGAATGAATCCCTCCATCACCACTTGCCCCGCCAGCGTGCCGGTGATCGACGAATTCTGCCCGCTGGCCAGCAGCGCCACGGCAAACAGCGTGCTCGCCCCCGCCGCGCCCAGCAGCGGACTCAGCAGTTTGTAGGCATCCTGTATCGCCGCGACATCGAACATCCCCCGCCGGTGAAATACCGCCGCCGCCACAATCAAAATCGCCGCATTCACACACAGAGCCACCGTTAGCGCCAGTGCCGAATCCACATTCGCAAAAAAGATTGCCTCGCGCTTGCCCTTAGGAGTCCGCTTGTAGTTGCGGCTCTGCACAATCGACGAATGCAGATACAGATTGTGCGGCATCACCGTCGCGCCCAGAATCCCTATCGCGATATACAGCATCCCAGGATTTGTCAGAATCGCCGCCGAAGGAATAAACAGATTGCGCAGCACCGGCCAGTACTCCGGCTGCGACAAAAACATCTGCACGCCGAACATGGCAATAATGGTCCCGATCAGCGCCATCACCAGCGCCTCAACGTAGCGGAACCCCCACTTCTGCAGCAGCAGAATCAGCAGCACATCCAGGCCCGTAATAAGCACGCCATAGAACAGCGGAATATGAAACAGCAGATTCAGCGCAATCGCCGACCCGATCACCTCGGCCAGGTCGCAGGCCGCAATCGCAACCTCCGCGCCCAGCCACAGCGCAAAGCTCATCCGGCGCCCGTAGGCCTCGTGGCAAATCTGCGCGAGATCGCGCTCCGTCGCCACGCCAAGCTTCAGGCTGAGGCTCTGCAGCAGTATCGCCGTCAGGTTCGACGCCATAATCACGAACAGCAGCGTGTACCCAAAGCGCGATCCGCCCGCAATGTCCGTAGCCCAGTTGCCGGGATCCATGTAGCCAACAGAGATCAGAAATCCCGGCCCCAGAAACCCCAGCAGCCTCCGCCAGCCAATCGCCGTATGGGAAATGCGCACACTCGAATGCACCTCCGGCAAGGAGGGCTCGATGGGCTCAGCGAGGGTTCTAGGTTCCGTGGCCATAGTTGCAGGAGAAGAGCCACCAAGGTTCTTCAACCTAAGTATGCCACAGGTTGTTAAGTATGGTTAATATATTTTCTTATATTTAATTACGGTGAATTCTCCGGTCGCAGCCAAACCGCCTCCGCCGCAGGCCTCCCCAGAATCGTCTTCCCAAGCGCCAGGTCGGATTTCCCCGTCGATTTCTCCCTAACCAGCTCAATACAAACCGTTTGATCGTAGTTCTGGCTTACAACTTTCAGGCTCTTCCCCGGTCCGATCCCCGCCTGGTGCAGAAAAAGCAGCAGCTTCGGATCCCGCTCGTGCAAGCTGGCCACCGTATAACGTCGACCCGCCGCCGCCTCAGCCAGCGGTACCTCTCCCCGGCGCTTCCGCTCGATGGGATCCTCAGGCAGCACCGCATTCCCATGCGGACACGCCCCGCCCTCGCCAAGCTTCTCTCGCAGCTTAGCCTCGAAGGCCGGCGAAACCGCGTGCTCCAGCCGTTCTGCCTCTTCGTGAATCTCGTGCCACTCCATCCCAAAAACTTCGCTCAACATCCGTTCGATCAGGTGGTGTCGCAGCGCCGTGCGGTACGCCGTCTCCCGCCCAGCTGCTGTGAGCCGCACAATCCCGTCCTCGCCCACCTCCACAAATCCATCTCGCTTCAGCCGCTTCAGTGCCATGGTCACCGCGGGCGCAGAAACCTCAAGCCAGTGCGCAAGCATCGCCGGAATCACCTGCCGCCCCTCGGCCTCGGCCTCAAGAACGGCCTTCAGGTAGTTCTCTTTCGAGACGTATAAGGAATCTTTCATGGGAGTGCTCCCCTCCAGTCTAATCGCAGCCGCGGAGGTTCCCAGCCATGAAGCGCGGCAGATTGGGAGAGATTAAAATGCGCAGGCATAGTCCCCCGCGCATCCGCGGATCTTCTGACGCACAATTTCTCCCGCAGTCGCGTACCATGGGTAAGAAACATTCCCCGCATTCCCACGCCGTTCGCACGACAGGCAAGGACCTCACCGAGCTGAGAGTGTGTCCGCCGGGGATTGGAGGTTTTGGTGGCGGATTATCGAGGTTGTATCCTGGCTGCGTTGTTGGCCTCAGCGGCAACGCAAGGCTCTGGGCAGGTTAAGACCGAACTTGTGAACCCGCAGGGAGCCACCGCACCGTGCATCGGGATCGGTCCCGTCGGCGGGCCCGCTGCCAAAAAATGCGCCGCGCTCTTTGAGCAGGCCGGCTTCATTGTAGACAACCAGGTTGGTTACTCGGGCCTCACCATCGGTACTTCGGGCGGCGGCGACGGAACCATTACCAAGATCGATCCTCAGTCACCGGCTGCCAGTGCGGGTTTCCAGGTGGGCGACATCATTGCAGCGGTGAATGGCAAGGCCGCCGAGCTTACACCAGGCATGATCGCGGCCAAATCGGTGTTCGGACAGCGGGGCGACACCGTGAACCTGACGTTGAAGCGTGCCGGCTCCCCGGTCAACGTAAACCTGGTACGGATTCCGCTGACCGCGCCCAAGGGCCCCACTGCTTCCGGCTTCATGACCGAGGTAAAAGAGATGATCAACTGGCGCAACCAATTTGCTCCCTGCATCGGCATTGGGCCGGCGGCGCCGGTTGCCATCTCATTTTGTTATGGGCATTTCAAGCCGTTCGGATTCATCAAGGCAGATGACCTGGGCGCCACAGGTTTCGAGATAGACCTTGCCAATCCAAGCTCGGCCCTGATCACCGCCGTCGCGCCGGACTCTCCCGCGGCCAAGGCCGGCGTCCAGCCGGGTGACGAAATCGTCGCCGTTGGGGGCCAGCCATTGACAGCTAGTAGAGGAGATGAGGCCTCCCAGCTTCTCTTCGGAAAGGCGGGCGACCGGTTGCAAATCAAAGTTCAGCGGGGCCAGGCAAATCCGATTCTCGACCTCGTCTTAGCGTCCAAGGCAAAATAACTTCCGTCGGCCTCATCAATACTCAAGATCGGCAAAGCCCTCTTAGGTGACACTCCCACCGACCGGCCCGCCGGCAATCTCTCAACTCGTTCCCTGCCCTGCCCCTCGTGTGATCTCATAAAGACGAGCGACCCACTCATGCCAATCAAGACCGAGCTGCACATCCATCCTTTTCCCCAATTTCTTGTCCAGGCAACCCTCATCGTCGCAGCCTTATCGTTGCCCGCCCCACGAATCGCCTCCCAACAACCCGCAACTCAATGGCAGCCTCAGCTCCACTTCAGCGCCCCGCCCAACTGGATCAACGATCCCAATGGCCCCATCTACGTCGACGGCCAGTACCATCTCTTCTTCCAGTTCAACCCAACCGGTGACCAATGGGGTCACATGAGCTGGGGACACGCCGTCTCTCCCGATCTCATCCATTGGAAGCAGCTCCCTGTCGCGCTGCCCGAGGAAAACGGCGTCGCAATCTTCAGCGGTTCCACAGTCGAAGACCGCGACAACACCAGCGGCCTCTGCGCCAGCGCCGGGGAAAAAACGCCTGGCTGCCTCATCGCCATCTACACCGGCAATTCGGCCGACAATCAAACTCAAAACCTCGCCGTCAGCCGCGACGGCGGCGTCACCTGGACCAAGTTCTCCGGCAATCCCGTCATCGATGCCAGCCTGAAAGACTTCCGCGATCCCAAAGTCTTCTGGCACGCCGCCACCAAAAGCTGGGTCATGGTGGTCGCTCTCCCGACGCAACACAAGGTCCGCTTCTATCGCTCGAGCAACCTCCGCGAGTGGGAGCTCGCCAGTGACTTCGGCCCCGCCGGCGCAGTCTCCGGCGTTTGGGAGTGCCCCAGCCTCTTCGAGCTTCCGGTCCGCGACGACAAGGGAAACCTCGACGGCTCGCGCTGGCTGCTCAGCATCAACGTCAACCCCGGCTCACCCGCCGGCGGCTCTGGCAATCAGTTCTTCATCGGAAGATTCGACGGCTCTCGCTTTACTGAAGACCATCCCGGCTCCGGCGCGCATTGGGCCGATTGGGGCAAAGACTTTTACGCCTCCACATCCTTCTCCAACCTCCCGCCCGATCGAGACCCTATCTGGATCGCCTGGATGGACAACTGGCAGTACGCAGCCAAGCTGCCCTCGCTTCCCGGCCGTGGCCAGATGACCGTGGCCCGCAGCCTTTATCTCCGCGAGCCGCCCGCCCATCCGGCTCCAACCCCCGGCCAGGAGCCCTTGCAACTGGTACAGCACCCTATTCTGCCCGTCCCCGATTACAAGCCCTATGCGGCCATGTTCGGCGCGCCGATCTTTCAATCCATCGCCGATGCCAATGCGGCCCTGGCCAAAGACAAGCCTTCAGGCAGCGTCTACGTGCTGCGCTTTGAAGTCGCCACCGGCGAAGCCGCCCAGGCCGGCGTCCGTCTCCGCCGCAGCACAAACAATCCCAACGAAGCGGCCCAGGAAGAAACCGTAGTTGGCATCGACTCCGAGAAGGGCCAGATCTTTCTCGATCGCACCCATTCCGGCCGCACGGACTGGTCCCCCGACTTCCCCGCGCGCATGATCGCCCCACTCAAGCACCCGCAGGAAACCTCGGTCCGCATCGAGATCGTCGTGGACAAAAACTCCGTCGAAGTCTTCGCCGACGAAGGCCAAACCGTCCTCACCAGCCTCATCTATCCCTCTGAATCCAGCCAGGGCCTGAGTTTCTACGCCACCCGCCTCCCTCCCGGACTCGAACCCGCCCGCATCCGCGACGTTCAACTCTTCCCCCTCGAGCAGCCTCCCGCGACAAAGTAATTCGCCACAGCCAAACTCGCCGCCGAAAAAAGTCAAAGCCCCCAGCCTTCGCAAGAAGGCCGGGGGCTTTTGAGCTAGTAGCTAGAAGCTGCCCTTCAATCTTTTACCGCCACCTTAGGCTCAACCGACAATCCCGGCCGAAGCAAATGATTCGGGTCTTCGCTGGCAAGATCCGTAAAGTCCACCCGCACCGGAATCCTCTGCACCACCTTCACATAATTCCCGGTCGCATTTTCCGGCGGGAACAGCGAAAGCACCGACCCCGTCGCCCCGCCGATCTGCGTCACCTTCCCGTGATACTTCTTGCCTGTCGCGTCCACGGCGATCTCCACCGTCTGCCCCGCCGACATGTGCTTCAGTTGCGTCTCTTTGAAGTTCGCCGTTACCCAAAGATCTTCAAGCGAAACCAGCGTCAGCAAATTCTGTCCCGAAGAGACGTTTTGGTCGATCTCCACGCTCTTGCGCGTGATGATGCCCGCCGCTGGAGCCACAATCTTGGTGTAGCTCAGGTTCAGTTTCGCCTGGTCCAGTTGCGCCTGCGCCTGCGCCACCTGGGCCAATGCCTGCTTGGCGCGGGCATTCTGCGCCGCCACCTGCTGCGGTCCGGTCTCGGCGTACTTCAGCACCGCCTGCGCAGACGCTTCGTGATCATGTGCCACCCGCACACCGTCGGCTGCGGCTTGCTGTCCGGCGCTTGCATCTGCCAGCGCGGCCTTGGCGGCATCCGCAGCGGCAACCGCCGCATCCCACTGCTGCTTGCTGATGACGTCCTTCTCCACCAGCGGTCTGTAACGCTCCAGATCGGCCTGCGCCTTGGTGTTGTTGGCCTCAGCCTGCGCCACCCGCGCCTTTGCCGAATCCAGTTGCTTTTCCGCCTGCGACACTCCGGCCTGCGTGCCGCTCAGGTCGGCGCCCGCCGACCGCAGATTGCTCCCCGTGTTCACCGTAGCAATCGGCACGGCCACATTCGCCGCCGCCGCATTGGCCTGTGCGCTCGCCAGCGCTGCCTGCGCATTCTCGACCGCGACCTGGTAGTCCCGTGGGTCAAGCTCCGCGATCGTGTCGCCCGCCTTCACCACCTGGTTCTCTTCCACATCCACCTTCAGCACTTGTCCGGCGATCCGCGAACTTACTTGGATCAGGTGGCCGTTCACCTGTGCATCGTCGGTGTCTTCGCTGTAGGTCGAGCGCCACCAAATGCCGGCTGCAACCAGCGCGATAACCACGACCACCACGATCAAAATGCCCCTGCGCCGCGACTGCGGTTGGACAATCTCCGTCTCTGCGATCGTTTCCTTCGGGTCCGGTGTTGGATTCGTATCCGCCACGTTTACTTCCCTCCCAAATAGGTCTTGTAGCTTGCGCCCGCGCCTAGCGCGCGCGCCAGGCTGAGCTTGGCCACGTTGTGCCGGTAAAGGCTGGCCACATACTGGTCGTCGGCCTGCGCCACCGATTGCTGCGCCTGGCTCACCGCCAGGTTGTCGCTCACTCCGTTGGCGTACCGTTCCTGTGCTTCCTTCAGTTCTTCGCCGGCCAGCGCCATGCTCGATTGCGCCACTTCCACCTGTTTCTGCGCCGACTGGATATCCAGCAGAGCATCGCGCACGTCCGCATCCACCTGCGCACCCTTGTCGCTCGACTGCGCCCGCGTTGTGTCCAACTGCGCCTGTGCCGCCTCAGCTTCGCCACGCAATGCAAATTCCTTGAACAGCGGAGCATTGATCGTTCCCGACGCGTCTCCGGTTCCGTGAGAGTGGGCCAATGTCGTGCCGATATCGCCGTAATCGCCGTTGAACGTAAACGTCGGCAACCGGTCCGCCGTAGCTGCCTTGCGCTCCTGCTCGGCCGCCTTGGTCTGCTCCACAAGCGCGGCAAGATCCTTCCGGTTGGCATGAGCTTCGCGAATCGCCGAATCCACATCGATCAGGTCGAAGGCCGCATACGGAGCCTTGTCCGTCAGCGCAAACTTCTGTCCCAGCGGCAGCCCGATCGTTCGCGCCAGCGCCAGCTTGTCCTTCTCCAGCGAATTTTCGGCCACAATCAACTGCTGTTGTAGCGACTGATAATCCACCTTCGCCCGCAGTTCGTCCAACTCCGGCGCAGTCCCAGCATTGTGGTTGGCGTCCGCCTGGTCCAGCGAAACCTTTGCCGTCGCCACTTGCGCCTCCACGCTGCTCACCTGCGTCTCATCGGCTACCGCCAGCAGATAGGCGTTCCCCACCGTCAGCACCACCAGATCCCGCGCGTCCTGCGCCGACAACTGTGCCGCCGCAAAGTTGTGCTTCGCTGCCAGGTAGCTGCGCAGCGACGTCACATCCACCAGCGTCCAGCTAAGCGAAGCCCGCAGGTCTGTGTAGCCGAATGGCCCGATAATCTTGGGGAACCCTGGAATCCGCAAACCCTGTGCGGGCAGGTCCACCTGCGCCAGGCTCTCCTGCGCTTTAAAGTCCACCTCGGGCAGCAGCGCCTGCAATTCGTTCAGCCGTTGGCCCCTCGCCGCCAGTGTCTGGGTCCCGCTCAAAATCACACCCAGATTTGTTTTCAGCCCTCGCTGGATCGCATCGTCGAGAGGCAGATCAATCGCCTGCCCCGTCGCCTCGCCCGTCGGCACGCTACCCTGAAAGCTTTGCGCCGTTGGCCCAACGGGCGTCGACACTGAAGCTGGAATCTGCGGTGTCTGCGCACTCAACCCGCCGGCCGCCAAAAGAGCGAGGCTCAACAGCCCGGCACACGTACAGGGAGAGTTCGTTGTCTTCTTCGTGTCTTTTGATGGATTCAAGGTTCTTCAACTCACAGCGCGACGCTTCAGCCGGAAAGACTGCTACCCGTGGAAATCTGCTGTCCCTAATAGATGCGCGGAGCAAGCATCGAGGTTCTTATTTGGATTGTATCGAACCGCCCACGATTCCGCTGTGATGCCCCGAGGGTTGGGCGTCCCACCCCGTCGGACCGGCGACCCCGGACCTGATCGAATGGACAACCTCTTGAAATATCACAGGTGCCCCATTCATGCCGCGTCTTTTGCGGCATGAGTGGGAAAGGCAGAGTCTAAACCGAGGAGTTCCCCGATCCCTGTTCCCCGTCTTTCAGCCCTTCGTCGAAGCCTGAATCAACTGCGACGCCAGCGAGCACAGCCCCTGGCGAAACACCGATCGCACCGCCTCCGCGTTCCAGCCTGCCGCCCTCGGCCCGCCGTGCTCGGCCAGTAACTCTGCCGTTTCGGCTGCCGAAAACCCTGCCACCGCCCGCAGCACAAAAACGGTTCGCAACGCCGGCGCCAGCTTCTCCAGCCAGGCCCGAACGCGGTCCCGGTCCGGTCCGGCAATCATCTGTTCCAGCTCATCTCTTGAAACGCCCGCCGACTCCAGATCGTCGTCCTCGATGCAGCCCCCTGCCGGCTCAATACCCTCCGGCGCCTTCAGACATCCCGGGCAACGCCGGTCCAGCACATCCAGAGCCGCGCGCACCAGGGCTCTGCGGCTGCTCTTCCGCGACTCAGACGCATCCCGGCACGTAGATACCTCGGCAGTCGCCACTGCTGTCTCCACCAGACGTACTCCGTCTTCACCTTCGCCCACCAGCATCGACGCCAGGCTGTACATTCCCGCCGCAATCGCATCCAGCATCGCGTCCATGCCTTCCAGCGCCGCTCGAACTTGAACATCGTCCTTTGCCTGCCCATCCAGCAAGCCGGTTACCCGTTTTGAAAAGTCCTGCGCCCCCTCCGGCATCGGAAGGGAAGGAATCAAGCCGGACGAGGAAGAATTCGAATGATTGGACATAAATAGGTCTCCTCTCAGGGGGATTTGGAACGGGTCGACCCTGTCTTTATCCTCAACCCGCCATGCCAAGCCGGTCAATCCGCACCAGCCGGGGATCTCCATGGGTCCGCACCCTGTCTTTTATAAGACGATTGATCAAGCCCTCAAATTGCAATCCCGATAATTTATTCGTCCCGTAACGTCGTAGCAGGGTCGATCCGCGCAATCCTCAACACCGGGATGGACGCCGCCAGCAGCGCGACGAAAGCGAGCATCAGCCTGACCAAGTGCTCAGGGGTTTCGCCCATTTACCCGGCGTCCGCTCCCGCCGGCCCTGCGTCCGGCAGCGTCCCGTCCTCCACTTCGCTTAGCTGAAAAGAGACCACCGTATTCTCCCCTGGCGCCCACCTTGGCAAGCCTTAAAAATACAATCCTGCATCCTTCCCGCAAAAAAGCGCCCGGGAGCATTGAAGCTCCCAGGCGCATTCGTTCCTGTCCATATATAAGGGAAACGAAACATCTAGAAGTGGTGCGAGACGCTCGCAATCACCGTGTAATCGGCGAAGAAAGCGTCGCCATTGGCGGTGTGGTTCTGGATCTCAGGCACACTCGGCGGACGGTTGCGATAGAGCGCCCAAGGCCCGTTGACGAAGAAACTGTCGTGCTTGAAATGGAAAATCAACCCAGGATCAAGCGAGATGATCTCGCCCGGCCGCCGGAATCCATCGCTTTTGCCCAGAAGGTCCCGAACCGGCACGCCTTCCCCGCGAACCCCCAGGCTCATCGAAAGACCCCTCAGTTTGGGAATCCCCTGGGACAAGCCCCCGCGGAACAGATACTGGTCGGTAACCGATATCACGCTCTGTCCAGGCTGGCTGCGAAACGACGCCACTCCGTTTGTGTCTTCCGGATTGAACAGATAGTTTCCCTGCGCATAAACCGACGACATGCGCCAAAGAGGCTTGTAAGCCTGCGAGCCCAGGCTGAATCCCCACCCCCCGTCACCCGGCTGCAGTGACGGATCGGCCGTGGCTTTAACAATCTTCCCTTTGTACAAGGCTGATCCAGTTGCATCGTCGATGCCCGTCGGAATCTTGAGCGAAGCGCTCACCGCCACGTTACCGCCATTCTCCGTAGGCGGACGGAATATCCAACTCTGCGCGCCAATCGTAATATCCCCAATGCCGCCAACCTGGAAGATCCCCGAGGGAGGATAAAGCTGGTTGCGCGTTCCGTCGAAAACAGGCACGTCCGCAATCAGGCTCCAGCGCGGCGTCAGAACATATTCAAGACCGACATCGAAGATGTTTTGGTGGTTGCGGATCGCAGTCGGCCTCGCGATTTCCGTGCTGCCAATGAAATATTTATTCGAGTTGAAAACCCGATACCCAATATCGACCGTGAGATTATGCCGCCACGTGGGCGACACCTCTCCCCCGGTGTTAAAAGCCGTCAGCCCGTCAATAACGCGCTGATTGCTGCGCGCGGCAACGCATCCCTGCGCCAGTGCCGCGGTACCAATACATGTCATTCCGGCAGCAATTACCAACAGTGCTGCTCCGTTCGCAAGTTTCATCATGGGCCTCCGATTGGGAAGATCATCCTTTGTGATCTAAATCACAGTGAATGAAAGATGTGCCAACCCTACTTGAGAAAACCCGCGTTGTCCTCAGCCATTGGTTTGAGATTTTCTTCCATCCCCTCCATCCCAGACTGCCACCCCCCCCATGCTGCGCAGTGAAAGGGCTAAGTCGGGTGCCCCATCCTTTGTGCATTTCTTACACAAACGGTGGGAGACCACGATCCCAAGGCAATCGTGAACACCCACTCAGGAACGCACGAACCCCACCCCAACCCCCGCTTTTCCTCAGCATTTAACACGTCTTTCTACCTTCATCCTGTAACAATTCCCAAATGGAACTCTCTGGCTGAGAACCGCGCACCGCAGATGCCAACCCCCGCTGAAACGCTGTAGACTGCCAACACGGCGGACTGGAAACGCACCATGGCCCGAATCATGCAGAAACAAAAGCTCTTTAACGGCCGCGACTACTCCTGGATGCAGTTCAATCGCCGTGTGCTCGAAGAGGCTGAAGACCCCACGAATCCCCTGCTCGAGCGCGTCAAATTCCTGGCCATCACCGGCTCCAACCTCGACGAATACGTTGAGATCAGGCAGGCCGGCCTGCTGC
>JBARBP010000125.1:0-3675 GCA_049793195.1 Occallatibacter sp. | reverse complement strand
GAATGCCTTGTTGTCAGGATACTAGAAAAGCAGGGAACAGGGATCAGTGAACAGGCAAGATGTGCGTGTCTATTGGCAAAATCTGCCAGAGCGACTGCTTCCCCACACCAGCGATGCTTCAAACCATGGCATCTGGAAAACTGACGGCCGACAATCAAAAGCTGACCCGGAAAGCCGAAACTGATCCCTATTCCCTGTTCCCTGCTTTTACCCCGCTTCCAGCATTCGGTCCAGCGCCACCTTGGCCCAGTGTTTCACGTTTGGCCGCACCTGGATGCGGTTGACCACGCGGCCTGCTACCAGATTCTCCAAAGCCCAGGCCAGGTGCTGGGGCGTGATGCGGTACATGGTGGTGCACAGGCAGCCTGTGTCGTCCAGTGTGATGACCTTTTTACCTTCCGGGGCAAAGCGGCGGGCCAGACGGTTGACCAGGTGAATCTCGGTTCCTATGGCAAACATAGAACCCGAGCGAGCCTGTTCAACCAGGGCAATCAGGCGCTCGGTCGAGCCCAGCGCGTCGGCCTTCTGGCAGACTTCCCAGCGGCACTCCGGATGCACGATGACCTGGATTCCGGGGTACTTTGCACGAACTGTGTCGACGTGGCCAGGAAGAAAGCGCTGGTGGACGGCGCAGTGGCCTTTCCACAAGATCACGCGGCTGGCAGCGAGCTTTTCCTTCGTCTGGCCGCCGTGGCCTTGCCCGATCTGGATCGCCCAAGGATCCCAGACAGCCATCTCGTCCAGCGGAATCCCCATGGCGTACCCAGTGTTGCGGCCCAGGTGCTGGTCGGGCAGAAAGAGTATCCGCTTGCCCCGTGCAAAGGCCCATTCAAAGGCGGAGCGCGCATTGGATGAGGTGCAGACCAGGCCGCCATGCTCGCCGCAAAAGGCCTTGATGGCGGCGGTGGAATTCATATAGGTCAGCGGTATGGTATCGCCATTGAGGCCCAGGGCGGTGAGCGCATCCCAGCAGGTTTCTACCTGGGAAATCTCGGCCATATCAGCCATCGAGCACCCGGCGTTGAGGTCGGGCAGGATGACCTGCTGGCCGTCAGCCCCAAGCACATCGGCGCTTTCGGCCATGAAGTGAACGCCACAAAAGACAATGTACTTCGCGTCGGTTTCCGCGGCGATTTTCGAAAGCTTGTAGCTGTCGCCGGTGAAATCGGCAAAGCGGATCACTTCGTCGCGCTGATAATGGTGGCCGAGCAGAATGGTGGTCGAGCGCAGCTTGGCGCGCGCCGTCGCAATGCGGCCGTCCATCGAGTGGTCGGGGAGCGCAAGGTAGTTTTCAAGACTGCAAACGTCTGTAGCCTGCGGCGAGGCAGCCGCCTCTTGATCAAGAACCAGGGTCACTTTATTCCGCCTTCAGCCCTGCTCATCCCTCATGGGACAGCGGGCGGGGTTGTTGAAAGCAAACAGACTGCAGTGGATGCACTGAACCCATTGAGTTTATCGGCAATACCGCCGACTGGATCTAGGTTCCCCATCCACGGGGTTGTTGCAGTCCTTTCATATGAATGGACGCGGATCGAGGCCGGCAGTTTCAAATAAAATGCCAGACCGACCAAGTCCCTCCATTCCTGTCTAGTGTAGCGCAGGAGTGACTACTGGCCCAAACAACCCGACTGGCCGGATGGGATAATCTGCAAATCAGAAAGCCGAACCGAGGTTGAAAGTGCAGGGTTTAATTGGGAGCGGCAATGACCGAACTGGAACAGATTCTTGCCGGCGACGGCGCAGCGGCGCCATCGGCATTCATTCTTGAAGGGCTGGCGGATGAACTCGCGCTCCAAAGGATCGAGGGTGCTCAACGAAGCATTTATGAGGAGCTGTGGCATATAGCATTCTGGCAAAAGGTTAGCATTGACTGGATTCACGGCATTGAGACGCCGTATCCAGAGCATGCGTCAGCGGGATTTCCGACGGTAAGCGACATGGCACTGGAAGACTGGGAGGCGCTAAGGGCGAGGTTCTTTCACGACAATCAGGAGGCAGCGTTGGCGGCGTGCGACACGGAGTGCCTGGAGTTGCCAATAAGGTGCCCATCGCGGCCGGGAGTGCCAATGCGCACGATGACAGTGCGTGAGCAGTTGGAGAACCTGGGTGCCCACAATGCGTATCATTTCGGTCGAATTGTGCTCGTGAGGCAGTTACTTAGAAGTTGGCCGCCTCCGTCGGGAGGCTATAGCTGGTGAGGCCGGGGTGGTAACTTGTCCGCGCAGTTTGTGAGCGCCGAGCGCGGACGGGTATCATTATCACTTATGGGAATCCCTCCGACAATTGAGGTTGCCAATCTGGGCATGGCGGATTCGCTGATCCTGATGGTGATGGCGCTGGTGGTCTTTGGGCCGCGGCGATTACCACAAATCGGACGCCAGATCGGCAAGCTGATGTACGAGTTCCGCAAGGCCTCAAACGACTTCAAATTCCAGATGGAAGAGGAGTTGCGCAACGCCGAGGATGCCGACCGCCGCAAGAAGGAAGAGGAGGAGCGCCAGCGCCAGTTAGCGGCCAACCCACCCGCGCAGCTTGAAGCCTCCCTGACACCCGCGACCGAGACTCCTGTCACCGCGACTCCGGCGTCCGAAAGCGCATACCCCTATGGCGGCACCTACGGCGAGATAACGGAGGCGCAGGAAAAGACAGAAGCTGTCGAGTCCAGCGCTCAGCTCGACACTCACCCCAGCATTCAGCCGCCCGCGACCGGCGAGCCAATTTCGGCAGCCTGGCCTGCGAACGAAACTTACGAGGCCGAGCCCACGCAGGAAGCGACCGCAACTGCAGTTGGGGATCAGACGCCGGCAGAGAAAGAGAACGCAGTGATAGAAACCGCCGTTGAAGACACGAACAAAGCGACGGAGCCGGCCGTCTGGGAGCCTGTTAGCGCTTCCAGGACGGCAGCGACGGAAGCGGATCTTCACGAGGTCAAGGAGTGAGGAACGTAATGTACTTGACGTACTTGAGCGACGAACGATGCGGAGATCGGGAAAATCCGCTGCGTCCCTTCGGGTTGCGGAGAAGATCGGGCCATACTTCGTTGTCGCCCTCGACCTTGGAATCGCCAAGGCCTTCGGACTCCGCCTCGTCTGGCCCGATTTTCGCTCGCAACGCTGTCCGCCCTGGAAGCGCTAGCAGGCTCTCAAATGGTTGACGCTTCTGAAGCAATCGGCAAGGCGCGGGCAGCAGTAACGCAGCGCGCGGACCTGCCCGGCATGAGCTTGATGGAGCATCTGGACGAACTGCGCAAGCGCATTGTCCACTCCGCACTCTATCTCGCCGTCGGCTTTTTCGTGGCATATATCTTCCATGAGCGTCTTTATGGCTTTGTGCAGGCCCCGCTCACTAAACTCGGCATTAAACTTAACTACACGCACCCCATGGATCCGCTCAACCTTTATTTGCAGGTTGCGCTCATCGGCGGAGCCATCCTCGCATCACCGTTCATTCTTTATCAGGTCTGGCTCTTTATCGCACCAGGTCTCTACCAGAAGGAAAAGCGGTTTGTGGTGCCCTTCATGTCCGCCACGGTCGGACTCTTTCTTGCAGGCGCAAGCTTCGGATACTTCTTTGTGCTTCCCGGCGCCCTCAAGATCCTCATAATCGGCTTCGGCAGCAAATTCAACCCCATGGTCACCATCGAGGAGTACACCGGCTTCTTCCTCTCCATCATTC
>JBARBP010000124.1:0-6543 GCA_049793195.1 Occallatibacter sp. | reverse complement strand
CTCAACCCCAGCGAGATCCTCTTCATCGCCGATGCTATGACCGGCCAGGACGCCGTCAACTCCGCCGAAGACTTCCACAAGCGCCTCGGCCTCACCGGCGTAGTCCTCACCAAAATGGATGGTGACGCCCGCGGCGGCGCAGCCCTCTCCATCCGTCATGTCACCGGCCAGCCCATCAAGTTCCTCGGCGTCGGCGAAAAGCCCGATGCCTTCGAGCCCTTCCATCCAGACCGCATCGTAGGCCGCATCCTCGGCATGGGAGACATGATGTCCCTCATCGAAAAAGCCGAGTCCACCCTCGACCGCAAAAAGTCAGAAGAGTTCGCCAAGAAGGCCCTCCTCGGCGACGGCTTCACGTTAGAAGACTTCCGCGACCAGCTCCGCCAGATCAAAAAAATGGGCAGCATGGAGAGCATCCTCAAAATGCTCCCCTCCGTAGGCCCCTTCGCCGGCATGCAGCAAGC
The DNA here is from genome assembly GCA_049793195.1 of Occallatibacter sp. Lineage (GTDB taxonomy): Bacteria > Acidobacteriota > Terriglobia > Terriglobales > Acidobacteriaceae > Telmatobacter. The sequence goes on along the minus strand of JBARBP010000124.1, from coordinate 6,079 downwards.
CGCCGGCAACATCGACGAAAAACAATTCACGCGCCTTGAAGCCATCATCAATTCCATGACCCCCAAGGAGCGCCGCAACCACGAAATCATCAGTGGCACCCGCCGCAAGCGCATCGCCAAAGGCAGCGGCACAGAGGTTTCCGACGTAAACAACCTCCTCCGCCAATACGCCCAGATGGCAAAAATGTTCAAGCAAATGGGAAAAGGCGGCCTGGCCGCAAAAATGATGCGCGGCGGCCTAAGCGGCATGGGCCTCGGCGCCAAACAAAGATTTGGGCGGTAGCATCTGAAACAGGAAACTCGCGTGTACGATGGATTGCACGCACGGAACTCAAAATGAGCCCGAACTGGATTTCAATGTCGGCACTTCAAGACCAACTCGACGAGATCACCGCCAACACCCGTCACCTGGTGCAGCAGGAGCGCCTTGCTGTTGGTGAGCGCGCCGTAGCCGAGCTCTTCGCCTCCGGCATTGAAGACCGCATCCTTCCCGTCGGCGCCATCGCCCCCGAGTTCGAACTCAACGACGCCACCGGCCGCCTCGTTCGCAGCGCCGACCTGCTCGCGCTCGGCCCCCTGGTCATCAAATTTTTCCGCGGCCGCTGGTGCCCTTATTGCGTCACCGAACTTGAAGCCTGGCGCGACCTCTACGGCACCCTCCGCGAGCGTGAAGGCCTCATGGTAGCCATCGGCCCGCAAACCCAGCGCCAAAGCGACTTCATGGCCGGGCAGCACGGCCTGCCCTTCCCGGTGCTCACCGACCCCGGCAACACGCTCGCCGAAAAGTTCGGCCTCGTCTACACCGTCCCCGACTACCACCGCACCTACTACCAGTCCATCCTCGTCAACATCCCCTTCGTCAATGGCGAACCAAGCTGGCGCCTCCCCATCCCCGCCACCTACGTGATCGCCAAAGACCGCAAAGTACTCTTTGCTCAAGCCCACGCCGACTTCCGCGTTCGCCCTGAACCCGAAGAAGCCCTGGCCGCCGCCTTCGCCCACCACAGCCGCTAACACGACCGACGTTCCGTTCACTAAAGAGAGCTTGTCATCCTGAGCGAAAGTCGCAGAAGCGACGGCAGTCGTAGTCCCGACTCCCTTCCAATGAATTGTCATCCAGAGGAGCGAAGCGACGAAGGATCTGCAGTTGTTCTTGCTCTTGCTTTTCAGGTCTTCTCTAAGAACTATGATCAACTAGCCTAACTTATCCAGCCATTAATTAGACTTTCCGCCCGCCCCAAACTAACTCCCCGCACCAAAAACACCTTACTCCGCGATAACTCCCCACTAACTAACTCAACATAGCTCTTCGCCACACCGAACCTATCGGCTAGAAAATCAATCAGCGCCGAGTTTGCGCGTCCTTCCACCGGCGGTGCCTGAACACCAATCTTCAACTGCGCAGCCGTACCCTCGCCATATACACCAATCACTGCGGTCTTCTTCGCCCCCGGCTGCGCGCGAACGGCCAGCGTAACTCCACCAGCAACGCTGCGCAGCATCACTCTTCTCCCGTCCAAGGCGCCCGCTTCCCAAACAGCGCCGTCCCAATCCGGATCCGTGTCGCCCCTTCTTCAATCGCCAACACGAAATCCCCGCTCATCCCCATCGACAATACATCCCACCTCAAGCGCGGATACGCCGCTGCCCACCTGTCCCGCCACTCCCGCAAACTCCGAAAGCAAGCCCGCGTCACATCCTCCGCCACGCCCCAGGGCGCAATCGTCATCAGCCCGCGTGTCTCGAGAAATTCCAAATCCGGCAACCGTTCCAGCAACTCCGCCGCGCCGGCAGACTCCGGCTCCAACCCAGCCTTCGTCTCCTCCGGGCTAAGCTTCACCTCGATCAACACCGGCAACCGCTTCCCCAGTTTCCCCGCCGCCTCATTCAGCCGCTCCGCCAGCTTTAAAGAATCCACCGAGTCGATCGCATCGAACAACTCCGCCGCCCGCGCCGCCTTGTTCGATTGCAAGTGCCCAATCAAATGAACACGCACAGCCGCCTCCCCGCGCAGCCCCTCCAACTCGCCGGCCTTGGTGAAAAACTCCTGCACCCGGTTCTCGCCAAACAGCCACAGTCCAAATCTCGCGGCTTCCGCAATCGTCTCTGCCGGATAAGTCTTCGACACCGCCATCAACTCAACCTCGCCGCGCCCTCGTCCCGCCGCACGGCAAGCCCGCTCGATCGCCTCTTCCAGCCTCTCAAGATTTTCTGCAAGCGCCGTCATGGTTTCCCAGCTCTCATCCTGCCCAGCCGTGTCGCCGCACAGGCCTCAAATCTCTATACCCGCCTCTAGCCAAACGCATCTAACCTACCAACTATGGTTACAATAATTCTTCTCACCATCTCCAACATCTTCATGACCTTTGCCTGGTACGGTCATCTCCGCTTTCGCCACGAGGCGCTCTGGAAGGTTGTCCTTGTCAGCTGGTCCATTGCCTTCTTCGAGTACTGCTTCCAGGTTCCGGCCAACCGCATCGGCGCGGACCGCTTCTCGCCCGTCCAGCTCAAGGTCATTCAGGAAGTCATCACCCTCATCGTCTTCGGCGTCTTCGTCACCTTTTACTTCGGGCAGCATCTGCGCTGGAATCACGCCGTCTCGGCAGGCTTCCTCGTCGGCGCGGTCTTCTTCGCCTTCCACCAATTCTGAAGTGAGCGCCCCTCCGCTGCGATCACAGCCTCAGTGCCCGCGCTCCTCGAGGTACTTCTCCACCTCAAGCGCCGCCATGCACCCCGACCCCGCCGCCGTAATCGCCTGCCGGTAGCGCCGGTCCTGCACGTCCCCGCACGCAAACACACCGTCAATCACCTGCCCGTTATTTGTCGTCAGCACATTGCCCGTGGTCTTGATGTACCCGTCCTCATCCAGATCCATCGCTCCGGCAAACATCTTTGTATTCGGCTCGTGCCCGATGCCCAGAAACAGCCCGGTCACATGCAGTATGCTTTCCTCGCCTGTCTTCACATCCTTGATTCGCAGCCCCGTCACTTCCTTCCCTTCAACGCCCAGCACCTCTTCCACCACGGTGTAGGTGCGCAGCTCAATCTTCGGATGCGCGATCACTCGATCCAGCATGATCTTCGAAGCCCTGAAGTGATCCCGCCGATGCAGCACCGTAACCTTGGTCGCAAATCTTGACAGGAACAGCGCCTCTTCCATCGCCGAGTCCCCGCCGCCCACAACCGCAATCTCATGGTCGCGGAAGAAGCACCCGTCGCACGTCGCGCAGCTTGAAACACCATGCCCTATCAGCGCCTGTTCGCTCGGCAATCCCAGCCACCGCGCGCTCGCCCCCGACGCTACAATCAGCGTCCGCGCATGAACCTCTCCCGTCGAGGTATGCAACTTGATCGGGTGCGCCCCCAGCTCCACCGATTTCAGGTGCGCCATCTGAAACGTCGCCCCAAACCGCTCCGCCTGCTTCTTCATGTTTTCAATCAGCTCCGGCCCCTGAATCCCATCCGGCCAGCCGGGAAAGTTCTCCACCATCGTGGTGATTGAAAGCTGTCCCCCCGGCTCATGGCCTTCAAGAACCAGCGGTTTCATTCCAGCGCGTGCGGTGTAAATGGCCGCCGTAAGCCCGGCGCACCCGGAGCCTAAAATTACCGTGTCGCGAATATCGGTCATAAAGTTTCCTATCCAGATTTTAGATGTTTCCGCCCACTCACCGACTCAAACCGGCCGCCGCGCTGAATTCTCTGCCCGGCCGGCGCAGCACATGTCCCACTTTCTTCTCTATCATGTCATCTATGGCCAATCTGACTCTTATCTACGGTCTCCGGCTGCTCCCCGAGGGCGAGGTCACTGAGATCAAGGACGCGACCCTCAAGCTCTCCAACGGACACGAGGCACACGTCACCATGCACACCATCGAAGGCTCGCGCGAGGAAATAGAGACCCAGCTCAAGCGCAGCCTCGATGCTTTCTTTGACTTCTACCCAGAAATCTGAGCTAGCCCCTTCGCAGCCAATCCCAGCATCCTCTCGCTACGCAGAAACGAATTGGCGCCATCCAAGGTCTCCCTCGTTGGCTTGCTGACCCCTCGTTCCCGCGCAAGCGGGCGTTGACTCGCTGCCTTTGTCCAAACGGTTCCAGATTGACTGCCCAACCCGTCGCCGATCGCCAATCCGCAACCGTTTCTTAGAATCCTCTAACCCAGACAAAGACTCTTAGGAAGCTCAAATGCTCGCCCCTGTGCAGGAGCGCTTCCGTGCCCAATCCTGTCATCCTGCAACCTTTCCGCACCGCACTTCGCCGTCTCCCTATCGCCGCTCTAGCCCTTCTTGCCCTCGCTCCCGTACCCGCCCGCGCTGGCGGCCCGAAATACGTCGCCGGAACCAGCTTCTTCAATCCCGCCGTCCTCGGCCAGCCCATCCACTGGGCCGGCGGCACAGTCAACTATTACGTCGATCAGGGCTCGCTCTCCGCTTCAGTCTCTAACCAGCAAGCCACTGCCATGGTCGATGCCGCGGCCGCCCTCTGGGCCGCCATCCCCACCGCTGGCGTCACGCTGACCGATAAAGGCCCACTCAACGAAGACGTCAGCGGCGCCAATATCCTCGTCAATTCCAGCAACCAGATCGCCCAACCCTCCGACGTTACCCCAGCGGCCACCAACTATCCCCTCGCCGTCATCTACGACGCCGACGGCTCCGTCATCGACGGCCTCTTCGGCGCAACCACCAGCCAGCCCACCAGTTGCCAGAACAACGGCGTATTTGTTTGGATGGACAACCTCAACCCCGACGCTACCATCGCCCACGCCGTCATTATTCTCAACGGCCTCTGCGCCACCAACGCCAGCCTTATCCAGATGATGAGCTACGAGCTCGAGCGCGCCTTTGGCCGCGTCCTCGGTCTCGATTATTCCCAGGTCAACCCCGGCGCGCTTCAAAACGGCGAGCCCGGAGGCACCCAGGGCTGGCCCGTCATGCAGCCGCTCAGCGGTGTCTGCGGCCCATTGGGCGGCGTGTGCATCCCCAACCCCTCCGTCCTCCGCTACGACGACATCGCGGCCCTCAACCGCATCTACCCAATCACCGCGCAAAATCTCTCCAGCTTCCCCGGCAAGCAGCTCACCGGCGCCAACACCGTCTCCATCCGCGGCACCATCTCCTTCCGCACCGGCCTCGGGATGCAAGGAGTCAATGTCGTCGCCCGCCCCCTCGACACGAACGGCAATCCCCTCTACCAATACACAGTCACCGCCGTCTCAGGCGCATCCTTCAGCGGTAATCACGGCAATTCCGTCACTGGCTTTGCCGATTCATCCGGCGTCCCCTTCACCCAATGGGGATCGAGCGACCCAACCCTCCAGGGCGCCTTCGACCTAAGCGGTATCCCGCTCCCTCCCGGCATGACCACGGCAAATTATCAGGTCATATTTGAGTCCATTAATCCGCTCTACATCCTCACTGATACTGTCGGACCCTATTCTGCGGGCCAGGTCGCGCCCTCCGGGACCCTTCAAGCCATCTCAATTCCTAACCTCGCCGCCGGCAGTTCGCAGGCCCTCAACAACACCGTCGCCGACTCCGCCAACGGCGGCTATCAGGACCCGATCGCCACCCAAGCCCAACCCCGCCCCATGCCGGCCAGCGGTCTCTGGGTCGGCCGCCTCAGCCAGATCGGCCAGACCGACTGGTTCAGCTTTCCCGTCCGCGGCAACCGCACCTTCACCGTCGTCACCCAGGCCCTCGACGAAAATGGCGCCCCCACGGAAGAGAAAGCCATGCCCTCCGTCGGCGTTTGGGATGCATTCGACCCCATCGGCGCCAGCCCCGTCGGCGCCGCACCCGGCATAAACGGACTCGCAACCGGCGAAACCTGGCTGCGCGTCAGTTCCAGCGCCGATGACATCGCCCGCATCGGCATCGCCGACCTGCGCGGCGACGGCCGCCCCGACTACGCCTATAACGGTTGGGTTCTTTACGCCGACACGGTCCAGCCGCTGCGCCTGCCCGCTTCTGGCGGTCCCATCGTCATTCACGGCATGGGCTTCCGCCTGGCAGACACGGTCCTCGTCAACGGCCAGCCCGCTCTGGTCACCAGCATCTCGCCCAACGAGATCACCGCCAT
>JBARBP010000123.1:0-11557 GCA_049793195.1 Occallatibacter sp. | reverse complement strand
CGAGCCTGCGCACCCGGCTGAGCTTTGAGACGGGCATCAACACGATGGGCGGCAACGCGATCTTCGTGGACCAGACCAGTTCGCCGCTGGGCGAGCGCGAATCGATTGCCGATGTGGCGAAGAATGTCGAGCGCTGGGTAGATGTGATTGTGCTGCGCACCTATGCGCACGACACGATTACGGAGATGGCGGCGAATTCGCGCGTGCCTGTGATCAATGCGCTCTCGGATTTCGAGCATCCGTGCCAGGCTCTGGCGGATTTTATGACGCTGGAGGAGCATATTGGCTCGCTGGCCGGGGCAAACTTCGTCTATGTCGGCGACGGCAACAATGTTTGCCACTCGCTGATGCTCACTGGCGCGCAACTCGGCGCTAACGTCACCGTGGCCACGCCGCGCGGCTACTCGCCGGACATCGAGATCGTTACCCTGGCCCGCGACATCGCGCAGGCAAACGGCTGCGAACTGCGCTTGCTGCAGGACCCGCAGGCTGCGGCCGAAGGCGCGGATGCCATCTACACCGATGTGTGCGTCAGCATGGGATTCGAGCACGAGTCCGCCAAGCGCGCGCCGATCTTCAGGCCGTTCCAGGTGAACGAGGCGCTGATGCAGAAGGCGCAGCCAAGCGCGGTGTTCATGCACTGCCTGCCGGCGCGGCGCAATGCTGAAGTGACGGATGCGGTGCTGGACGGGGCGCAGTCGATCGTATTCGACCAGGCCGAGAACCGCATGCACGCGCAGAAGGCGCTGCTGCTGCTGCTGCTCGGTGGTCTCGCAAATGTGGAGAAGTTTCAGTAGAAGGAACCGGTGGTTAGTGATTAGGAGGCCAGTCGTTTGGAGCAGTCAAAAGTGGAGTTTGATGTTCGCTTCGTAAACGACAACGAGCAAACTCTGATTTTCAGCTTTTTGTGTTTGGCTGCCAGAATGCCCGAAGGTCACGAACCAATCCAAAAAGCTTTGAGTGATTCCTTCTTAACGAAATATTGGTTCAATTGGGGAAGGCCTGGGGATTTAGGGGCTGTAGCCATCGAGAGCAAGAGCGGAATGCCAATTTCGTGCTCGTGGATTAGGGTATTCAGCAAAGAAGAAGCTGGCAATGGATTTGTGGGTGAAGGGATTCCGGAGCTGGCAACTGGCACAGTTGACATCTGTCGTAATCAAGGCATTGGAAAGGCGACATTGGATTGTCTTATCTCGAAAGCTCAATCGAAGTATGCAGGCATCTGTTTGAGTGTGCGCGAAGACAATCCTGCTCTAAGACTTTATGAGAGACTCGGATTCCGTAAAGTGGCCGGGTCAGAAATGACGAATCGACTTGGAACACAATCGGCAAATATGCTTTTGCTGTTCTAATTCGGCTCAAGGGCAAGTAATGAGCCAGAGACAAACCGAAGACTCTCCGGATCGCACGGAAAAAACTCGGGCCACTAAACACCAGTCCCGGGTCCCTGGCCGCTGCACTTGAAAGGTACATATGTCTGTCATTCTCGAATCACTACCCGTCGGCCAGAAAGTCGGCATCGCTTTCTCCGGCGGGCTTGACACTTCTGCCGCGCTGCACTGGATGAGGCAGAAGGGGGCGATTCCTTACGCCTATACGGCGAACCTGGGCCAGCCTGACGAGACCGACTACGAGGCGATTCCGCGCGCCGCCCTGGAATACGGCGCCGAAAAGGCGCGACTCATCGATTGCCGCGGGCCGCTTGTTCGCGAAGGCATCGCCGCGCTGCAGGCCGGCGCCTTCCACATCACCACTGCCGGCGTTCCTTACTTCAACACCACTCCGATTGGTCGCGCGGTGACCGGGACGCTGCTGGTGGCTGCGATGAAGGAAGACGACGTCAACATCTGGGGCGACGGCTCCACTTTTAAAGGCAACGACATCGAGCGCTTCTACCGCTATGGGCTGCTGGTGAATCCCAGCCTGAAGATTTACAAACCGTGGCTCGACGCTGCTTTCATCGACGAGCTTGGCGGCAGGGCCGAGATGTCTGCGTACATGCAACAGGCAGGCTTTGCGTATAAGATGTCTGCCGAAAAGGCCTACTCAACCGACTCGAATCTGCTGGGCGCGACGCACGAAGCAAAAGATCTGGAGCAACTTTCCTCTTCGGTCAAGATCGTGGTTCCGATTATGGGCACAGCGTTTTGGCGCGACGATGTCGAAATCCAGCGCGAGCAGGTCTCGGTTCGATTTGAAGAGGGCTTTCCCGTTGCGCTCAGCAGTCGCGAATTCAATGGGCGCCAATTCGCCGACCCCGTCGAGCTGCTTCTCGAAGCCAATCGCATCGGTGGGCGCCACGGGCTCGGCATGTCGGACCAGATTGAGAACAGAATCATCGAGGCCAAGAGTCGCGGTATCTACGAGGCGCCCGGCCTGGCGTTGCTGTTCATCGCCTACGAGCGCCTCATCACCGGGATTCACAATGAGGACACCATCGAGCAGTACCGCGACAATGGGCGCAAGCTCGGCCGGCTGCTCTACCAGGGCCGCTGGTTCGACTCGCAGTCCATCATGCTGCGTGAGTCCGCGCAGCGCTGGGTCGCCAAGCCAATCACCGGCGAAGTCACGCTCGAGTTGCGCCGCGGCAACGACTACTCGATCCTCAACACCGAGTCGCCCAACCTGACGTTTCATCCCGAACGGCTGAGCATGGAGAAGACCGAATCAACATTCTCGCCGCGCGACCGCATCGGCCAACTCACCATGCGCAATCTCGACATCGCCGACACCCGCGACAAGCTTCTTACTTACGCGGCAGCCGGCCTCGTCACGCTCAGCACTGGCAACGAAATGCCGCTGTTGAGCAGTGCCCCAGACAAGAAATAAGGAAAAGGAATAGCGTGAGGAACGCTTAGATTCATGTCGAACGAACAACAATCCGGAAAGATGTGGTCGGGCCGGTTCCGCGAGCCGCTTGATGCGGAGTTCGAAGCGTGGCAACGGTCGATTGTTTTCGACTGGCGGCTGCTGCAGCAGGAGATCGCCGCCAGCAAGGCTCATGCATCGGCCCTTTGCTCGGCAGGAATCTTGTCCAAAGCTGAAACAACGGAGTTGCGTGCGGCGCTGGATGCGATTGCCGCAGTTCACTCGACCGACGCGGGCAAGGCAGAGATCCGCGATCACGCGACGGCGGAGGATATCCATCACTTCGTCGAGTTGAAGCTGGTGGAGCGCGTGGGCTCATTGGGCCTCAAGCTGCACACCGGGCGCAGCCGCAACGAGCAGATTGCGACCGATCTTCGTTTGTATGTGCGCGGTGAAATCGAAGCAGTAGGCGATGGGTTGGCGGCCTGGGCCGGGGCGTTGGTTGCGCAGGCGCGCAAGGCCGGCGATGCAGTGATGCCGAGCTATACGCATCTGCAACGCGCAGAACCGGTGCTGGTGGCGCATTGGATGTTGGCCTATGTCGAGATGGCATTGCGCGATGCGGAGCGGCTCAAGGATTGCGCGGCGCGGCTCAATTATTGTCCACTCGGGTCGGGCGCGATCGCAGGGGCAACGCTGGCGCTGGACCGCACGATTGCCGCGCGCGAGTTGGGATTCACTGCGCCGACGGCGAACTCGATGGATGCTACCAGCGATCGGGATTTCGTTCTCGAGTATCTGCAGGCGCTGACGTTTGTAGGTTTGCATTTGAGCAGGTTTGCGGAGGAGATCACGTTGTTTGCCACGGCGGAGTATGGGTTTGTGAATCTGCCGGAGGCTTTTTCAACGGGATCGAGCGCCATGCCGCAGAAGAAGAATCCTGACTTGACGGAGTTGCTGCGCGCCAAGGTCGGGCGCATCAATGGAGCTGCGCAGGCGGTGACACTGCAACTGAAGGGGCTGCCCCTGGCCTACAATAAAGATATGCAGGAGACGCAGGAGCCGGCATTCGCTGTTGATTTTGTTGCGCAGATGCTGAAGCTGGTGGCACGTTTTACGGCAGCGCTTACATTCAATCGCGAACGCATGAACGAGGCGGCGGAGTCGGGCTATCTAAATGCGATGGCGGCGGCGACGTATCTCGTGCACAAGGGCGTTCCCTTTCGCACGGCGCACGAGAAGATCGGCAATGCAGTGCGATTCGCGCTGGAGAAGGGTGTGGAGCTGGGAGCGCTGAGCCTGGAAGAGCTGCGCGCGTTTGGGCCTGAGTTTGGCGAGGATTTTTTTGCGGCAGTGACGCTGACGGCGACGCTCGACTGCCATGACGTGACGGGAGGAACCGCGCGCGGGCGCGTGCATGCAGCGCTGGATATTGCGACGAAACGGATTGCGGCAATGACGAAAAAAGATGTTGGGGAGGCTGTCCATGCTGGTGCGTAAGGCATTGCTTCAGGACGCCTCGAATGTTTATGACCTGGTGAACTCGCTCTCGGGCGACGGCACGCTGCTGAAGCGCGCGTTTGCCGAGATCTGCGAGAACATTCGCGACTTTACGGTGGCCGAGTCGGACGGCGGCGTGTTTATCGGCTGTGGCGCGCTGCACTTTTACGGGCCACATCTATGCGAAGTGCGCTCGATCGTGGTGAAGCCGGAGGCGAAGGGACAGGGAGCGGGCGGGCGGATTTTGAGCTCGCTGGTCGAAGAGGCTGAAGAGCACGGCATCCAGTCAGTGTGCCTGTTTACGCGCATTCCTGACTTCTTCTTCAAATACGGGTTCAGGACGGTGGAGGACAAGTCCGAGTTGCCGGACAAGATCTTCAAGGACTGCCAGAATTGTCCGCGGCTGCATCGTTGCGACGAAGTGGCGATGGTGCGCGGACGGATTCCACGGATCTCGATACTGGGGCCGAAGGAAGAGGCGCAGGAACTGGTGAGGATCAGTGGGTAAAGCAGCCTTCAGCTCTCAGCTTTCAGCTTTCTGAGAATCGCTGCGGCTACAGCCGCCTGCCCATAGCTAAGTCCACCGTCGCCGGGGCTGACCTGGCGATGTTGGAGGACTTGGAAACCTTCTTCTTCGAGACCGGTGCGGAGCAGGCGGGCGAGGCGGCGGTTGTGCATGCAACCGCCTGAGAGAGCGACTTGGGCGATGCCTGTTTTTTCGCGAGCATTCGCCGCTGCGCCGATGAACCCCTGAGCCACGCCCGAGTGGAAGCGTGCCGCAATTTCCTGCTTCGGCAGGCCACGGCGAAGATCGTCGACGATTGCGCGCCATAGCTGAGCCAGCCTGAGGGTTGGCGTCGAGTCTTCTGTTCCAGGACTGAAGAACTCCGGAATGTAATTGACTGGGCAGAAGCGGTCGGGTTCATCGACCGCGATGCCTTCGAGTTCAATGGCGGCCTGTGCATCATAGTCGACGATTCGGCGGTTGAGGACCACGGATGCGACCGCGTCAAACAAGCGACCGAGACTTGAGGTAAGCGGTGCGTTGATGCGGCGTTCGATCATGCGCGTCATGACGCGGGTTTCTTGTTCAGTGGCTCCCACGAGTTCTCTGGCTTCATTTTGGGAGAAACCGGCGGCGAGTAAATGTCCGAGGGCCATTCGCCAGGGTTCGCGAATGGCTGCTTCGCCACCCGGCATGGGGACGTAGTCGAGATGTGCAAAGCGCTCGAAACTATCGAGGCGGCTAATGAGCACTTCCCCGCCCCAGATGCGGCCGTCTCTGCCGTAGCCGGTGCCGTCGAGGGAGAGGCCGATGGTCTCTGAGTCAAGGGCGTGCTCGGCCATGCACGCGGCGATGTGGGCGTGATGGTGCTGCACGGCGATAAGGGGTAGGTTACGCTCACTGGCCCACTGTTTGGCCCACTCGGTGGAGAGGTAGCCGGGGTGCATATCGTGCACTACGGTCTCGGGCTCGATTTCGAAAGTGCACATGAGGTGGTCGAGGGACTCGCGAAAGAAGTTGAGGCCGGTGAGGTTTTCGAGGTCGCCGAGATGCTGGCTCTGATAGGCGAATCGTCCTCGCGCGAGTACAAAAGCATTTTTCAGATGGCCGCCGACGGCGAGGAGCGGTGGGGCTTCAAGTGGCAGCGGGATAGCGAGCGGGACGAAGCCGCGGGCGCGACGGATGAGTTGCGGGGCGTTGTCAACGACGGCGGTGACGGAATCGTCGCAGCGCTGGAGGATTTCGCGGTCGTGGAAGAGAAAGGCATCGGCGATGGCGGCGAGGCGGGAGCGGGCTTCGTCGTTGTCGATGGCGATGGGCTCTTCGCTGAGGTTGGCGGAGGTCATGACGAGGGCGTGGATGCGCGGGTCGGCGAAGAGGAGATGATGGAGCGGTGCGTAGGGGAGGAAGAGGCCAAGCCAGGGAATGCCGGGCGCGACGGTGGGGGCGATGGGATTGTTGTCGCGCTTGCGAACGAGAACGATGGGGCGTGCGGGAATGGTGAGGAGTTTTTCTTCGGCTTCGGTGATGTCGCAGAGGATGCGGGCGGCCGAGAGATCGCGGACCATGACGGCTAGAGGCTTTCCGTAACGGTGCTTGCGCTGGCGGAGGCGCATGACGGCGGATTCGTTGGTGGCGTCGACGGCGAGATGGAAGCCGCCGATGCCTTTGATGGCGAGAATTTGGCCGGAAACAAGGCGGGCGATGGTTTCGGCGACGGGATCGGCGGCGGGGATCGGCGCGCCATCGGCGGTGACGAGGGAGAGCTGGGGGCCGCAGTCCCAGCAGGCGTTGGGCTGGGCGTGAAAGCGGCGGTTGGCGGGGTCGTCGTACTCGGCCTGGCAGGCAGGGCACATTTTGAACAGCGCCATGGAGGTTTGCGGGCGGTCGTAGGGGATGCGGCGGGTGATGGTGTAGCGCGGGCCGCAGTTGGTGCAGTTGAGGAAAGGATAGCGGTAGCGACGGTCGTCGGGCGCGAGCAGTTCGCGGAGACAGTCGGGGCAGGTGGCGGCGTCGGCTGGAATTCCAGTAGACACGCGGCCCAGCACCTCGCTGGCCACGATCCGGAAGCCGGTTTCGCCGATTGGGGCGATGTCGCGGACCGCGATTGAATCGATGCGCGCCAAGGGCGGAGTTTCGGAACGAAGACGGGCCAGGAACGATTCGAGGGATGCGGAGGAACCTTCAACTTCAATTGTGACCCCGTCTGTATCGTTACCAATGTAGCCGGCAAGCTGCTCCTCGGAGGCGAGGCGGTAGACGAAGGGGCGGAAGCCGACTCCCTGCACCACGCCGCGGACAGCCACTGCGTAGCGTTCTCGTCCTGGCACTTCGTGCGGTTCTCGCTTTGGCACTTCGTGCTGTTCTCGTCTTGGAACAGATTCTTGCGGCAATTATTCGCCTCGTACCGAAGTCAAGGATAGCGCATGGGCAACCTCTGCGGCAGCATGCGTTTAGCGGAGGCAGATTCCAATTCCTTTTGCAGAGCAACCAATTGAATGCGCATTCACTCAAACCAAGAGCGGCGAGATGAAGCCGCAGAAACGATGGCCGCGCGGATGGGCACGAAGGATGAAGACCCTGTTGCGAAGATACATCTCGATTGGCACGTGAAAGCAGAATTGCTTTGGGAAACAGGAGCAAAAATCAAAGGAGATTGAGATGAAGCGATTGATGATGTTAGGGGCACTACTGAGCATGACCACTTTCAGCTTTGCCGACACAGACGCGACGGCCGATCGGCTTTCGATGGCCGGAACGGCGCTGCAGGAGATCATGGCGGCTCCGGACAAGGGCATTCCGGAAGAGGTGCTGGACCACGCGAAATGCATCGCCGTGGTTCCCCACATGGTGAAGGGCGGATTCATATTCGGCGCTGAAGGTGGCAGGGGTGTCGCCACCTGCCGAACGCCGGATGGATGGAGCGCTCCAGCGTTCTTTGCGATCACCGGAGGGAGCTGGGGATTGCAGATCGGCGTTGAAGGCGTCGACCTGGTGATGATTGTGCAAAGTGACAAGGGAATGCAGCGCTTGCTTGCGAGTAAATTCCAAATTGGGGCGGATGCGTCTGCCGCTGCAGGGCCGGTGGGCCGCCATACTTCAGCCGATACAGACTGGAAGATGAATGCCGAGATACTGACTTACTCCCGGGCGAAGGGCGTCTTTGCCGGGCTCGATCTGTCGGGCTCCGCGGTCAGGCGCGATGACGACTCGATGAAGACGGTGTATGGTCCCGACGCGAGCACGCGCGCCGTTTTGAGCGGAGCGGTGCCGCCCACCACGGCTGCGCAGCCATTTCTGGATGCGGTGAAGGGCGCGAAGAGAGAAGCGGCCTCAAGATAAAGGAAGAATAACGTCCGGCCTCGAATGCTGGTGCGCGGGCACGGGAGAGCTGTGCCCTGATAGCAAACCTTGTCAAAGGAGACAAATATGCTTAAAGCAATTGTAGGGATTCTAGTTCTGCTATGGCTCCTCGGGTTCATCCTGCATGTGGCAGGAAGCATGATCCACCTTCTGCTCGCGCTCGCATTGGCGGTGCTGCTTTTGGATCTGATCAAAGGCAGGAGAAGCGCAGTTTGAAGCGTCGATGGGCCCAGTGGACGAGCCATTGGGAACATCCGTCTCAAGGCTCTCTATGTGAGAATTCACTGCATGGCACGTCGTTGGCGGGCAAGGGTGAGCTTCGGGGGTGCACGTCTCCTTATTCTTCTGTGCGCCGGAATCGTTCCAGTTGCAGCCCAGCAGAATGACAGCGCGACGATTCTGGGAAAGGTCGACGCGGCGGTGAAGGCGCGGGTTGACGGAATCGAAGGATACACGGTGACTGAGCGTTACGCTGTCTTCAGAAACAAGGATGAAAACCACCCGGTAGCCGAGATGACCGTGAAGACTACGTACAAGCAGGAGACTGGCAAGAGTTACCGGATACTTTCAGAGAGCGGCTCGGCGCTGATGCGCAGCCTGGTGTTGCACGCAATTCTGGACAATGAGCAGCACGTGAATGAGCCCGGCGTTCGCGAGGGATCGTGGATTACGACAGCCAACTACCAGATGCAGGTGAAGCAGGGTGGCGTTCAGAAGATGGACGGGCGGGATTGCTTTGCGATCGCCCTGACGCCGCGGCGGAAGGAACCCTATCTTCTAGTGGGAACCTTGTGGGTGGACGCGAAGAACGGCGAGATTGTGAAGCTTGAGGGGAAAGGCTCGCGAAGTTCGTCGGCGTTCACTGGGCCTACAGAGATGGCACGGCAGTATGTGGATATCGACGGGTTTGGGGAGGCGACTCACGCGCGGGCGGAGTCTGACAGCTTTCTGTTTGGACCGACCGAGGTGACGATCGACTACACGGGTTACCAGATTCAGCGGCGCGCAGGACCTTGAACGGAGCACGGAGCCTCGACGCGCCAAACGCATAGCTTCTCCACTATACTGAGCTTCGTGACCCCGACGTTCGGAGACTGGAAACTCGACGCTGCCCTGGGCTCGTGCCTTTTACTCGGGCTGCGTCATGGGTTCGATTACGATCACCTGGCGGCGATCTCCGACATTACAGCCGTGCAGCGCAACTGGAAGAGCGGATTGCGGTTAGGCATGACGTACGCGTTAGGGCACGCGTTTACGGTGGTGGCGCTGGGGGTGGCGGTCCTGGAACTGCACATGGGCCTGCCGCAGGGGCTGGACCACTGGACGGAGCGGCTGATCGGACTGACGCTGATTGTGCTGGGCATCGGTGTGGTGGCGGGCATTCTGCGCAAGGACGTGCACGGGCACACGCACGGGCGCGTCGAGAGCCGGCTGGCAATCGCGATTAACGGCGTGCTTTGGATGGCTTGGCAGGTGCGACGCATCTGGAATCGCGAAGCGCCGAAGCCGGACCGCTTTCAATGGATGTACAACGGGAAGTCGGTGTTCGCCATCGGAGTTCTGCATGGAGTGGGCGCTGAAACGCCGAGCCAGCTGGCTCTGTTCTTTCTGACGGCGAACCTGGGCGGGACTTCGCGAGGCATGCTGGGACTGGCGGCATTTGCGCTGGGACTGGTGGCGATGAACGCTCTGATGACGGCGTCGATGGGCGGAGCTTTCCGAGCGAGTGGGCATCATCCGCGGTTCTATCACGTGATTGCGTGGACCGGGGCGGCATATAGCTGCATTATTGGGCTGATCTTCCTGTTTGGAATCTCGGATCGGCTGCCCTCGCTGGGGTAGGGCCTCAGGTCAAAATTGGCTGAAAACGGTGATGGAACCCGGTTGGTGATAAGGGTCACTCTTTTCAATCGGATACAACCGAAGCTGGTGATCCAAAACGACATAGCCGCCAACTCCCGTGACCTCTGTCACCGACTATCGTCCCCCTTCCAACTAAAACAATCGTAGGCATCACGCAGGGAGCCAGAAGAGCGGAACCTGCATCCGATGTCTCGAATTTGGGAGGGAATCGTGGCTGCATTCGCGCCTCCGCCGCTACCGAGCGACGACAAACGATGGAAGATTGTGAACGGCACCATGCGCAAGAATGGGTTCGCCCGTCATGCGCTGATCGAGACGCTGCACACAGTGCAGTCCTCGTTCGGGTACCTGGATGACGACGCGATCCGGTTTGTGGCCGGTTCGCTGCGGGTTCCGCTGAGCCAGGCTTATGGTGTGGTGACGTTTTACCACTATTTCAGCCTGAAGCCGCCGGGCAAGCATACGGTGACCATCTGCGCGGGGACGGCCTGCTACATCAAGGGCGCCGACAAGCTGGTGGCCGCGGCCGAGAAGCGGCTGGGGATTGCGCAGGGGCAAACCACAAAGGACGGACAGATCAGCCTGATGACGGCGCGCTGCGTGGGCGCATGCAGCCGGGCGCCGGTGATGCTGTGCGACGGCCAGGTGGCGGGAGAAGTGGCCGCTGAGCAGATGCTCGAGCAACTGGAAAGGTGGGCTGTGGAATGACAATCGAGGAGCTCGAACAGATACAAGAGAGCGTACGCGCGGAGAACGCCAAGTTCGATTACGAGGTAAATGTGTGCATGGACCTGGCATGCGCAAGCCAGGGTTCGGAGAAACTGCGCGAGGCGCTGGTGAAGGCGGCCGAGGCATCCGGCAAGAAGGTGCTGGTGCGGCGTACCGGGTGCATGGGACCGTGTTCATCTGGACCGCTGGTGCGCGTGGATCCGGAGGAAACGCTTTACAAGCATGTGAAAGCCGAGAACTCTGAGGCGATTGTCTCGAGCCTGGGTGGAGAGCCTGTGCCGGAACTGCAGTGCGACCTGCGGGAGCACTTCGACAAACAGGTGCGCGTGGTGCTGGAGAACGCCGGGCATATCGATCCGGAAAAGATTGACGACTATATCTCCCGCGAGGGGTACAAGGCGCTGATGACGGCGCTGCTGGAGATGACGCCGAACGGTGTGATCCACAGGATTACGGAGAGCGGCCTGCGGGGACGCGGCGGCGGCGGCTATCCGACCGGGTTGAAGTGGAGTACGGTGGCCAAGGCCGGCAGCGACATGAAATACGTGGTTTGCAACGGCGACGAGGGCGACCCCGGCGCATTCATGGACCGCAGCGTGATGGAAGGCGATCCGCATCGCGTACTGGAAGGCATGGCGATTGCGGCCTATGCCGTGGGCGCGAGCAAGGGATTCATTTATGTAAGAGCCGAGTATCCGGTTGCGGTAGCGCGGTTGACTACGGCAATTCGCGAGGCGCGGCGGCGGGGACTGCTGGGCAGCAACATCGGAGGAACGACTTTCAGCTTCG
>JBARBP010000122.1:0-9871 GCA_049793195.1 Occallatibacter sp. | reverse complement strand
GCCGTGGGGGGGGGGGGGGGGTGGCCGGACGATCCTAGCCGGGTGTTCATGACGGCGTACGTTGTGAGCGGACTTGGGCAGGCGAAGAATGCAGGCCGCACTGTGGATAGCGAGCGCGTGGACAAGGGGCGCGCGTGGCTTGTGTCAACGCTGGCGGCGCATCCTGACATGATCCCGGATCTGCGGGCCTATGTGGTGTTTGCACTAGCTACGACCGGTGGAGCACCTAAAGATGGGCTCGACAAGGCCTGGGATTCGCGCGGAAAGTTGAGCGACGAAGGGTTGGCGCTGGTGGGGTTGGCTCTGGATGCTGCGGGAGACGGACGCGCAAAAGATGCAGCGTCGCTGCTGGAAAAGAAGGCTCGGGTGAGCGATATCGACGCGCATTGGGAAGGAAGCTACGACGGGTTGCTCGAATACTGGGACGACACCTCCGCTGAGACGACGGCCTTTGCGCTGAAGCTGCTCATCAGGCAAGATCGCGCGAGTGGGTTGCTGCCGAAGGCGGCGGTTTGGCTGGCGGGGCACCGTGATGGCGATTACTGGTATTCAACCAAGCAGACGGCGATGGTGATCCAGGGGCTGACGGACTACGTTTCGCTGAGCGGCGAGTTGGCCAACTCATCGGACGTTGAAGTGCTGGTGGATGGCACGAGCGTAGGCCAGCGGCACTTCGGGCCGGGAGATGGGTTTGCTGTGCCCTGGCAGATCAAGGTTCCGGAGGCGCAGGCGGGCGGCGGCGGACAAGTAACCGTTCGCAAAAGCGGCAATGGGATTACCTATTGGTCGGCAGAGAGCGCATGGTACTCGGCGGATAAGAAGCTCTTCCAGCAGGGTAAGCTGGCGCTGAACATCACGCGCGACTACTACGTGCTCCAGAAGCGGCAGGATAAGCCGACCGATCCCATCACATATGACCTGGCCCCGCTGAAAGGGCCGGTGCATGTGGGCGATATTGTTGCGGCACGGCTGGCACTGAGCGGAACCGACTGGAAGTATCTGTTGGCGGAAGATCCGATTCCGGCGGGCACCGAGTTTCTAGCGGAAACAGGGCTCTACAAATTGAACAACAAGCCCGACTGGTGGGCCAACTGGTTTACACGCAAGGAGTTTCACGACGATCGCGCGGCGTTCTTCAACACAGAGTTCACAGGGCGGCGCGAGTACGTCTACCTGCTGAAGGTGGTCAACGCCGGCAAGTTCGCGATCAGTCCGGCGCAGGCAGGGCCCATGTATCAGGCAAATGTGCAAACTACCACCGATCCCGCAACGCTGGAGGTGCAGCCGTGAGTTATCGGAACGATCTTTTTCGTCGCCTCCGCGTGAGCCTGAGTTGGGTTGCGGCGCAGTATGTGTTGACGCTAGTACTCATCCTGATCGGGTTGGCATGGACGCGGCTGCCGGATAAACACGTGTGGCAGGTGGGGCTGACGCTGCTGGTGCCTCTGCTGATGGCGATCTCGGCGCTCGAGTTGGAAGCCGGGACCATGCGCGCACTGGCAGACGACGATCGCAGGCGCGTAAAGCTGGTATTTGGCGCTATGGCGCTGCTGGTGTGGGTGGCGCTTTTCTGGGCGTGCTGGGCGGCGCTCGACTGGTGCGACGACCGGATTGTGCAGTGGGCCGGCTACTTGAACTCGCGGGCGCCAGCAGGGGCAAGAGCAACTGTCTTTACGTTCGAACACCTTCAGAGATGGATGACGCTCGTGGAGTGGATTCTCCGCTGGATCATCGTTCCTGGAAAGATCATTCCGTATGCCACCGTTTCAGCACAGTCGGGCTGGTCGTTTCCGTTTCGCAAGATCATCCGCCTGCTGCTGAACTGGCGGTGGTGGTTGGTGGTGGTGTTGGCTGCATTCCTGGGAGTCGTACTGCCGGCGCATTTCTTCGCCGCTCTCCCAAGTGGATCGGTCTCCGATCAGGTCTGGGCGGTTGTGATTAAGTTGGTCGCGAGCTACGTTCTCGTGGTTGGCTGCTGGGTTCTGTTGCTGGCTTGGGTGGCGGTGCTTCTCGGCCGCAGCACGGATGGGACGGGGCGGGGCGGCGATGACCCGCCTGTTCCGGTACCGGTTGGCTCTGAGCCGCTACGAGAGGATGCGGTGCGTCTACCGCTGTCCGATGGTGGTGACGACGCTGGTGGGGATGCCTGAGCGGAGCCACTCCAACATCTTCGCGCGGCCGTAGCGGTCGAGAAGATGAGTGGCGTACCACGCGGCGGCGCGATGTGCGGCTTCAGACTCAGCCTCAGTGGAAGAGTGCGCGAGCCCTGCGTCTATCGCATTCACGCTGAGTGCGGGGGGCACGTTTGTTCGATGGGCGGCATCGGCCGATGTATTGTTCCCGCTGTTGCTCCATGCTTCGACCAGTCCTTCGCGGAGCCACAGCGGCGTTGCAGGTCCCGCTTCCCTTTCGACAAGCGCGTGCAGGAATTCATGCAGCATGGTTGCATCGAGTAGATGGCGCGCGGCCAGCGTGCGCAGAGGCTGCGTGGCAATCCAATTCCCTTCAGTGAATGCCGCAACCCATCCCGGAGCCAACGTAGCGTCGCGAAAGGCGGGCGTGGAGGCGAATGCGCGCGCGGTGATTGGGTCACTTCCATTCAAGCCGGAGCGTTGTGCTGCTTCGTCGCGTGAACGCTCCAATTGGGGCAGATAGGTGGCATCGGATGCATCGAGCGATTCGAGGAGGAAGCCGTTACCCTTAAAGCTCTGCCATGCGCGGCCAGTGGCTTCGTCAGCCGACTGGGCGCCGGGGAAGTACTGCTGCAGAATCTGCTGCGCAGAGCGGTCTTGAGCAGCCATGGCCGCCGCGCCCTCTTGGCATAGGCCCACGCCGTGACCCCATCCGCGTCCGTGAAAGAAGAAGCGGTCGCCTTGCTGGGTCACTTCGAACCATGTGCTGGGAATCCGGTTCCATCCGAGCGACTGACCCACGGCGAGTTGGAAGGACTCGGCGGAAACCTGCGCGGCATCGAGACGCAGGGTGACCGCGCGGCCGGACTCACCTCTGCGCTCGACGGTTAGGTGCTGCCACCCAGCCGGGATTACTCCAGCTGATGCGAGTGCCGTGGCCAGTTCGGTTCGTGTCAGCTCCGACGCCCACTCTTTTCCGCCGGTCTCCGTGCAATAACGATCCGATTGCGACGGAAGATAGGGAACTGCATGCGCGCGCGGCCAAATCTCGACAGGCGAGGCTGTTTGCCCGCCGCAATCTTTGTTGAAGTATGCGAGTGCGCGTTGGCCGTGGAACCACAAAGTCTCTCCCGTTGTGGCCAACGTGGCGGCGTGAGCGGCGGCTTGTCTGGTGGGATTACCGCTCCAGTGCAGAAGCTGGCAGTGGGTCGAGTCACACAAGTCGTAATCCGCGTGGCCGTGTGGCTCATGCAGGGCAAAAGTGCGGACCACGATGGCGAGAGCCCGCAGCGATTCGCGGCTGTCGGCTGAGCCACTCTCACTGGCGACGACGCGCTCGACATAGCTCTCGACGGGTAGCGTGACCGCGATGACCAGCACGCCAGCGCGAGCGGCGATGGTTACAGGGTTGTGGAGAGTGGCAGTTTCTCCGTGAGCCGTCAGAGTGACTGCGCCGGTTAACCAAACCGCGGCGGAATGCAATGTTGTTTTCCCGTAGGAGAGAGCGAGCACGTTTCCTTCGGCACGAACGTCTGTGGGCGCAGAGAGGGAACGCGTGGAGCATTGCGTGCAAGTCCGAAGTATGATTTTGCGATCGGCGCCCGCTGGAGTCAGAACAACTTCGCGATCGTGCCAAAGGGTCCACATCCCAACGCGCAATGTTGAGCGTGCGGATAACGGCGCGGTGGCAGCCAAAGCTGCGGGCTGCGGCGTTCGCTCGACAATGGCTAAAGCGAGACAGGCGGCCACCATGAGCCAAGGCAAGATCCGCGACGAGCTCATTGCGACCCCAGCGGCGAATGCGGCAGCAGTTCGGCGGCAATACCAGCGGCGTCTGCCCCGCGGCCGGCGGGCAGATACACGACGACGACAACTTGCGGATTATCTGCGGGCGCGATTCCCGCAAACCAGCCGTGTGTCTGGCTGGAAGTGGCGTCTTCGGCAGTTCCAGTCTTGCCGGCAACGGGCACGCCGCCAAGGCCGGCTTGGCGCGCCATGCCGAAGCTGGCGGAGTCTTCAATACCCGCACGGACCACTTGTGCCGCTTGCGAGTTAGGGTGTGCGGCAAGCACCAGCGCGAGCCAGCGATAGGCGGCGGCCAATTCGAGCGGCGTAATGCGGATACTCTCTACGCCAAGCAAGGCCAGCTGCGCCGAATCTGCGTTCGTCGGTTCGCGAAACTCGGCTGACGCTTCGCTCGATGCTGCTTGATTCGCCAACCCCGTGACGCCGAGCAATCCGGTAGGGCGAAGGAGGCGGCCGAGTTCTCCAGGCTCAAGCGCGCGCGCCATTTCGGCAAAGTAAGAATTGCAAGACCACGTGAGCGCCTCGCGGGCGTCGAATGGCGGCGCGGCTGGATGCGCGCAGGCAAGACCATGGCCGGCGACAACAAGCTTGCGGTTGCAGGAGATGCGGCGGTCAGGGTTCCATCGGCCTTCGGCGATAAGTCCGTATAAGACAAGCGGCTTGAGCGTAGAGCCGGGTGCGGCCAGGGTCCGCGCTGCTTCACTGAGCCGATGCGATGCCAGCAGACGGCCAGTCGGGAGGTTGAGTACGAGGATTCGTGCTTCCGGAGCTGAACGCGCAGCTCGTTCCACCGCAGTCTGCCAGCGAGTGGCTGGGCCCGGGCTGCGCGCGGCGGTTAGCGCGCAGACGACGGCCGCAAATACGATGGAGCGAACGATTCCGTGCACACAAAAAGTATGAGGCACGAGAGCAGGAATTGGTATCGCCAGAATCCGCCGCTAATACCTGGCTTGAACTGACAGCTCAAGCCGCGGAGACTTTAAAGCGATGGGATCGATTTGGCGCTTCAGGTTTCCAAAACGAAAACTGAAGCGCCAGATTGCGGGTGGAATGATGAGAAGTTATGCGAGGCCCATGACCACGGTGTGCGGGCTCATAGGGATGGGATGCGCCGTGATGCCCCCGAAGCCGGCGTCGTTGTACATGGCCGTTAGCTCGCTGAGCGTATAGGCGTCGCCGGCGGCAGTGGTGGTAAGCATGGTCATGCTGAAGGCCGCGGGCATAGGTGGAGAGACGCGGTCCTCATTGGGAACGAACTCGAGTGTGGCAGCGCGCCCGCCGGGCTTGAGCGCGGAACGGACCTTCTTGAGCAGAGTCACGTTGGTGGGCTTGTCGAAGTGGTGCAGGAAGTTGGTGAGCAGCACGGCGTCGTAAGGGCCACCGTAGTCGACTTCGAAGGCGGAGCCGGGGAGCATATTGTAGCGATCGTGGACGCCGGCCTTGCGCGCGTTTTCAAGAGCTACGCGGAGAACGGGCGCCCAATCGAGCCCCGTTACGCGCGCCTGCGGGTTCTGTTTGGCGATCTCGATGCCAAAAAGGCCGTGGCCGGCGGCGATGTCGAGTATGTGCATGGGGCTGGTGCTTCCTTCAAGCACCACGGCGCCCAGCGGACCCGCCATCGGGCCCATCATCGGTCCCATGGTCTCAGCGAACTGAACCCAGACTGGGTTCTCCGGCTCGACAGTGCCATCGCCCGGCAAGACGGTTCGGCCCGTGCGCACAACCTCGGCGAGACGGTTGTACGGCTCCAGCACTGCGGGGTTACTGAGAAACATCGCGACGGAGGCCATGCAGGCAGGCGAGCGCGGATCAAGGAAAGCCGCACTGGTGGGCGTGTGCTTGTAATGTCCGTCATCCTTCACGAGGAGGCCGCTCAGGGTCAGGAAATCGCACAGAATGCGGGTGCCACGTTCTGATGCCTTGCAATGACGAGCGATGGACGCCAAGTCTCCCGGCCCATCGCCGACTGCTCTAAAGAGATCAAGATCGATGGCCGCTTTGAGCGCAGCCGTGCGCTGATGCGCATTCAGCATTTCGAAGATGATGGCCGGAGTCAACGGACCATCAGCATGGTTTGCGGATTGCATAACCAACCTCCTTGGTTCATTTCGATTGTGGAGTTGCCTGTTTGGAGAAGCTGCTCATCGGGGAAGATAGCGTGGCGTCGTCTGCCAAGTGACAGAAGCGTATCACATGGCTGTGCTTTCTTGGCAAGCGCGAGGGAAAGCCTTCAGATTGCGAGCAGCGCGACCGCGGCGACCGCGGCTCCGATGAAAAGGCTCATCCTGTCAGTCAAGGCGAACACAACCGGGTCTTCGTGGAGTTCTCCGCGGGAGGCGAGCAGCCACACGCGGCAGAGCCACAGGATCATGAGAGGCATGATCAGCCAGAGCAGAACCGGTTTCCGATAGAGCTTTGTCACGTCGCTGCCACTGATGTAAATCGCGAAGATCACGACTGCAGCGAAAGCGCTGGAGGTGCCGAAGCTGCGCAGTTGATTGATGTCGGTCAAAAGGTAGCCGCGGCCGTTTTTTGGCGCCGAACTGCTGGCGCTCAGATTCTCCAACTCGGCGAATCGCTTGGCGATGGCCAAAGAAAAGAAGAGAAATACAGAGAAGCTGCCAAGCCAATGGGAGATCTGTGTGCCCGTCGCCGCGCTTCCTGCCAACAACCGCAATGTGTAGAGCCCGGAGAGGATGAGCACATCCACGAGGGGAATCCGCTTGAGGTAGGTGGAGTAAGCAAGAGTCATGCCCAGGTAGAGAAGTAGCCAGCCTGAGAAGCCGATGGGAAGCAGGCGCGCATCAACGAAGGCCAAAAGCAGCAGAGTTGCTGCCAGACCAGCACCGGCGAAAGGGGAGAGATCTCCGGAAGCAAAGGGCCGCAGCCGCTTTTGCGGATGACGGCGGTCGGATTCGATGTCGAGCAAGTCGTTGACGATGTAGTTGGCGGAAGCGGCGAGCGAAAAGGAGCAAAAGGCTAGCAGCGCAATCCGCAGACTGTCGATGGTAACGGAATGCGAAAGCAGGAGGGGTAAAAAGATGAGCAGATTCTTTGCCCACTGATGAGGGCGCATGGCTCGCAGCAAAGACTTGACGGGATTGGTACGCTCATCAAACTCGCGGGCCGGCCGTATGCCGCGAGAGCGGAGGCGGATGCGCAACGAGAGGCTGGGATTGGCCAGCATGGGCTCTTTGGCGTGGGCCAGCAGAGGCAAATCCGGCGTGGCGTTGCCGATGTAATCGAAGTTAGCCTGTCCAAGGCGGGTGCGTATGCTATCGAGCTTTCGTTCGCCGGTAAGGTTGGTCACGCCGTTTGAGCCAAGCACATCGCGGAAGATGCCCAGGTAATTGGCAACGCGCAAGGCAAGTGTGAGGTTCGCACCCGTCGCTAGATAGAGGTCGCGGCCTTGTGCGTGTTGCCCCTGCAGAAACTCAAGCAATTTCAAGTTGAAGGGAAGATGCACAACGTCGAGGGAGACGGATTCCGTGACGAATGCCTTGAAGGCAGCTTTGCCACACAGCAGATGGGAAGGCAGCTTCAGTACCGCAGCAGGGTGGGTCCGCACCAGCAGCAGCAGCGAGTCTATCAGCGTATCCGATTTGACCAGCGTACCGTCCAGGTCGACGCAGAGCGGTCGCAGCGTTGCTTCGGTAGATTTCGGCGGGGAGATTGTCTGCGGCAACCGTTCACCTCATCGAAGATCGACAGACCGTAAAGATTCTGAGGGCTTCGCATTCCATCCCTCGCTTGGGGAAGTTGGGGCCGCGCCCGTTGAGCACTGCACTGTGCGGAACGGCTCAAGTGTACCGCCGGCCCTCGATCAATCAATGTTACGCGGAAGCTATGCCGGAGGAGGGTGAGTACTAGCATCGGCCTGGCGGCCGCGTGAGAAATTGGTGGAGCTGAGCGGGATCGAACCGCTGGCCTCCTCGTTGCGAACGAGGCGCTCTCCCAGCTGAGCTACAGCCCCACGACTCTTCTATCTTACCAGCGACCTGAGAATCCCGCACTCCGTGCCTCTAGCTTTTGGAGGAGATCCCCGGTGAGTCCCAGGCACGCAGCCGGAGAAATCCTACAGCTGGTTCATGTTCTGCAGGAACTCGGCGTTGTTGCGGACCTTTTCAAGCCGCGTAATGAGCAGTTCCATGGCTTCGACAGGCGAGAGCGGATTCAGCACGCGGCGGAGAACAAAGATGCGCTGCAAATCTTCTTTTGGAATCAGCAGTTCCTCCTTGCGGGTTCCGGAACGCTGGATGTCGATGGCCGGGAAAACGCGCTTGTCAACCAGTTTCCGGTCAAGAATGATTTCCATGTTGCCGGTGCCCTTGAACTCTTCGAAGATGACTTCGTCCATACGGGAACCGGTGTCGACAAGGGCGGTGGAGATGATGGTGAGCGATCCGCCTTCTTCAATGTTGCGGGCCGCGCCAAAAAAGCGCTTGGGCCGCTGCAATGCGTTGGAATCGACGCCGCCCGAGAGCACTTTGCCCGAAGGAGGAACAATGGTGTTGTATGCACGCGCCAGGCGGGTGATGGAGTCGAGCAGTATAACGACGTCGCGCTTGTGTTCGACGAGGCGCTTGGCCTTCTCGATGACCATCTCGGCGACCTGCACGTGGCGCGCCGCGGGCTCATCGAACGTTGAGCTGATCACTTCGCCCTTCACGGAGCGCTGCATATCTGTGACTTCTTCAGGCCGTTCATCGATGAGGAGAACAATCAAAACCACTTCGGGGTGGTTAGTCGAGACAGAGTTGGCGATGGACTGCAGAAGCATGGTCTTGCCGGTGCGGGGCGGGGCGACGATGAGACCGCGCTGGCCTTTGCCGACCGGGGTGAGCAGATCCATGACACGGCCGCTGATGCCCTCGCGGACGGTCTCCATCTTGATGCGCTCCTGGGGATAGAGCGGGGTCAGGTTGTCGAAAAGAATCTTGTTCCGCGTTTCCTCGGGGGACTCGAAGTTAATGGCTTCGATCTTGACCAGCGCGAAGTATTTTTCGCCTTCGTGTGGGGGGCGGACGTTGCCGCTGATCGAATCGCCTGTCTTGAGATCGAACTTGCGAATCTGCGATGGCGAGACGTAGATGTCGTCGGGGCCGGGGAGATAGTTGTAGTCGGGCGAACGCAGGAATCCATAGCCGTCGGGGAGAATCTCAAGTACGCCTTCGGCGAAGATGTGGCCCTCTTTTTCGCTCTGCGCCTGGAGAATTTTGAAGATCAGATCCTGTTTGCGAAGGCCGCTCGTCCCTGGAATTTCCAGGGTGCGCGCAATCCGGCTCAGTTCAGTTATGTTCTTTTCTTTCAGTTCAGCGATGGTCATGTTCACCTGCGAGGCGGGATATGTGTGGAGGGATGCGGGAGGGGGAAGTGCTCCGGACAAATTTCAGGCGGAAATACAAGAATACAGCCGGCGCCGGCCGGCCTTTGAAGCATCATCCGAACTCATAAGGAGTATCGAAACGCCGGGGAAGCACAGCTGTTCCCGATGGAATGCTGTCTTGAATTCGTATTCTTACTCAACTATTTGGTCTGAAAGGCGCCGTCAGGCGGCACGACGCCGTTCAACCTGCTGGGCAGCGGGCGCAACAACGGGGCCCAAAGTCCCAGGGTTGGCAGTCTGAAAGCGGCACAGGACCTCATTTGTGGTGTCTTGCAGCCGTGTATTCGGCTTGTGCAGCTTACGTGTTGCTTTGCTAGCCAGTTGACAGAGCTGGTAGCGATTGGACACATGAGAAAGTGCCCCAAATACCAAATCAGAACGCATTGCTCTTCTCTCCTTCTTGTCGTTCCTGCCCGGCTGGTAATACTTGACGCCGCCGGTGCAGCACAGGGAGCCAATTTAATCGAGGGCTACCCCAAAATTCCACTTCACTTCTCTTAGACGCTCAGCCATTGCGTCCAGTTCAAAAATCTTGACGCACTTTCGC
>JBARBP010000121.1:0-3292 GCA_049793195.1 Occallatibacter sp. | reverse complement strand
GCCGCTGCAATTCTCAAGCTGGCGCCCCGTCTTCGCATGGTTCACCTCAAGGACGTAAAGGCGAAGGACGATGAGGAGAATGTTCTGCTGGGAAAGGGTATCGCGCACATCCCCCAGGTCATGAGTGAACTCCGCCAAATGAAATTTGCAGGCCCGGTCGCCGTTGAGTACGAAAAGGAGGGTGACACCGACCCCGACATGGTGGAGCAAATCGCCTATGCCAGGAGACTGGCGTAACCGCGCCCGATGTGCCGCGGCCTGGAGAAGAAATGCAGAAACTATTCTTAATTGCTGTTATATCGCTGATATCTCTCGTAGCCCCACTCTCGGTTCATGGACAGATCCAGCACCCAATTCTGCCGCTGGCGTCGACGGTTCCTACCTTTGCGCTCCCAGGCATCGACGGAAAAATCCATAAGCTGAGCGAATATGGCAACGCTCGTGTGCTCGTGGTCATCTTTACCTGCGACCACTGCCCTATCGCGCAAATGTACGAGAGCCGTATCGAAAAGCTGTACGAGGATTACAAGAATCGCGGAGTTGCGGTCGTCGCCATCGAGGGCAACGACCCCAAGGCAACGGTAATTGACGAGCTCGACTCCTCCGACGTGGGTGACACGCAGGCCGAGATGAAGATTCGCGTCCAGTACAAGCATCTTCACTATCCATACCTCTATGACGGCGATACACAGGCGGTAACCCGCGCCTACGGGCCGCAGGCCACGCCGCATGTGTTCATCTTCGACCAGAACCGCCGCCTGCGCTATGAAGGCCGCTTCGACAACAGCTATCGCATCGAGAAAGTCACAGCCCACGATGCGCAGAATGCAATTGACGAGTTGCTTGCTGGCGAGCCGGTCAAGGTAACCCACACAGCCGTCTTTGGATGCGCCACAAAATGGGCCGAGAAGAAGGCACTCGTTGCCGAATACAACGTGAAGCTCGACGCGACTCCGGTCGCCGTAAGTATGGTCAACTCCGCCGAACTGAAAAAGCTGCGCGCAAACAGCGGCGATGAATATACGCTCGTCGACTTTTGGGCGACATGGTGCAGCTCCTGCATTGCCGAGTTCGCCGATCTGCAGAAAACTTTCCGCATGTACAGCGATCGCAGCCTGAACCTGGTGACCGTCTCCGTCAACTCGCCCGATGAAAAACAGGGCGTCCTGAACTTCCTGCAAAAACATCATGCCACCAGCGAGAACCTGCTGTTTGACTCAGACGACACTGCACGCCTGCAAGCGGCCTTCGATCCCGAGTGGCAGTCGGCTGTTCCTTACACCATCCTGCTTGGCCCCAACGGCAAAGTTTTGTACAAATCGCTCGGCTCGGTGGATGTATTGCAGCTGCGCCGCAACATTCTGGCAGCCGTGCCCTCCGACTACATTGGCTTCACAAAATACTGGGAAGAGCAATAACAGGATTCCAATTATTGGCAATACAGAATCACATAGGCAGACTCTTTCCAAATGGGCTGGCCGATTCACTTTATCCTTAGAGCCTGTTATGAGCTTTCAGAGAGGTCGAGGCATTGAGCATGTTCGGTGGAATCAAGAAACTCGGAATCGCGGCATTGCTGTACTGCGCTGTTCTTCCCTGCCGTGGGCAACAGCTTAACCTTATGCCTTGGCCAGCGCACATTGCGCGGCAGCAGGGCTCTCTCGCGCTGGACGGCACGCCGCGGATCGAAGTCACAGGCGGAGATGAACGACTTCACGACGCCCTGAAGCGGTTCATCTACCAGCTTTCTGTTCAGACCGGGGTTCCGTTTGATCGATCGTTTGGCAAGCCGCCGCAGGGGCCTCTGTTCGTCATTCAATGCTCCGGCCCCGGGCTCAAGGTTCAGGCTCTGGACGAAGACGAAAGCTATCATCTATCCGTTCGCCAGTCCGGAATCAAGCTGACCGCGCTCAACCCGCTCGGCATCATGCACGGCCTACAGACTGTTTTGCAGCTTGTTCAGGCGAGCCCCAGCGGATGGGACATCCCCAACGTTGAGATCGACGACGCTCCAAGACTCCCGTGGCGCGGCCTGATGATCGACGTCAGCCGCCATTTTATCCCCCTTCCGGCTCTGGAGCGGAACATCGACGGCATGGCTGCGGTCAAGTTGAACGTGCTGCATCTGCACCTGTCAGATGATGAGGGCTTTCGAGTACAGAGCAAGAAGTACCCGCGCCTCACGGAGCGTGCCTCCGATGACCTCGACTATACGCAGACGCAGGCCCGGCAACTGATAGCGTATGCGAGGGATCGCGGCATTCGCGTGGTTCCTGAATTCGACCTGCCGGGTCATGCCGTGAGCTGGCTAGTGGCCTATCCTCAGTTGTCCTCCGGACCCGCTCCAACTGGATTGATTCGCTCACAGCACGATACGCTACGTCCCCCGCTCGACCCAACCAATCCGCAAACGTACAAAATCATTGACAAGGTCTTCGAGGAGATGGAAAAGCTGTTCCCCGATGCCTACTTCCACATTGGCGGCGATGAGGTCGACCCAAAGTACTGGAACCATGACCCCAAAATCCAGGATTGGATGCGTGCGCGAAACATTTCAAGTGCCCATGATCTACAGACTTATTTCACTTTGCGAGTACAGAAGATCGTCGCCAAACGCGGCAAGCACATGGAGGGGTGGGACGAAATCCTCGACGGCAAACTTCCCAAGGATTCGCTCATTCAGTCATGGCGTGGCTCAGACTCTCTCGCCAACTCTGCTCGCCTCGGATACAAAACCGTCCTCTCGGCCGGATACTATCTGGACCTGATGCACTCGGCCGCGGACCATTATGCTGTCGATCCACTCGGCGGGCCCAGTGCATCTCTCACTCCCGCTGAACAAGCAAACATCGTCGGCGGCGAAGCCTGCCAATGGACTGAGTATGTAACCCCAGAAATTCTTGACAGCCGTCTCTGGCCACGCCTTGGGGCCATCGCCGAGCGTCTCTGGTCACCGGCTACCGTCACGGACGCGGACTCCATGTATAGCCGCCTTGAAGTCCTCAACCGGAATCTGCAATGGCTCGGTCTGCAGCAGCAAGCTAGTACCGGCACGATGCTGGGCCGCATTGCGGAGGACGACATGCCGATATCACTGCTCGTTACGCTGGCGCAGGCCGTCGAGCCGGTAAAGGATTACAACCGTGAGATAACACAGGTCTACACTGTCGAGCAGCCGCTAAATCAGTTGGTCGACGCTATCCCGCCGGAAAGCAACCAGGCAAGAGAGGTCAACGCATTGGCCAAGCGCGCCGTGCTCGATCCTTCCGCTCGACCCGAACTGCGCAAGTGG
>JBARBP010000120.1:0-29679 GCA_049793195.1 Occallatibacter sp. | reverse complement strand
TTAGTCACCTGCCTTCGCAGTCGCCTTGGGCGTAATCTTCGCGCCCGGCAACATCATGCGGATTTCGTTCATGGGAATCATGGGCAGGAAGCGCACAAACAGCATGAACAGCGCCGTGAACAAGCCCAGCGTTCCCACATAGGTCATGTAGTCCCACTTCGTCGCGCGATAGGTTCCCCATGACGACGGCAAAAAGTCGCGGTAGAGGCTAGTCACAATAATCACGAAGCGTTCAAACCACATTCCCGTGTTCACGACCAGCGAAAGCAGAAACATGAAAGTGATGTTTGTGCGCAGCTTGCGCGACCAGAGCGTTGTAAGCGGAATCGCAAGGTTGCA
This sequence comes from Occallatibacter sp., assembly GCA_049793195.1. Lineage (GTDB taxonomy): Bacteria > Acidobacteriota > Terriglobia > Terriglobales > Acidobacteriaceae > Telmatobacter. The sequence goes on along the minus strand of JBARBP010000120.1, from coordinate 29,340 downwards.
CGTAACCAGCACCCAGTACGCCCAGCCCATCGGTCCGAACATGCGGTTCCACATCATGAACGCTTCCCAGTGCGATGCCGAGTACCAAGCCATGAACACTTCCATGCCGTACCCGTAAGCCACAATGAATCCCGTCGCCAGCATCACCTTGCCCATATTGTCGATATGGCGCTCGGTAACCAACTGCTCCAGGTGATAGAACTTGCGCAGCGGAATCGCCAGCGTCAGCACCATCGCAAATCCCGAATAAATAGCGCCCGCCACAAAGTAGGGCGGAAAAATCGTAGTGTGCCAGCCCGGCAATACCGCCACCGCAAAGTCGAAGCTGATGACCGTATGAACCGAGAGCACCAGCGGTGTGGCCAGGCCGGCAAGCAGCAGCGATGCCGTCTCATAGCGCATCCAGTGCCGCGTCGAACCGCGCCAGCCCACTGACAGTATTCCGTAAACATACTGGGCGATCTTCGAGTCGGCGCGATCGCGCAGGGTGCCGAAATCGGGAATCATGCCCATGTACCAGAACACCACCGAAATCGTCGCGTACGTCGACACCGCGAACACATCCCACAGCAGTGGCGACCGGAACTGTGGCCAGACGTTCATGGTGAGCGGAAGGGGCAGCATCCAGTAAGCCACCCACGGCCGGCCCACGTGGATCAGTGGGAACATGCCGGCGCAGACCACTGCAAAAATCGTCATGGCCTCGGCAAACCGGTTGATCGAGTTGCGCCAGCCCTGCTTGAACAGAAGCAGAATCGCCGAGATCAGCGTTCCTGCGTGGCCGATTCCGATCCACCAAACAAAGTTGATGATGGCGAATCCCCACGCCACCGGCTGCGTGATGGCCCAGATACCGACGCCCTTCAGGAACAGCCAAACCACCGCCACCATGAGCATGGTCGCGCCAGCGCCAGCGATGCCGAAAAAGGCAAACCAGCCCAGCGGAGTATGCGGCGTCAGCACGATGCGGGCAATCTTCTCGGTGACCGATAGAAAGGTCTGGCCCGGCCCTATGACCCGGTATTCTCCAGTTGCTGGATCGACGCCGGGATCTTTGGTCTGCAGTTCGCTGGTTGCCATCGTCAGTTCAACCCTTCGCCGGCGCATGCTCCACCGGCGCTTCTTCGAGTTCGGAGTTTGGATTAATGACTGCGGCCACATAAGTCGTCCGCGGACGCGTATTCTGGTCGGCTAGCACCTGGTAGCTGCGTCCATCGGCCCGCAGCGCGGTCACCCTGCTTTGCTTGTCGTTGATGTTGCCGAAGGTGATCGCCGAAGCCGGACACGCCTGCTGGCAGGCCGTTAAAATCTCGCCGTCGCGAACATTGCGGTTTTCCTTGTCGGCGTCGATCTTGGCTTCGTTAATGCGCTGCACGCAGTAACTGCACTTCTCCATCACGCCGCGCGTGCGCACTGAAACATCCGGATTCCGCATCAGCTTCAGGCTCTCCGTCTCGTAGTCGCTGTAGAGCAGGAAGTTGAAGCGCCGCACCTTATAGGGGCAATTGTTTGAGCAGTACCGAGTGCCCACGCAGCGGTTGTAGACCATCGTGTTCAGGCCTTCCGGCGTGTGCACCGTGGCGCCCACCGGGCAAACCTGCTCGCACGGCGCGTTCTCGCAGTGCTGGCACATCATCGGCTGGAAGTGCGCGCGCGGCGCCGAAAGATCGCCTTCGAAGTACGTGTCGATGCGCAGCCACTGCATGTTGCGGCCAATGCGCACCTGCTGCTTGCCGACCACCGGAATGTTGTTCTCCGCGTAGCAGCTCACGATGCACGCATTGCAGCCCACGCAACTGTTCATGTCAATCGACATGCCCCAGGCGTTGGCCTCGTTGTAGCTCCAGTTCGGGAACAGCGAAGTTCCCATGTCGGTCTTTTCGTGTCCTTCGCCCTCGTTCGCAAATCCGGGATTCGCCTTGAACTCCTCCAGCGTCGCGTAGCGGATAATGCCGCGCGGCCCCAGCGCCTCATCGGCCTCAAGCGAGTTGTTGCCCGTGCCCTGCTGTCCGAACGTCGATCCGCGATGATCTTGGTAGTGACTCTTGGTGATCGCCGTGCCCCACTTGCCCTCAATCTTGCGAATGGAACCCGTCGCGTTGAATGGCGCCCACGTGTTGCGGATCAGGTAAGCGTTAAATCCCGCTCCCGATCCCACGCGCCCCGCAAACTCGCGGCCGTAGCCCAGGTACACCGTCACCGAATTGTCAGGATGGCCCGGCGCAACAATGATCGGCGCCTTCACCTTGCCGTTGCCCACCGTCAGCTCGACAATGTCGTCTTCTTCCAGGCCAAGCTTCGTCAGCGTCGCACCGGAGACGATGGCAGCATTGTCCCAGCTCAGGCTGGTAACCGGCTTGGGCAACTCTTGCAGCCAGCCCACATTCGACCAGCGTCCGTCATAGATATTCGGATCGGGCCGGAAGATAATCTCCAACGAATCTTTTGCCGTAGGCGCGGGGACAGTTCCCTTGAAGGCCGAAGCGGCGCTCGCCTTCGCCGTCTTGTCGTAGGCGGTGCCCTTGCCGTAAGCCGTATTATCGACCCAGCCGGCATGCAGCGCCGTCCGCCAGCCTTTTTCGAAATCGCCCTTGATCAATGGCTTGCACGTCTCGCGCACCGCATCGTAAGGGCTGAGCATAGGCTCATCGAGCAGCGCTTGAATGATGTGATGCGCCGTCCGGCCCCCATAAAGCGGATCGATCATCGGCTGAATAATCGAAACCGTTCCGTCATAAGCCCTGACATCGGACCACGACTCCAGATAATGCGCCGCCGGAATGTGCCAGTGCGAAATCTGCCCCGTCTCGTCGACATGCGAGCCGAGATGCGCCACAATATCCGCCTTGCCAAACGCATCGCCAAAATTCAAATCCGCAGGCGCGTTGTAAATAGGATTGCCGTTCAGAATTACCAGCCAATCCACTTTGCCTGCGTTCAAATCCGCAACCAGCGCCTTGAAGTCCGCGAGCTGATCGCTTGGCACTGGATTCATTGGCTCAGGCGCAACCGTTACCGTCTTGCCCACATTGCCCAAAGCATTGTTGATGGCCAGTGCCATTTGCGCAACCGACTCATCCTGGTATAGCCCGGCGATCACTGCGCACTTGCCTGCATTGGCCTTCAAATCCTTGGCAAGCGCAGCAAGAAACTTTTGTTGCGCATCGGTCCAGCTATAAGACGGTGAATTGACGCCCGCGACGCCAACAGCCTTCGCCAACTCTGCCGTAAATGCCGGAATCTCGCTTGCCCGCAGCCCCAGCCGATGCTCAGCCTTCAGGCCCGTTGTAGTCGGCGTGCTCTCTACGGCATACAGCCGGTTCAGATGGGTTGGGTCCTTGCGCCGCTTTGCGTATTCGCGGACCAGCTGGTGAAATCCGGGGTAGCTGGCGCCCGATAAAAAGTCCGCGTCGAGCGACACAATTACGTCCGCATCGTCGAGCGCATATTGAACGTTGAGCCCCTTTGAAGCCGCGGTCCCCGCCAGCGCCGGGTCATACTGAACCAGCTTTGCTTTGGGCCAAGCCGCCTGCGCTGCCTTCCATTGCCGCGCCAGCGTCGGCGAAGTAATGGTAGCGCTCAGAAAATAGATGCCGGTCCCGTCTTTTGATCCCACTACCTTCGCGTGGAAGGCTTCGGCAAACTCTGCCCAATCGCGGGTTTCGCCGCGATACAGCACATGCTGCGAACGGTCTGGATCGTATAAATCAAGCAGCGTCCCCTGCGTATATGGATCGGATGCGCCCGCGTTATAGGCATGCTCCGGATTTCCGTCCACTTTGATGGGGCGGAACTCGTCGCTCTTCACCAGCACCGGCACGCCGCCGGTCGTGAACGGATGCGCCGTGGCAAAGTACATCGGCTTGCCCAGCACCAGGTCTTCCGGCTGTTTTACATAGGGATAAATCGTCTCTTCCGGCTGCTTGGTGCAACCGGCCAGGCCGGCCAGCGCCAGCGAGGCGCCCATCACCTTCAGGAAGCCGCGACGCGAAACCGGATCGACCCACTCCTGCGCCGCGGACGGGAACTCGCGCTCAACCGCCGCCTGAAACTCCGCCGTATCGGCCAGCTCGTCAATCGACCGCCAGAATTTCTTGCCTGTCACGCCCTTCAATTCCTGGCGAACCTGCACCAGCGTCATGGGCGTCGGGTCGTTTTTCGTCTCGTGACTCACGGCATTCCCCGCCTTGTTCTTGCTTCCGCTCTTCCCGTTTCCGTTCATCTCTGCGCTCATCGGTGGCAGACCTCGCAACTGGTGAGGTCCTTCGGAGTGCGAATCTTGTACTGGTCCAAAAGAAAATGCCCCAGTTCGTCCTGGCTGGTGAACTTCTTGTAGTTAACGGTCGGTGAATACTGATTGAGCGAGATCATGCCCTTGTCCGCGTCGCTGACTTGCGCAGCCGCTTGCATCAGCACTGGAGGCGTGAGCGAAGCCAGCGCTTCGGGGTTCGCCGATGGATCCTTAGTTACGCAGTTCACGCCCTCGGCGGTAGGCACGCCCGTCTTCTCATCCGCCGCCGCACACCACACCGGCCTGTCGCTGGCCGGCTCCTCCCAGGCCATGTTGTAGACCTGGCTGGTCGGCCTCAGGTTTTTTGCCGGATTGCGGTGGCAGTCCAGGCACCACTCCATCTGCAACGTGTTCTGCGCATACATCAGCGGCATCTGGTCGACGCGCCCGTGGCAAGTGGCGCAACCGATGCCCTTGTTCACGTGAATGGAGTGATTGAAGAAGACGAAATCGGGAAGGTCGTGAACCCTGATCCACTTGATCGACTCGCCCGTAGCCCAGCTATTCCGCACCGGCTCCAGCAGTTGCGCATTCGTCCAGATCTGCGCGTGGCAGTTGATACATGTCTTCGTTGGCGGAATTCCGGCGTAGCTCGATTTCTCAACCGTGGTGTGACAGTACTGGCACTGCAGCCCCAGCCCCTGCACGTGATGCTTGTGGCTGAAGGGTACCGGCTGATCGGGACGCTGACCTTGCCGTGTCACCCAGGGCGAACGTTGCAGTTGATCGAGCGTAACTCCCAGGGCGATCACAATCAGCCCCGTCAGCACCAGGCTCATACGAGCCAGCGCGTTGGAGCTGCGGTCAAAAATTTGCGCCATGAATGCTTTTCCTGCTGGATTTTCGCGTTTGAATGCGCCCGCAGTGCCGGCGGTCACACAGGTTGTGTACAAAAATCAATCTTGGGTAAGATTCACCCGAGACGAGGGGAACCCCGAAAACCCAATATAACAGCCCTAGAGGGTCAATCAAGCGTTTTGCGTCGCTGAATTCAAAAAAATCCTGTGCAAAATGAGCGGCGTAACCCACTGATAACTAAATAGGTTGTGATAAAGATGATTGCGGGGAATAACCTACCGTTCCTCTGGCGGCTTGCGTACCAGAGGTGATAATCACGCCTACAAAAATATCACGCCAAAATGAGGTTTCGCCACCCTTCCGCGGAACCTCTTCAACAAAAAATCATTGAACTGCCACGATGCGGGACTGCTGCCCGGCTCAAATTACTTGCTCTTGCTCTTCGGCGCCCCTTTGTTGCTTGATGAGAAAACCTCCGCCCGGCCAGCCGAGCGTCTACCCCGTTTAGGAGTGTGTATTCCGCGTTGGCGCCTTCGAGCAGTTCTCGGCAAAGGAGCCGTCGGGTGATGTCGGCGGCCAGCCAATCATCACCAGAAAAACGTCGAACACAAAGAGCGCGATCGCAATGTCGTTGTAGAGAGTCGCCTTGGATGAGTTCGGCCAGAACTGGTTGGCCGCCCAGAACAGAAACGCAACCGCAAGCAGCAGCGCCTTGATAAATTCCCTGCCCGGAGGCCGGTGCACAACCTGGTAGACCAGGTAGGCGACAGCAATCATCGCCAGGGAAAACGCTCCGAGAGAGTCATGGCTCCCGGCCGGAAACCACTCCGGAAAAGCATCCCACGCGAGCAGCACTCCAACGCCGGCCAGCGTCACGACGCCAAGTGCTACTGGAAGAGCTCGATGAGTCCGGTCCAAGCGGCTGTACATAGATCGATTATGGATTGCGCTGCGAAAGGAAGTCGTAAAGGCCACCCGGAGCGCCGCTTTCCCCAGAATTTCAATATCTATCTTCCGAGCAGTCACTAATGGCATGTTCCGCTGCCTTCAAACCACATTGGCCGAGTTATAAGGGTGAACGAGCAGGATTTTCGCGGTCAGTTGCGCGCGCGGAGTCTTAGGCCTGCTCTTTGCAGCGCCGTAAATGCCGAGTGATCTTCAAAGGTCAACACGCGAATCGAAACCGCTCTAACTCCGCTTCAGTGCAGATGCGGCCGCCATCCGCAGCCGCCAGGCGCTGTAGCTGAGGATCTCGTGTGCAATGCGCTCTGCTTCCCCTTTGCCGCTTCCGACGGAGACGCGTGTCCGGGGTGAGGTGAGCACATCAAGGCCATCGGCAGCGCAAATTTCGTGAATCCGAAACAGGTGGGTGCCGTCGCTGACGACGACCAGGCGGTGCAAATTGTTGGCTCGTGCGATAACAGCTATGCGGTGGGCCTGCTCTTCGGTACTTCGGCTTTCGGTTTCGGCAATAATGGCGCTTTCAGGGATGCCAAGACTCATCAGGTACTCGCGGCCCACCGCACCCTCGGAGTACTCATCTTTGTTGGTGCCGCCCAGAGTGATGATGAGCGGTGCGACGCCGCGATTGTATAGTTCGAGCCCGTGGTCAAGACGTGCGCGGAAAACCGGGGAGGGCCTTCCATCGTACTCCGCCGCGCCAAGAACGCAGATGGCGTCGGACGGTGCGGTTTGATCCAGGCCGGCATAGTTCTCAATTTGCACGTAGACCCAGCAGGACCATCCAAGAAACCCGAGAATCGAAACAAGAAACAGCACGAAAAAGATGCGAAGCTTCCAGTTGCGGCGTTTCGGCTTGGGCGGGTTCTTCATGCGCACCATCTTACCGCTGCGGGACCGCGACGATCTCGTGAGTGGGAGATGCGCCCTCGCGCAGAATCTCCCAGTGTTAGGGGCCGAAGGAGAGATCGACGATGGTGGAAGGCTGCGCGCAGGCGAAACGAGGCGCGTCGCAAAGCCAAAGTCGACGTCCAGACGAAGGCCAAATCAAAACAGAGAAGAACTAGTGGATACCTCATTCAACGCGGTAACCCATACCGCGAGGAGAAGGTATTACGTTTACATCATGCCAGAACGCTCTTCTGCGAGCCACGGATTATTTGCAACCTGGTGCCGTTGCAAGCAGCCCGAGACGTGACCCTCCCATCGGGATTAGGAGTCAGAGAGCCGGAAAATGGATGTTCAGCTTAAAGCAAATGAAGAGAATCAGGATCGCGCCCAGTGTCGAAAAAATGAGGCCGGCGGGGTGATATCGATCGTTTCTCGCTCGAAAAATTATGTGGGTAATGCCGCCGCCGAGGACCGATCCGATGACGCCGAGCACGAGTGTCCAGACGAGGGTGATGTGCACGTGCATCACTGATTTCGAGATAAGCCCTGCGAGTAGCCCGATAATCAAATACCAGAGTATGTGAAACATGCCTTTTCCTCCATGTTTTGCCTTCAGCCGGAATCCCCATCTTCGGCAGATCAGCACAAATCCTACTGTTGCTGAGGGGAATTACAAGGTCAATACGATACATGTGATCGAATAATCGGCCAATTCCGCTCTGTCCCCGGCTCGCCCGCCAATTCAGGAACGTTGCTCCCCATCTCCTCCTTTCACCACGACCTTGCCATCTCTGGGATGTAAAGTCGGAAGCTGTGTCAGGCACTGTCGCCTTTAACTGACACATCCTCACCAAGTCACTCAATGACCAATCCAGGCGCGCCGAAGCGATCCATTTTCTCTGGTTTCGGTTAGATCACCGCCAACCTATCAGGAACGATTCGATAACGTCTTAGCCACGGACTGCGCGGTCAATTCATCACCAACTCCCCGTCTGGTGAGGGTGAGCACGGTGATATCGTCCTCCTGCCCAAAGGTCTGCGCAGTCGAAGCAATCTTGCCGGCGGGCTGCATGCTGATCGCGCGGGTGCGCTCGAAGCCATAGAGCTGGCCACTGGAGTTCCTGGCTTCCACCACGCCATCGGAGATCAGCGTCATCGTATCGCCGGGCTCAAGTTGAGAGCGCGTCTCCATATATTCGATGCCGGCGGCGATCCCGAGTGGAAGGCCGGGGTCAACCGGAATCTCCTCTCCGCGTCGATAGGGCGAGAGGTGTCCGGCATTAGCCACCGTGACCGCGCCGTCGGGCGCGATGCGCGTGCAAAGGCAAGTGATGAAGCCGCCATCCTCTGCATTGCGAATCTCGTTGTTGAGGCGCGAGAGCAGCACGGCGGGGCCCAGATTCTCCGCGGCCAGCGCGCGCAGCGCGCCAATGGCCAGGGCCCCGGTCATGGCGGCTTTTAGTCCCTTTCCGCTGACGTCACCCACAATGACAAGGGCCGAGCCATCCGATTGGCTTAGAACCTGGTAGAAATCTCCGCCCACCTCCTGTGCGGGCAGATAGGCGGCTTCCAACTGGAAACCTGGGATCTGGGGAAGCGTTGCAGGTACCAGCCGCTGTTGAATCTCTCTCGCCGCCCCCAGTTCCGCCGCCGCCCGCGCCTGGTCGCGGCTTACGCGCGTAAAGCGAAAGAAAATGACGATGGTGATGGCCAGCAGAAAAAGCAGATTGCCAACATCGTTCGGCTCAATGGGAACGGGGCCGAGCTGGATCGAGTTGTCGAGAAACTCGAAGCGCTTCCATCCAAAGAAAATCGAAAGTGTGCCCAGGTCGTAGAGCGACATGGTAGCTGCGGGCAAAAGGCTCGGCAGAATCAGCCAACCCGCCTCACGATTCCCGTGCCGATACCAGGTGTAAAGCAAAATGGGAAGCAGCAAGGCCACGGGAACGAGTAGGGCCGGTTCCATCACCATGTACGCCACGCTGGGCAAGATGCCGAAAAAGGAAAGCCATGTCATCGCCGGAGCCAGCAGCAGCAGCGCCTCATACAAGCGCCAGGCGAGCGTGGGCCGCCTGCCGCCGAAGCTGAATGTGAACTCGATCTGGGCGACGGTGACCAGATAGAGCAGCGGATCGGCAAGAAGAAGATTGGCAGAGAGCGGCAGGTAGCCGGAATATTGAAAATACCAAAGCAAATCTGCGGCGCCGACCAGAAACAGGTACAAGCCCAGCCATAGATATTCTGAATGGTTCCGCTGGCTGCGATTGAGCGAGAGCACCCCAATCCCTGCGAGCAGCAGAAGCAGGTTGATAGCGACGGAAGGAATCAACGTGTAAATCCGGTCGCTCTCCAACGCCTGGCGCTGGGCTTCAATCGCGTCCGGAGTGCCGACCGTCGCCGTCATAAACAGCGGCAAGCGCCACGACGAGTAGGCCGGCGGCGCATAAGTGCGCAGTGCAATGTCGATGCGGGATTCGGGCATGTCGAGCGGAAAAGTTCGCTCAATTGGCCGATTGACGCCGAAGCTCGAACGCAGCCGCGGTCCGGGAACCCGCGCTCCATTGATGTAGAGCTCATAGACGCCGACTCCGCCTTCAATCAGCAGCGTGAGGTCGGGATGATTTTCGCTGAGCTTGATGTGCAGCCTGTACCAGCGCCAGCCTGGCCGTGCAGCGCCAAGACCGTCGAGCCGCACCTGCTCCCACGCGGTGTCGTCGAATCCGGGAGCAGCCCAGGCCGGATCGTCGCCATCGTGAACGCGCCAGTCGGCGTTGATGTCGCTGCTCCAGTCATCCGCATGGGGTCGATCGATGCTGGCCACCCTCGTTGGCTCATCGGGCGCCGCCGCAGTTTGGGCGCAGAGCGTCCCGATCGCTGTCGCAAACAACAGGGCCAGCAATACGGGAAACCTTTTCGACCAACCACAGGCAAACATGCGGCCAGCATACTGGCCTGCACAGACAAGGACAACCGAAAACTCAAGCTCAGGCAGTAAGCAAACCGTCTGGCAATCCTCGGCGTCGAATCTCCGGCCTCTGAAATTGAGGCGTCCAAACCGCCTTTGGCGTGAACGCCGTTGGTTGCGATTCGAACTGCCTGAGCCTGACAACCCGTTGCTATAGAATTCATAAGGGAATTCATCAGCGCGTAACAGTCGACCTTAAAAAGACAATTGGCAGAGCAAACCTTCTGAATCAGGTACCTGGTGGGTTGTCGTTTGTCCCATCTTGGACCGAGCTGCCCCTCATACATCGTTCATAGCATTCCGCATGGGCTCGGAAAGGATTGACCATGAAGTACGCCGGATTACTCGTTATGCCAGCCGGATTCTTTCTCTCGATCGCCGCACTGGTTCTGTTTGCCGATCCGGCGCAGCGCTCAATCTTCGTACTCTGCGGTCTGGTCGTCGAGCTCCTCGGCCTTGGAGTCGCGGTGCGCGGGCACCTGCTTGCGCGTGGAGACAGCCGCCCATGAACCCGACGACGCCTTCCGCTATGCCCGACTCTATTTTCGCGTTGACCTTTGTGTTGCTGCTACTTGCTCCGCTGTCCATTGCAGGTGTGGCGCTCATCAATGCGGGCCTCGGCCGTTCCCGTTCGGTTGCTCAGGCGCTACTCGGCAACCTGGCCATTGCCGCCGTTACCACGATCGTATTTGCTCTCGTGGGCGCAGCCTTTGCCGGCTGTCCGCCGGGGGGCGCGGGTCACATCTTCTATCTGGCCGGCAAGCCATGGAATTGGCTCGGCACAGGACCATTTCTGCTCAGCGGTCTGGGCTCGGCTCCGGCGCAATCGCAACTTGCACTCATTTTTGAGGTTCTTGCCGTCGCTCTCGCTGCCATCGTTCCGTGGGGCTCAGGAGCCGATCGCTGGCGGCTCGCCGCTGGCTGCGCTACTGCCGCGCTTCTTGCCGCCTTTGTGTTTCCGCTCGCTGCTTATTGGATCTGGGGCGGCGGATGGCTCAGCCAACTCGGCGTCAACTTTCCAACCAGTGGCAGCGTCGCCGTCGGCTTCCTCGACCCAGGCGGTGCAGGCACCGTCCATGTGCTTGGCGGCTTGAGCGCGATGGCCGTCATCTGGATCGCCGGGCCCCGACGTGGCAAGTTCCCGAAGGAAGGCTTCTCAACAGCCATGCCCGGCCACAATGCCGCCTATGTGCTCTTTGGCTGCCTCGTCAGCCTCGTCGGATGGATGGCCTGGAATGCTGCCGGCGCAATCCTCTGGCTCAACGCGCCCTTTGCTTCATTGCCCCAGACGGCAATCAACACCATCCTCTCCGCCTCTGCGGCCCTCGCGGCCACCTTTACTGTCACTAGCATCCGTTTTGGCAAGCCCGACGCCAGCCTCTGCGCCAACGGATGGATGTCCGGACTTGTAGCCTCCAGTGCCTGCGCCGCCCTCGTCTCGCCAATCGTGTCGCTCTTCGTCGGCATCGTCGCTGGCATTGCCACCCCTCTGCTCGTCGAGTTGTTCGAGCTTGCACTCTCCGTCGACGACCCTTCGGGCGCGATCTCTGTCCACGCCACAGCCGGCCTGTGGGGTCTGTTCGCCGCCGGAGTCTTCTCGCACCGGCCCGGCCAGTTCGTTGCTCAATTGGTTGGCATCACCACCTTGCTTGGTGTGTTTCTGCCTCTGGTTTATCTGCTCTTCTGGCTCCTGAACCGCATTGTGCCTTTCAGAGTGGACCCTGACGGCGAGCGCATCGGCATGGACCTGCACGAACTGGGCGGGGGCGCGTATCCGGAGTTCGTGATCCACCGCGACGAATCGTACCGTTAACGGCCTGCAAAGGTGCACCTGGTCCAGACCGCTCGGCTTTTTGCACAAAGTCCAGGCTTTTCCGCAACCCCTTTGAGCAAGAAAGTGCTCTCGGAAGCTGTTCTCTTGCGTCAGAGAGCCTATTGGCTGAATCGTAATCGCCAAGTTGGCTGCTACACACCCGGAACGACGTTGGTGTAGCTTTGTTGGGGCCACGGCGTATCCTGTGTGCAAGTCGCCGGAGGGGGGTATGAGTATGAAAGCTACGAAATCAGCTTGGATTTTATTGGCTGTCATCGGCTTTGGCCTCGAGATCCTTTCGGGGTGCGGCCTACGCAGTCTGTCAGTGGACGCACCCAAACCTGCCAGCGGAGCCCAGCCCTTGTTTACTCCGGTTGCCGCCAGTTTGTTTCAACAAAAGATGTGCGACGAACAGGCCGGGAAGAAATTCCGCGAGAACCAGAGCGTGAACAATATCCCTAAGAGCAGTGCCAACATCAGCAGCTACACCAGCCACTACGACCCTACGGTGAATGTGTGCTTTGTCCGCGTTAATTCCACCTCCGTCGGGAAGATTCCGGTGACCGTAGCTGTGGTTTACGATGCGTTTGGCGGGCGGGTCTTCGCAAACTATATTTGGGTTGACTCTCACGACAAAAATTATCCCGATGTGCCTCCATCCACTTGTGAAATTCACATTCCCGGTAAACCCGTTGAAAAATGCAAGACCGATATAGAGTTTGATGAGTTGACCGAAAGATATTTTGGCATTGCGCAGTAGCCGTGCCAGGTGACGAGCGCGCAGCGGCTGAGTCACTGTCAAACCGGAAGCGACTCCCAGGCGACTACTTCGCCCCAATCAGCCGAATCCGCGCCGTGAAGGCCCGGCCTTGAAACTCGCTGAAAGCCCCATACTGCGGTGAGTCCACCACGTTGTTCACGATCGCGGCATTGTTGCTATCCGTGGCATTCTCCATCACCCCGCGCAGGCCGAAGTAAGCGCCTCGAAAGTGAAATTTCCATTCAAGACCCGGACTGAAGTCGATGTAGTCCGGAAAGCGTTGCGACCCGGCTGCACCCACCACCTGCCGATTGGCATTCACCGGCGTATACGGAACTCCCGTGCTCACGTCCAGCAAATACACAAAGTCCCACCTCTTGCGCAGCTTGGCAAGCGGCACCGGCAACCAACCCCAGGAGATAGTGCGATTAGGCGTGTCCCACGCCAAAGGCCCGCTCTGTTGCGGACCCAGAACTGTGAGCGTTGGCGAGTAGTCGAGCGCCGCGTTGGTGCGCGCTGAGGAGTGTGTATACGAGACAAACAGCGAGTACTCATTCCCAAACATCCGCCGTCCATCCACCTCGAATGAGTTGTAGCGATCCTGCCGCTGGTTCGTCAGTAGATAATTTCCCGCGAGCGCCGTGGGACCGCCTTGATTCACGTATGTGAACAGATTGGATGTCCGCTTCTGCATGAAGTTGGCCCCGGCAAAGATTTGCCACGGCAGCTTGTGCTCCACGCCAAGGCTCCAGTTGATGGCGCGCGCTTCGTGCAGCGAGCTATAGTTCGCCGTAAAACTGGTCTCTTCTGCCGCACCCGTTGGCGTAACGCCATCCACCGCGTAATAAGTGTCGTCGCGGATTCCCGCCAGCGCGCGCGTCAGGTATTCAAGCTGCGTGTGCTCGTAGTAGAGCCCAATGCCTGCCGAAATCTTCGTTGTGCCTTCACCGCCTGGCGGCGAGTAGACGGCAGCAATCCGCGGCGCAACCTGCGGCCGTCGCACAATCTCGTCCCAATCGAAGCGCACTCCCGGCTCAACCAGCAATCCCGCGCGCGGCTGCCAGCGGTCCTGAACGTACGCGCCCACCTCCACGTTGTGCAGCGTGAAAGGCGCCTCCGCCGGAAAAATACTCTGCCGCAACAGCGTTCCGTCTTCGCGCAAGTAGCTGATCGGCGCTCGATCCACATTCTCGTCGTAACCAACATGATCCAGGTCAAGGCCCAGTTTAAAGTCGTGCGTGCCGGCCGAATGGCGCGGCCGCAGATAGAGCGCGGCCGTCCCTTCTTCGCGCTGCGAACGGCCGGTCAAGTTCTCAAAGTAGCTGCCCGACGGCAACTCCGGGGTAATGTCGTAAGGCGTGTTTCCGTGCGGTTCGTAACCGTCGCGGACGCGCACCACCCCGACGCCAAGGTCCAGCAACTCGCCGCCTGCGAAGTTCCACTTGTCGCGAAGATAAGGCAGCCAGGCGATCGTGTCGCGTTTGGTTGTGCTCACCTGTGGCGTCAGCGATGAGATGCCATCGTAAGGCGAGTGATAGTCGTTGAAGAGCAGGCCGCCGGTCACGATGTTGGCCGGTGTAATGTTGGCCTGAACTTTCAGGAGATTGCTGCCGCGGATCAGCCGGTCCGTATCTGCGTTGGCCGGAAGCTCCGCTATATATATGTTGTCGTATTCCGTTTCCAGGCCGTCGTAGAACCACGCCCTGTTGCGCGCGATCGGCCCGGAAAATGTAAATCTGGGCACGAACTGGTTAAAGCGAATCCCGTTCAGGCTGCGGAACGATGGAATGAAGTTGGTGGCATTGAAACGGAATTTGTTATCACCCATGCCAGTGTAGAAAGCGATCACGCCCCCTGTCGCTCGGCCAAACTCCACCGGATATCGAGTCGTCTCCGCGTCAATGGTGCGCACCGCGTCAGCACTCACGCGCATCCCCAAAACTCCGTTCACCGGCGAGCGGACATCGAAGCCGTCTATCTCGTCGAGCGTCGCCCAGGTCTCCGATCCCGCCACGTGGACTTGTCCCGTAACGTCCGCTACAACACCCGGATTAAAGGGCAGCAGGTTACGGATATCGCGCGAGGGCTCGTACGGAATGTTGACGATCTCCGGCGTATTCATTGTGATTTGGTCGGATGTCTGCTCAGGGTCGATGCCTGGGACTGAAGCCGTCACGTCCACCTGCTCCTGCACAATCTGCTCGTGCGTGAGCACAATCCGAACGCTCTTCACCGCCGGGTCGACCCCGCTCTGCATGTCTTGATAGAAGCCGGGCTTCCCCGACTGAATCTGGTACGGCGCGCTTTGGCGAGGAACGAAGCTGCAATGACCGTCATAGCCGCTCCACAGTTGAAGAGCGCTCTGACTTGGTTCGAGGATGGTAATCTGCGCAGCGGGAACGGGCGACCCGTTTTCGTCGACAACCGTAATGGCAACCGAAATGGGCAAGCCCGCGGGTGCACGATTACCCGCCTGCTGCCCGTCTGCAACAATCGCGCAGAACGCCAGCAGCAGAGCTGCAATCGCCCGCGTTTTGCGGTCAGCGTGCGGTATTGAAATCAATCCGAACTTCCGTCCTGATTGCTGCCCTGCCACGGCGTCAGTATACCGCCGGCCATCTGTTGCAGCGGTTCCAGAATTGCTGAACCTGGGAACCACGACTGCCGAGTGGCATTTTCCTCAAGAAAATGCCACCCTCCTCCACCCTCAAAAGGGCACGTGAATTCTGGAACCGCTCTAAGGCAGCGGATAAGCCGACACCGATATCGGACTCAGGTCTGGCTGCACAAGCCAAACCTTGCGGTCTTTGTAATAGCGAATGAGTTCCAGATTATTCGCAGGATCCATCGCTCTGGCCCAAATCACTTTCGAATTCTCGATGTCCGCGGCGTTATACACCCACTCCCAAACTGGATTGTGGTCCTTGGAATATCGGACAATCACGAGTTGCTTCCCCGGCTGCCGCTCCAGGTCGGCAAGCACGCGCGCTCTCGGCTCGCCCAGTTCACCGGGCCCATACCAATTTGCGGTCCACGATGATGGCGGCCAATTGGCAAGCTCCAAATCGAGAGGTTGCGCCCACGCCCGCAGCCCAGCCATCGCCATACAGATGACGACAAGCGCGCGCACGATTCCCAAACCGACCGGCCTGTCCCCCGGAGCCCAGACGCGCAAGTGGCGCATGCACTGAAGGCCAATGGCATAAAACGCCACCGTAAACGGCGCGACATAGTGGGGAAGCGAGACCAGCTCGATGAACATTCCGGCCATCAAAACCAGTCCACCCACGACGAAGAATCGAGTCCGCTTGTCTTGGAGCGTCCTGCGCAACATCAACAACGGCGCAAGCAAAGCAACTCCGGCATAGAACCTAAGCAAGTTGACAGGCTTGAAAATGTTTTGCACCACAAAGCCCGCCACAGTGTGGTAGTTGGTTACGACCGGAAGTTCCTGCTTCACGTAGAAGTCGCGCATCACAGGATGGCGATAGGCTGGCTCGGGCCGCGGCGATTGCCATATCCAATACGGAGCTACGGCGTAGGTTGCGCGATTGACGGTGTAAGGAAGAGTAAGTGGGCTTCCGAATGCCCGGTAGTCGTAGTCGGCCATCCACGCAGCGCCCGCGATGAGTACGACCAGCGGCAACGCAGCGCGGCGAATCAGCACCGCCGGCGCAGGCCGATTTTTTTCGAAGAGAATCCAGCGGCCCAGAACCACTGCCACCGGGATGCACAGCAGCAGACCCTCATAAGGCCGGCTGATTGCGAGCACCACGATACCCAGCGCCATCAAAACACCATCGCGAACTCGGACATCGTTCATGAGCCGTGGAAACGCGCCAAAGACCAGAGCGCCGCCAAGAGCGGCAATCGCCGCGCCGCCGGTGTATGTGTTGATCCAATAACTAAAGAGCCCCAATCGCAGGACTGCGAGAAATCCCCCCAACAGCGCCCAGCCCGGGGGAAGCCATGCCTGAAGCGCCCAGCAAAGAACAGCGCACAAAAGCGCATTCACGCACAGCAGACCAAACCACGGATTGCCGAAGAGTACCTTCCC
The DNA here is from genome assembly GCA_049793195.1 of Occallatibacter sp. Classification (GTDB taxonomy): domain Bacteria; phylum Acidobacteriota; class Terriglobia; order Terriglobales; family Acidobacteriaceae; genus Telmatobacter. The sequence goes on along the minus strand of JBARBP010000120.1, from coordinate 12,805 downwards.
CGCGGCCAGCACCAGTCCTTGTGCTGGGAAATACATCGACATGTATGTCGGCTGCATGGAGACGTGCACGGTTTCAAAGTGCGTCCACATCGCCGGCGTAGGGTTAGTCAGCCTTCCCGAGGCAAAGGTATCTCCTGCAAGCAGGAAACTGAAGTCATCCGGGATGAAGGGTTTTGGAATAGGGCTGAGAGGAAGCAGTGCGAGACGTAAAAGCAATTCTGAAAGACCGACGGTGACGACCGCCAAGCCTCTCCTCCGGGCTAGCCGCCCGAGGGTTTGCTCGATGCGATGAAATAGCGGAGAACCAAGACGGGGCGAAACAAATGCCAAAGCTACTGCAATCAGAGTGAGCCCAAACTCGATTCCCGCGATCGAAATGGAATAATCCGGACTGGAAGACACGATCATGCCGGGGAGTTCGCCTGCCTTCGGATTCGAGTCACGGTTGAATCCAGTTTCTCAGGAACCCTGCTTGGCCTGGGAGTAATACTGCTGCGTCACTTTTCTTCCCGTAGCTCCGAAGCGCGGCATGCGAATGATTCCCAGTTTGTGCGCGACGAATCCCGCGGTGGTGGCCAGCACTCCCAATCCATATTGCACGCTGCGCCTGAAATTGATCGAAGAGGCTTCCTTGAAGTACTTCGTTGGGCAGGAGATTTCGCCGATCTTGAACCCGAACATAGCGGCCTGCGCGATCATCTGGTTGTCGAAGACAAAATCATCGGAGTTTTCCAGCAGCGGAAGCGTCTGCAGCAGTTCCTTTGAGAATGCCCGGAACCCGGTGTGATACTCGGAAAGCTTAACGCCCAGAAACAGATTTTGAAACGCCGTCAGAAACCGATTCGCGACGTATTTGTAGAGGGGCATTCCGCCCTTCAACGCGCCTGCGCCAAGAATGCGCGACGCGAGAACCATGTCGTATACACCGCTGGCCGCCATGCCGGCCATTGCCGGCACCAGAGACGGCGCGTACTGGTAGTCGGGATGAAGCATCACCACAATGTCGGCGCCCGCGGCTAGAGCCTCGCGGTAACAGGTTTGCTGATTGCGCCCATATCCATAGTTGGTGTCGTGGACGAACGTCTGCATGCCCAGCTTGCGGGAAAGCGCAGCGGTCTGGTCCTTGCTTGAGTCGTCAACCAGGATCTTGATGTCCACTACATCGGACAACTCGCGCACCGTCATCTCCAGCGTCTTCTCGGCGTTGTATGCCGGCATTACAACCGCAATTCGCTTTCCGCTGATCATGGTCTGGACTCCTCCGACATCAATTCTTCGTACCCGGCGCGCGCTGCCGATTCAGTTCTTGCCTGTAGAGGGCGGTTCTGCAATTGGATAGGGCACAACGACTGCCGGCGTTGCATCCGGTTCCACCAGCCAGACCTTTCGCTGCTGGTAGTAGCGCATCAACTCCAAATTATTCGCTGCGTCCATCTCTCTTGCCCATACGACTTTGGAACCATCGATATCAGCGAGGTTGTAGACCCATTCGTCAAGCGGATTGTGGCCGGAGGAATAGCGGACAATCGCCAGTTGCTCGCCGGGGAACTGTTCCAGCCGCGCCTGAATCTGCGCGCGTTCCGTGCCAAAATGCTCCGGTCCGCGCCACGTACTCGACCATCCTGCCGCTGGCCATTCCGCAATCTCGAGATGCAGCGGCCCGGTAAGCAGCCTGGCGCCTGCCATCACAAAACATACTGTCACCGTCAGCCGGACCATCGTTGCGCCTACTGGCTTGCCTTCAGGCATCCAGACGCGAAGGTGACGCATGGCCTGCAAACCAAGGGCATAAAACACCACCGTGAAGGGCGCCAGGTAGTGCGGGATCATGAATATCTCGATCGCCATACCCGCCATCAGCACCGGCAGGCTTAGAGCCAGGAACCGGATGCGGCGATCCATCAGCGCTCTGCGCAGCATGATGAGCGGAGGCAGCAGCGCAAAGCCCGCGAAGAACAGGATGGCCACCAGCACTTTTCCGCACGACAGCGGGACAAAGCGAGACCATGAATGAATGCGCGGATATTCCTTCACCTCGAGATCGGTATAGAACTCCCGCATGACAGCGTGCCGGTACTGTGGCTCGGGCCGAAGCCGCTGCCACACAAAATAGGGCGCTACGGCGTATGTAGCTCGATCAATGGTGTAGGGCAAAGTCGTAGGGCTTCCAAATGCGCGGTAGTCGTAATAGCCCAGCCAGGCTACGGCAGCAACAATCAGCAGCAGCGGCGCAGCCGCCCGCCGAAGCAATACCGCCGGGCTCAGCCGATTCTTCCCGAACAGCGCCCAATGGCCCAGCGCAACCGCGACCGGCAAACAAAGAAGCATGCCTTCGTAGGGTCGGGTGAGGCCAAGAAGAATCATGCCGATCGCCATCACAATTCCGTAGCGAAGGCGTGCAGTCTTCATCAACCTCGGCAGCGCTCCCAGCACCAGGGCTCCGCCCAGGCCGGTGATGAGCCCCCCGCCCGCATAGGTATTAACCCAGTAGCTGAACAGCCCCAAACGCAGCATCGCCACGATGCCCCCAAGAAGGGCCCAGGCAGGTGGCAACCACGCTTGCAGCATCCAGCAGATTGCCGCACACATCAGCGCACTGCATATCAGGATGCCAAACCACGGGCTTCCGAAGAGCACTTTGCTGGCGGCAAGTATCAGCCCCTCCCCAGGAAAGTACATTGACATGTAAGTCGGCTGCATCGTGATGTGGAAGCTTTCAAAATGAGTCCACATCGCGGGAGTAGGGTTGGTGAGCCGGCCGTGGGCAAAGGTATCGGCTGCGAGCAGATGGCTGAAATCGTCGTGGATGAATGGAAGCGGAATGGGGAAAAGGGGAAGAATGGCGAGTCGAAGCAAAAGGGTCGCAAGGCCGACCGATGCAACCGCCAACCCCTGCCTGTGCGCAAACCTGCTGAACGTGCGTTCGATGCGGGCGAACCACGCGGAGCCAAGCCGCGGCACTGCAAATGCCACTGCGAAGGCGATCGCCGTAAGGCCGCCTTCAATGATCATCAGTGCATTGCCGTTATCCGGAGAAGAAGGCAGAGGCATGTCAGGCCACTTCCCCAATCGAGCTGAAAGTGCCGCGTATGCGATCGAGCAGCACACACAGCGACTCAGCCTGATTCAAGAAGCGATCTGGCGCCCGAGTTGGAATGCTTGCCATCCTGAAAACGAATTGTATAGGCAGCAGAGTGCGCCCCGGCAGTTGACTTTGCCGCGGGCATCCCCTCTGCAAACAAGCGACAATGTCTGGCTGCCCTGCCTTATCGGCTTCAGGACGGCGATTAGCTGAGGTAGCCTGCCAGCTTCGTGCTGACCGTACTGAATGCGCTGTTGATGCCGCCAGCCAGCTTCCCCATGCCGGCCGTTGCGCCGAATGCGATCAGTGCCACCACCAGCGCGTACTCGACCAGATCCTGACCTTCTTCGCTGTTCGCCAGATTCTGGAACTTCACATACAGATTCAGAAGTATCTTGTTCATAGCCTTCCTCCGTTTGATCGTTGATAGAGTCCCAGCCTCAGCTGGGCGTGCGTATGACCCGGTCCCGATGGGCTGAATCGGGAAATGCAATCTGGGAGCGAAGCTTTTCAAAATCCGACAACAAAAGGCTGCCCTTGGTTTAGCAGCCAGTGGATACCCTTGCTGAAGAGAGTGCGCCCTGGCGCTCACGCCCGGCGTTCGCGCCTCTCCCGCATGGAAACAGAGCTTGCAACTTCGATGGAGTGCCGGTGGCAGGGTAGGCGATTAGCTGATATAGCCGCCGAGCCGTGTGCTGACGTCGCTAAACGCGTGGCTGATGCCGGCTGCGAGTTTGCCCATGCCGGCAACCGCGCCGAATGCGATCAGCGCGACAACCAATGCATACTCCACCATGTCCTGACCTTCTTCGCTGTCCCTCAGATCCTGAAACTTTAGAAAAACTCTCAGAAGCATGTCGTGCAAGACGTCCCTCCCTGGCGCTTCAATGTGCTTCCAACTTAGGTCGGAAGTCTCTTAATACCCGATCCGGCTCGAATGAGCCGGGCAATGCAATCTGGAAGCGTAGTTTCAAAATCCGACAACAAGGAGCTGCCTTTGGGTAAGGCAGTCGATGGATACCCTCGCGGAGGAAAGTGCGCACCGGCGCTTGAACCCAGCGTTCGCGCCTCTCCCGCATGGAAATGGAGCCAGAGATTTTGGTTGTCTAGCTAGTGCTATGCCTCGGTGCTATGCCAGCAACTAGCTGATATAGCTGCCGAGCTTGGTGCTGACGGAACTGAACGCGCCGTTGATGCCGCCCGCCAATGATGTCATGCCGGCTGTAGCGCCAAAAGCAATCAGAGCCACAACCAACGCATACTCGACCAGGTCCTGACCTTCTTCGCCGTTCTTCAGTTCCTGGAACTTCAGATAGAGATTCAGAAGCATGTTGTTCATTCTAGTTTTCTCCCTGAGATTTGATTTTGTCCCAGCCCTGGATAGGCAAGTGAACCATACCCATAGTGAACTGGGCCGAATTGAGCAATGCAACCTGGGAACAGATCCGCAAAACCAAACAACAGGAAGCTGGCTTTTTGAAAGGCCGCTAGTGTACGAACTTGTAGGGGAGAGTGCGCTCCGGCATTCATGCCTGGCGTTTGCGCCTCTCCCGAAGAAAAACCGCTCTAGTTAGTTACGCCGCCCTGCCTGTGCAGACGAAGCGGCTAGCTGATGTAGTTGCCGAGCTTGGTGCTCACAGCGCTGAATGAACTGTTGATGCCGCTGGCCAAAGATGTCATGCCGGCTGTGGCACCGAAAGCGATCAAAGCGACGACCAGGGCATACTCAACCAGGTCCTGACCTTCTTCGCCGTTCTTCAGTTCCTGGAACTTCACATACAAATTCAGAAGCAGGTTATTCATTTTTGGTGTTCTCCTCTTTGCGCGGACTTTCCAGCCTCGGCCGGATTACCGGCAGAATATAGGATTCTTCCTGATACTCCTTGACTTATCGGTGCTCAGGAATCAAGGCAGGTATTAGAATCTTTTGGCTTCCCAGCCTGAATCGGGGAACTTCGGAATGCATTTCAGCCGTTGGTTAAGGGGTTTACCCCGGCTGGAGGGAATCCGTTGAAACACTGATGCGTTTCCACCGATTCTCTCCAGCCGGGAGGCTGAGGTGAGCTGTCGTGCTACGCCAGAACTAGCTGATGTAGGCGCCGAGCTTCGTGCTGACAGCGCTGAAAGCTGCGTTGATGCCGCTGGCCAGTTTGCCCATGCCCGCGGTTGCGCCGAACGCGATCAAAGCGACGACCAAGGCGTACTCAACGAGATCCTGACCCTCTTCACGGCTGGCCAGATCCTGGAACTTCACATATAGCTTCAGAAGCAGGTTGTTCATTCGTTTCTCTCCATTTTCAGTATTTCCCAGCCTCAGCCGGGCCACCCTCAACATTGCATGTGGCATGCCAATCCTTGATTCACAGCTGTCCGTTACTAATCAACAACTTAGAAAATTCCCATCGATCCCGAACAGCAAGGCCCTGTATACAGCCGTTTACATGGGGTGCTCGCACAGACCGGCGCCGTATACATCACGTGAACGTAATCACACCAAAAGTTACTAATAAGGCTCTGATTCGGCAGGCTCCGCCGGATCGATACTGGCAGAAATTAGAATGCGATCATGTCCAGCGCCAATGCTTCCGCGACTAAGCCGCGCATCGATTTCGTTGAACTTTCGATTGCCACGGTCGCCGGGCTGGCGCTTGCCTTCACCACCTTGTTCCTGTGCGTTGTACCGCTTGCAGGCAAGATTGCGGCGTCACGTGATTTCGTTTGTTTTTGGGCTACGGGCCAGCAACTCGTCCACCACGGTAATCCGTACGACGCGGCCACAATGAAGCAAATTGAACAATCCGCAGGCCTCGCCAAAGGGTATGGTGTCCTTTTCATGCGCAACCCGCCCTGGACTCTGCCGCTTGTGGTGGCGCTCGGATTCGTCGGCTTGCGGATCGGGGCGTTTTTGTGGTCAATGGCAATCTTCGCGTGCCTGCTGGCTTCAGTCCTGATCTTGTGGCGGATGCACGGGCGGCCCAGGAACCATCTCCACTGGATTGCGCTTTCGTTTGGCCCCGCCCTGCTTTGCTCCATCATGGGGCAGACGACGATGTTCGCGCTGTTTGGGTACGTTCTGTTTCTTTGCTTGCACCGCACACATCCATTTCTGGCCGGAATGTCGCTCTGGCTCTGCGCCCTCAAGCCACACTTGTTTATTCCTTTCGGTGTTGTGCTGATCGTCTGGATAATCGTCTCGCGCAGCTACAGGATCTTCATGGGAGCCGCGATCGCGCTTGCCGCAAGTTGCGCCATCGCCTACTTGCTCGATCCAACAGCCTGGCACGATTACGCACAGATGATGCGCGCCGCCGGACTGGAATCGGAGTACATCCCTTGCCTGGTCGTCGTCCTCCGGCTGTGGCTTAACCCCCATGCGATCTGGCTCCAATACCTGGCGCCACTGCTCGGCTCGGCTTGGGCATTGAGCTACTTCTGGTCCCGCCGCAAAGCGTGGGATTGGGAAGAATCCGGCAACCTGCTCGTTCTTGTTTCCCTGGTTGCGGCGCCCTACTCGTGGGTTTACGATGGCGGCCTCGCGATTCCTGCCCTCATGCAGGGTCTCTATCGGACGCGGTCGCGGCTCCTGTTGGTTATCCTCTCCTTTGCCAGTCTCGCAATCTTGGTCGAATTGGTCTCCGGCTTCATGGTCACCTCGCCCCAATATCTTTGGACCGTGCCTGCCTGGTTTATTTGGTATCTCCTGGCGTGCGCTACCACGAGTGGGCCGCAATCCATCCAGCTTGCAGAACAAGCTGTTTAGACCGCGATCAAAACGTAACCAGCGAGAAGCCGCAGAGCCAGAAAATACTGCGATCGACAGTCCATCAGGATTGTCGTCTCGGGTTACCCCCGGGCAATTTCGCCTGCCGCCGATGCCGGTAGACGATAGGCTGGGAGAGAAGATGCACCTGCTTTCGCTCTTGTTAAATCCCGGCGTCATTGGGGTGATGGCCCTGTTCCTGTCCGTGATCTGGATGCTCAGGGACGAGAAGGACAAGACGCGCCCATTGCTCGTCTTTGCCCTCATCCTCAACCTGTTTTTCGGTTTTCTTCTCACCGTCTTCATGAGCAGGGAAGGTGGTCTGCTTCCCTGGAAGTACGATTATGTTTTATTCGCGCTCGATCGGGCACTTGGTGTGACTGCTGCCCCCATTGCAAGGAGTTTGCAAGGCGTCTTCCGAATTCCGCTTTTCGTTGTCTACCAGTTGATGGTCCCCATGATGATCGCCTGGTTTCTTGTTACCGAATACAGCAAAGTGCGCGGATCGGTGGTCCTGGCCTACGTTGGCGAACTGGTAGTCGGGCCGCTCCTGTATGCCGTCCTGCCAGGATGCGGTCCCATCTATGCCTTTGGCGCGCACTGGCTCAATCCTCCCCAGGTACAGGCAGAAACCGTCAGGCTAGCAGCGATGCCAAACGCATTCCCCTCCCTCCACATCGGCACGGCATTTGTATTTGTGCTTTTTGCACCCGGCAGGTTTTGGCAAGCGGTTTCGCTGGCATTCCTGTTCGGCACCGGGTTAGCCACGCTCGCCACGGGTGAGCACTACGTGATTGACCTGGTTGCCGGCCTCGCGTTCGGCTGCTTCGCGGCTTGCGTGGGATACCGCAGGTTCCGCAGTGCGATTACTTATCTGGCGGTCGTAGCCTGCTGGACGCTCACAGTCAGGTTCGCATACCCGCTTCTGATCGCTCATCCCGGCCTGCTGCGCTTGATGGCGGTACTCACGATCGGCATGGCGGTGCACGCGGTGTTCAAAGTGTGGCGTACTCCCGCACTGTGCAGGACAGAACAGAATCAGCAAGCAAGCCATGCGGCCTCGGTCGCTGAGTGATCACGCAGGTGACGGCTTCGCCCACTTCCCGGCACTAACTCAAGCGCTCGCCGCATCCAGATTTTCAGTGCTGAGCTCCGCTGGGAGAAACTCCAGCGAGTCTCCAGGCTGAGTTTGCGTAGCGCGAATGGTCCCTGCCGGAAGCTCAAGAATGGAGTGCGCGGAGAGACAGGCCGAAAGTCGCCAAGGTCCCACCGCGCTTCGCACCTTCTTGATCCTGTGCTTGCGGTCCAGATAGACGAGGTCTATCGGAAACCGCATGAAAAAAGTGTGGACGGATTCGCAGGGCACGATCCACAAGCCTTCACCCTGAGCAAGCCCCTCACGGCCGAGCAGGCCTTTATTGCGCTTCGGCCCGCTGTCGGCGACCTCCAGGCAAGTCGCAAGGACCGTTGAACGCACCGGATTTGTAACTTGAAGGCGCTGATCCGGCGTCGCCGCCCCGCTTGGAGCGGACCGGCCTTGAAGCTTCTCAGCTATCCAACCGATCGGATTCATTTGCCCGCCTCTGATCCCAGCGCATGGCCGTGGCGGCCCTCCCCACTATGGAGGAGTCGTCGGCATAGGAACCGGCATGCCACCGCCACCACCGCCTGTCAAAGTGCCGGCTGAACCAAAGCCTCCCGTGTCGCCTTCAATCACCAGCGACTTCTCCGGCTTCATGCTCTGGATCAATGTCTCTACTGGAATCACGTCCGGCGCTGGAGCAGGGGTGTTGGCAGCCGTCTTCGCGTCCGGATGATTCATGGGATTGTTTGAATTCGGCGGAAGGAACTTGACCGGGAACTTCACTTCGGGAGGCTTCGTGCCCGCCTCCAGCGGTGCTACGATCTCCGGCGTTACCAGCACCATCAGCTCCGTGTTGGTTCTGTTCTTCAACTTGGACTGGAAGAATTTGCCCAGAATCGGAATGTCCCCAATGAATGGGATCTTCTCAAAAGTCTCCGTCTCGCGGTTGTCGATCAGTCCGCCAATCACAAAAGTCGAGCCCTCGCCCAATTCAACTTCGGTCTTCATCTTGCGGGTGGTAATTGCCGGCACGTTGAATCCCGAAATCTGCACGGCATTCGAAAAGTCCAAAGAGCTCACTTCGGGTGCGACTTGCAGGCGGATCGTTCCGCGCGGAGTGATGGTCGGAATGAAATTAAGCCTGACGCCATACTCCTTGAACTGAATCGTCACTGCGCCCGCGCTACCCGCCGAGCTTCCCTGCACCATCGGATATGGGTACTCTCCGCCAGCCAGAAAGCTTGCCTCCTGCCCATCCATGGCCACGATGTTCGGTTCCGCAAGCACTTCCACCACGCCCGTGGTCTCAAGAGCCTGGATTGTTGCGCCCGAACTCAAGCCGGGCAAGAAGGCAAAGAGATTGCCCTCATTGGAAAGCGATGCCGAATTTCCTCCGGCAGCGAATCCGCCTGAAGCGGATGATCCCCCGCCCACAAAGGGCGGAGAGAATTGCCCGGTCGAGATTCCGCCTACCACGTTGAATAGGCCGAGATCGAACAGATTAATCCCCAGCGACTTCGCCTTGCTCCGGTCCACGCTCGCAAAGCGCACCTTCAGCAGGATCTGCGGGAGCGACTTCGGCACCTCGACGTTGAGAAGATTCACGACCTTTCCAGCCGTGGATGCAATCTGGACCGCCCGCATTGAACTGAGCAGATCCTTCGCTGTTCCGCGCAGATAAACGACCCCGTTCTCCGAGTTCACTTTCAGAACCTGGCCAGGAAACTCCGTAGACAGCTCGCGGCGAACCGCTTCCAGACTATTGTCTGATGCGGCAGTGCTGGCTCGCACCGTTACATTGAAAAATTGCCGGCCGCCCCGGTCGTCCCAGATAATCAGGCTGGTTTCTCCGGCGACTTTACCATTCACCATAATCTCGTTGGGGCTGATCGCTGTGGCCTCTGCTACATCGCCAAGTCCGATCGCCACTCTGGTCGTCGGTCGCACGCAATCTACCAGCACGGTTTTGCCTACCGCAACCGAAAGCTCGTTCGACGAATCCTGAAAAGTGGCCCCGCCCGATGGAGATGGAGGCGCGCCCTGAGCGCACAATCCCTTCCCAGCGGAAAGGACCAGACAGAACGCGCTCAAATATGCGATTGTGACGCCGGCCTTCGCTCTCACTGCTTTGCCTCTGGAGATCTGAATTTTTCTACGCTGCTCGCGGTTCCGTTGATCACCTCGATGGTGAACACCTTGGACGCCGCTCTCGGCGCGCGTCTCACTCCGCGTGGAGCAGGAGCATCTCCCATAATCTGCCCCATCGAGTTACTGGCAACCTGCGAGATTTTCGTATCCAGCGGATTTCTCAGAACCAGTTGAATCTTCAATTCATTGCTGGCCAGGCTCAGCGTCTGCGCCTGTTCCGGGGTCACCAGCAGGTTTACAACCTGTACCTGTTGCGGCTTGCCTTCCGCGTCTTTTTGAATATCGGTGCCCGCTGAGAGAACCTGGATGCTCTGAAGAATCGTCTTGGTCACCGTGCCTTGAGTTACCGACGTGGCGCCGGGAGGGTTGCCCGATGCAAGAACATCCACGTGCATGCCGGGCGTCACGAATCCAGCCACGCCCACCACCTGATCCACCCTCACCGCGAGCGCCCTCATGCCCTGAGGAATGGTTGCTGCCATTCCACCACCGGAGCCGGGTGGTGCAAGCCGGCTCTCCAAAATCGGTTCGCCCTGGTACAAATCCGAAATCACGCCGCGGCCCACCAATTCTTCCGGCTTCAGGAGTACGCCTTTCGGCAGTGGTCCCTGAATCTCTGTTGTCGTCAGGTCCTTGGCGGCCAGCACCACGCCAAGTTTGATATCGGTTGCCGCCGCAACCACCTTTGTTGTCACTACCGGCTTCGCAGCCGACATGCGTGTCCCGACGATCTTGTAAACCAAAAACGCGCACGCGCCGGCGATCGCGAACGAGATCAGGAGAATTGTCAGCAGCCTTCGATTCATTGGAATACCTGAAGAAACTGGCTAAACCGCCAGACTTCCTTTTCTTTCTACTTCGGCAATCTCAGCTGCCAGCGTTACAAATTTCCCAATTCAGGCCAAGCGTGCCATGGGGTACCAAACCAAAAATGTCACTCCGAACGCGGTCTTAGTTTATGCCCCACATGGAGCTTATATCGCTGCCTTGTGCGGTCAAATACCACTAAGGTATCAAGAGAGCTATGACCTACAACTTTCAGTTGAGCGATTCTTTTAAAGGCTACAATGGAGTGATGAAAGAGGTACGAGGGAGGGAGTTCATCTGTTCATGAAGTCTTCCCGCACGATAACGCTCTTTTCGGAGAGTCGTGATATCGGCCAGCGGTCAACCTCTTTTGTGGCTTCCGTTCTGTTTCATTGCGTAGCGCTGGGACTGTTGTCATTCGGAGTGATGTACACGCCGCGCCTCAACACCAAGGCGATCGCCGAGCGTTATTCCGTCCGCAATATTGATCTCGAAACGCCCGAGCAGCAAGCGCGGCGCGCGGCGCGCAGCAACGTGAAGTATCCAGGCCCTCGCAAGCCTGGCCCTCCGCCCAAGGCCAAGCCCGACGCAGGCAAGCCAATTCCACAGCCACCAGTTCTTCGTCAAGTTGCGAAAGCTCAAAAAGGCCCTCAGACACTGCTGCAGCCGGATCTTCCTACCCAGGTGACACTCAAGCAGGAAGTCCCGGTCCCCACCATGATGATCTGGTCTCCAAAGAAGGCCGATGTAAAAACAGTTGTCGCGCCGCAGCCGGAAAAGCCCACTGCCGCCGATGTGAAACCCGTGCCCGATCCACCCAATGAAGAGGTGGACTTGTCCAACATCAGCATCTCGGCGGTCGCCGTTCCTTCTCCGAAACTACCCACCCCGCCCAGCACCACTTCGCCCATCGCGATTCACACGCCCGCACCCGTCGAGATGGCGCCCGCAACCGTCTCGCAGCCCACAGCGCAACCAACTCCAGCAGCAATCATGTCGGTGTCAGATTTGAAAATGGCGCAAGGCACGGTCGTGCTCCCTCCTGTAAACGAATCTGCGGCTACCGATGCACAAGGTGTGTTGGCGCCAGGCCCGGCGCAGGACTCTTCAGCGCAAGGCAAGAACAATCAGCCCGGCAGTGCTGGTGTGGGATCAAGCGCCGGCAATCCTGGGGACCAAGATGCAGCCGTCACAAAAGCCGATGGGACTGGACCTTCAACTCCTCCGTCTGCTGACGTTGGTTCCGGCCAGAGCGGCCAGCCCTCCGCCACGCAGATCACATTGCCCAGGGACGGACAGTTTGGCGCGGTCGTCGTCGGCGAATCGCTCGACTCACAGTATCCTGAACTCAACACAGTTTGGGGCGGCAGGCTGGCCTACACGGTCTTTCTCCATGTGGGCCTGGCCAGGAGTTGGATTCTGCAGTATTCGCTCCCGCGCACAGAGGAAGCATCGGCGGCGGGAACAATTGCCCGCCTTGAGGCGCCATGGCCCTATAACATCGTGCGCCCCAACCTCGCACTCGGGCCTGTCGATGGAAACACCATCATGATCCACGGCTATGTGAATCAGTCAGGCCGTTTCGAGGCTCTCAACATCGTCTTTCCTCCTGAATTCCCTCAAGCCCCGTTCGTGCTCAAATCTCTGCAGAATTGGCAATTCAGGCCAGCCAGCCAGAACGGACAAGCCGCAAGAGTGGAAGTGTTGCTGATCATTCCCGAAGAACTGAATTGAAACCTGCACCGCGGCAGGCTCACCCATTGAGTCTGCCGCGATGACGCGATAAGAGGATTGCCTGTTTCAGGCGCCTATGTGGCGTTGTTAGGAAGCAATCGCGGCGTTGTGAAGGTCGACGCAATCGCCTGGAAGATCGCCTGCAGGCTCGATACTGTATGCGAGGCGTCCTGGCAGGTGCTGCCCGAAC
>JBARBP010000119.1:0-22497 GCA_049793195.1 Occallatibacter sp. | reverse complement strand
CCAAACGATAGACACCCTGGTAGGGTGTCTCCTGGAGTTGGCCCTTAGGCAGATCCAAAGTTGGATCAGTGAAGTAGAGCGCCCCGTCCGGACCCATCACTATGTCATTCGGACTGTTGAAGCGCTTACCTTGATAGCGATCGGCAAGCTCGGTGTAGGTTGTACCGTCCCTGGATAAACGGATGATTGCGCGCAGAACACTCGCGCAATCTATTAGCTGGTTCGCCTTGTCAAAGGTGTTCCCGTCGGGATCGCCGAGCGAGATCGCTTCGTCGCGATGGCCGTCTGGATAGAGACGAAATATCTTGTTCGTTTCTTCGTCGCTGACCCACAGGAATCCCCGCTTATCCCAAACCGGCCCTTCTGTAAATCCGAATCCGCTACCCATGGTGTGCAATTTAGTCTCGGGAGCAACCAGATGCCAGAATTCCGGCGAGTTGGCAACCAAAGCAAACTCGCGCGTGCGATGAGGCTTCTGCGCGTGCGCGCTCGGCGGCGTCAGCGCCCAGGAAAGAGTCGACAGCAGGAGTGGGGTGAAATATCTCTTCCAGAATCTACTTGGCATTTTCAGTCCCATTCTCCTTTACCTGTCCGGCTTTCAACAGGTAGCTGACCAGGTTATCGATTTCAGACCTGGTGAGCTGTTTGTCGTAGTCGAGCGGCATCGAGGAATGGCCGCTATATTCCAGGTGCGCGACTTTGGCGCGCTGAAACAGGTGGAACGCGCCATCGCCGGTTTGAAGTACGAGAGAGAAGTTATCCTGGGCACGAATGAATCCCGTTGCCTCCAGTCCATCATCGCCGACGACCGTCACGAGTTGAGCTGTTCTTTTCAAAGCTCGATCCGGATCGAGGATGGCAGCGCGAATATCCTCAGCGGGCCGGCCAAAGCCGTATTTGCTGAGGTCAGCCGCCATATATCCACCGTGCCCGTTGAGCATGTGGCAGGAGGAGCAGTTTGCTTTGCCGAAGAAGAGCGCCTTTCCGGCATCGGGGTCCCCGGCAAGCCGGACGGTTGCGCCAATGCCCTGCAACTCCCGCAAACGATCGACGATCAGGCCGATCTTTTGGCTACCGAGAAAGCGAAATGGCGGCATTCCATTTCCGGGCAGTCCATTTTGAATGGTTCGCACCAGATCGGCGGTGGACTGCGAGACGACTTCGCGGCGCGTCGCGATGTCGGGCGCGCGTTCCCCGCCACGGCCGTCGCTGCCGTGACAGGCAGCGCAGTTGGCGGAGAAAAGGGCAGCGCCATTTTGTTGCGGCTGGGCTTGCGCACTGCATCCGCACGATGCCGCTGTTGCGGCCACACAGCACGCGATTGCCACGACTACCCAGCCAACTATTCTGTGCACAGTCGACATATCCCCGATGCGAACCGGCAAACTGTCTTTGCCTGGCGACAATGACGTGCGCCTGCGTGGAGTCTACTTACGTCAGATATAGGCGATGAGGTCGATCTCGACGAGCGAGTTGCCAGGAATGCCGCCTGCTGGAGCGATGGTGGTCCTGACCGGAGGAATATTGCCCCAGCGACCGGCGTACATGGTGTTCATCCTGGCCCAGTCATTGATGTCGTTGAGATAGACGTTGACTTTGAGGACTTTCTCCATGGAGGACCCGGCGGAGATCAGGTTCTGCTCAAGCTCATCGAGAACGTGCTTTGTGTGTTCTTCGATGGTGCCTTTGAAGTGCGCGCCGACGCCGGAAAGAAAGAGAAGATTCCCGTAAGAAACGGCGCTGGAAAAGAGCGGCGCGGGAGCCGCGCTGGGGGTGGCCGCTGGAGGCGGATAGGACTTCTTTTTCAGTTGACCTGGCGCCTCGCCCTCCGCGGCCTTGATTGAGACGGCGCTGCCGGCGATGGCCACGCCCGCAGTGAGTGCGTTTTTGAGTATGTTTCTTCTGGATTGCTTTTGCATGATCGACTCCCTTGAGTGGTAAGTTGTTCGATGAATACGCACGCCAAGCGCGCCGCAGATTGGAGATGCGCGAGCGCGGAACTGAACGGAGAGGCAACGAATTCTGCTCCACTGTGGATCACAGATTTCGCTGCCTAAGCGATGGTTCGCGGCGCAACTATGTCTTTGGAGCGGTGCTGAATATCTCTACCAGGCGGTCCGCGATGATTTTGTCCTCTCCTTCCTTGAGCTGCCAGACGGCAAAGCCGAAGGTATTTGGGTCGGACGCAGGGCCATCCGATCCGCGGCGCGGGGCGGGTGGGCGAGCATCGGAAGGGGTAGAAGCAACCGGCGCCGCAGAAGCGGTGACTGGGGAGACCGGCTCGCGTCCTCTCATTCCGCCTACGCCCGCACCCATGCTGCCAATTCCGACCGGCCGGGTATCGGCCAGCATCTGCATGACTTCGTTCCCGGTGAGCTTGAGCTTGGCAGGATCGATATGCCAGCTGTAATTCGGAGTCACGTTGCCGAGAGCATCGAGATTAAACTCGCGCGGGAGTGCCATGACGCCGAACCTGGCTACCGCATCGGTGATTACCTGGGCGCGCGCATCGTACATTCTGAGAGTCGCGTCGTAGTCCTGATTCACGAAGATCTCCAGGGCTTTTAAGAAGCCGAAGATCGTCTCCTTGCCGACTTTGCAGCAACGGCCAATGCGATCTTCCTGCGGGCTCATGTTGAGCAACGCGAAGCGAATTAGCTCTTCCTTGCCGATGAGAACGCCGGAGGCCTGCGGTCCGCAGATATCCTTGCCGCCACTGAACGTGACCATGTCGAAACCGATTGCTGGATACTCCCAAAGCCGCGACACGGGCGGCACGTCGGCCGATGCGTCGTTAAAGGTATAGAGATTGTGCTCCCTGGCGATAGCCACGGTTTCAGGACCGCTCACCTTTCCTCCGTCAGAGAGGATATTGGTAAAGTGAATGGCCAGTGTTTTGGGATTGATGGCGGCGATCATCTCCTCTCGGGTTTCAACCTCAACCAGCTTGGCGCCGGTTTGGCGGATCTGATGGTCGAAGGGATAGCGATGGCTCTTCTGGATGATGACTTCGTACCTGGGGCAGTTGGTGATGTCGGGAACCTCGCGGATGCGGTTTTCCCAGTCCTCAGTCATCATGCCGGCGTAGCCAACTACGATGGCCGCGGCAGCGCCTCCGGTTACAAGGCCGGTGTAGCCGGCGGGAGACTTGCATAGTTTGGCGATGAACTTTCCAGCGGCTATCTCGAGCTCGTCAATCAGGACGAAGTGCTGGTTGCCACGGCGAATGAGCTCCATGACCTCGGGCTTCATGACCGAACCGCCGATGACGGTGATGGTGCCATTGATGTTGATGACCGGAGTGACGCCAAGCTCGGCGTAGATGTCGCCGGTCGATCCGAGACCGCTGATGATGGACACAATGGGGTTGCCGTCAACGGAAGGTACCGGCGACTTGGGGTTCTTGCCGAAAGAGCCCGCGGCGGTTGACTTCACTGGCGAGAGCAGGCCGCCCGTGGCCGCTCCAAGCGCTGTCAGAAACGAACGGCGGCTCCAACCGAACTTCAAATTCATGTGCGGCTCCCAATGAGTTTTATGGCGAAGTTACTCGCCGGCCGGAGGATTGTCTGGGGACGGTGGGAGAATCATGGCGCACCCAGAAATCTCGATCAAGGAATCGCCGGGAATCCATTCGAGAGCCATACAGGAACGCGACGGAGCTTTGCCGGGCGAAAAGTAGGTTCCGTAGATTTTGTTCAAGGCGTCGTATTGCGCATGATGGGCATCGAAGCGCGCCTTGCCCACCGGCATGGGGACGCCGTCGGCGAGGGGCAGGCATAGAAATACCTGCAGACTGACGATGCTATCCATGTTGCTGCCCGCATGCTCGAGGGTCTTCTTGAGCGCGTCCATGGTGCGGGTGACGTGCTTCTCAAAAGGGTCGGTTACCAGAACATGATCTTCCTTTGGAAAACCGTCATTGGCGCCGGTACCAGAGAAGTAGTAGATGCCGTTCTGAACATGGCGATTGCCGCCACGGTTGGGGGGTGGCGCACCGGTTGCAGGCGCTGCAGGCGTAGCCTGGCCCGCGAATGACTTTGAGGCGGTTGCGGCAACAGCGGCCATTGCCGCGATCCTGGCAAAGAAACTACGACGCGTGTCGATCGTCATCTAATTCTCCTCCCGCACGATGAGTGTGCAAGGCATGTCTTCATATTTTCCTATATTTCAAACGTTACACCGGATGTTTCTTCGTTGGATAACTGGAAAAGTGGAGTTCAGCGCGTGGCCCCAGCGGCCGGTGCCTTAACAAACGGCCTCCGATCCATTGTCCGTCCTTCGTGGAATTCAAGAGCAAACGTTCACTGTGGATTGCCACTCACATTGCGGTTGTGCGCGATGCGGTTCATGCGACATCGGACGGAACTTCGAAAGTGACCAACTCGGCTTTGAAGCCACGGGTGCGATATGCCCCATAGGCGATGCCGGCGGCCATCCATACGGTTCCCAGCAGGAGTGCCTTGCTGCTGAGATTGCCCCAGATGAAAGCGCAAATGAGAAAGCCGAGGGCAGGCACGACGAATCCATTGATGCTGCCGCTAGTGGGCTGCTGTCCGCTTTTCACTAGCCGCCAATGGTGGACGAAAGCCGCCGCGTTCACTCCCATGAATGCGATGAAGGCGCCGAAGTTGAGACACTGAGCGCCGATTTCGTAAGCGCCTCCTCCCAATCGGTTAGCAAAGAACTCGAGCAGGCCGGCCCCAGCGAGCGCAAAGACCCCAACCGCCACAATGTTGTTGCGGGGAATGCGACGCCTGGGCTCGATGGCGCCGAAGAACGACCTGGGCAGAGCACCACCGCGTCCCATGCCGTACAGGAGCCGCCCCGCGGCGAGTTGTGAGCCCATGCCGGAGCCCATGTTGGCGATGAGCAAGGTAAAGTTGACGATCTGGAAGAGCACTGCGCCACCGGCTTTGCCGCTGACCAGGGCAAAGGCCGACTCGACGTTCTCGCTGTCGAATGGCTTCGATCCCCAGATCAGTTGTGCCGCATAAACCTCCAAGCCGGAGAGCACGCCGGTGATGAGGCAAACAAGCACCGTGGCCAGCAGGATATTGCGGCGGGGATTCCGCACTTCCTCAGAAAAGGCGGAGATGGCGTCGAAGCCAATGTAGGTGAGAACGGCCACCGAAGTTCCGGCGAAAATGCTGGAGGGATGGAAGCTGCCTGGATCGTAGAAAGGATGAGTAAAGAAACCGGCGTCGTGATTCACTCCCCAAACAGTGCGCGCCACGCCGACCAGGAAGATGAGAACCACAACCACCATGCCGGCGCAAAGAGCCTCGTTCAATTGAGCCGAAGTCTTGATGCCGCGCAGGTTCAGCCAAGTGAAGAAGGCTGCAAAGAAAAGAATCCAAACGTAGAAAGAGAGGCCGGGCAGGATGTTCATGACGGCCTTGGCGCAAAAGGCCGTGCAGATGAGGGGATTGATCAAATAATCCATGACCATGCCCCAGCCGACGATATACCCGAGAGCCGAGTGCAGCTCCCGGCCAACATAGGTGTAGGCAGACCCGGCACTTGGAAAGACCCTGGCCATGCGGCCGTAGCTAATGGCCGTGAACAGCATGGCGACCATGGCGATAAGAATGGTGGTGACTACGTGGCCACGCGCCTTGTTGCTGATGACGCCGTAGATGCCCATAGGCGCAGTGGGCTGGATAATCACCATGCCGATGATGATGAGGTTCCACAGGCCGAGGGCACGATTAAGTCCGATTGATCCCGGCTGACGAATCTCCGTATCGGCTGCCATATGTCTCCTTAGTTTACGGTTTCAGCGTGCACGACTGCCGAGAATGCCATTGTCACCAGGCAGGAAGTTACGGTGCTTTGGTGCATGAGCGCCAACGTTCTCCCCTGAATAAAATGGAATCTCGCCGTGTGCAGCGGCCGATGGAGCGAACTGAAATAACAATAGAGTCGCGTACGGGAAAAACTTAAGCTGTCAACGCTGTCGCTGGCAGGCAGCGAGAAGATCGAGCATACTGCGGCGGCCAGCCGCGAAGTACATGCGGCATGACTGCGGAGGATAAACCGCGCCCGAGGCCGGTGTTTAACCGACGAAAAAGGCGACGCGGCTGCCGCTATTTCAATCGTTTGAACAAAGGAAATATTCAATATCCAGCCGCTGTCTGTCAAGTGAAACTTGCTACGGCCGTCCGCTTGCCGCTTTTTTCGCATTCGACCGGCGGGCAGTGGACATGCGCACGACCAACTCCGGCATGGCCTTGTGCAAATGCGTCGTCGTTTTGCCTCCATTCTCCTGTGCCTCGATCGCTGCCAGCGTCCACTCCGCCGCGAGCAACCCCATCTCCCTCAACGGCTGTCGAATGGTGGTGATCCCAGGAGTCGACACAACCGCAGGCAGGACATCGTCGAAGCCCACTACCGAGCAGTCCTGGGGGACGCGCAGACCTGCGGCGGTCAGACCGCGCAAAACGCCCAACGCCGTTAAATCGTCGAATGCCAGGACGGCAGTGAATGTGCGGCCCGAAGCCAGCATCTGTTTTGTCAATTGCATGCCGCCCTCAAAGCTCGAAATGGGATCGACCGAGCTGGACAACTGCAAGACCAGCCTGGAATCGATCCGAATGCCAGCCTCGGCGGCTGCCCGCTGCAGGCCTTCCCAGCGCGGTTGGCTATCCATCAGCTCCTCGGGCCCGCGGATCACCGCGATCTTGCGGTGGCCGAGATCGTAGATGTGACGCAAGGCCAACGCGCCACCCGCCTGATTGTCAACCAGAATGGAACTAAACTTGCGCCTGGTAAGATCGCGACCTACAACTACCACAGGCACCTGGTTCTTCTTGATGTCGGCCAGCAAATTTGCCTCTTCAAAGACCCAACTGGCGATGACAATCACACCTTCGCCGCGCTGCTCGAGGATCATCTGCAGATAGCTGTCGAACAGGTCGCGGCGGGTTTGCGCATCCAGCAGCAGAGACAGGTAACCGGCCTTGCGCAATCCCTCCTCAATGCCGCGCACAATGGGGATGCAGAAAGGATCGGAGAGATCGTATGCCAACACGCCAACGGTTTTGCTGCTTCGGCGGCGGAGCGAGCGGGCATAAGCGTCCGGATGGTATCCCATCTTCTTGGCCGTGCTGCGAATTCGCTCGCGGGTTTTGGCCGTAACTTTCATCGACAGCGGAGCCTCGCTGAGCACGAGCGAAACCGTGGACACAGAAAACCCGCAGGCGCGGGCGACATCCATGAGCGTCACATGGCCGGACTTTCGCTGGACCACGTCTCTCCTTTACAGCTCAGCTTCAATTTGAGTTGCCGATGTGCGCTATTCTCTCACAGCTCCGCAAGCGACAGGCCGCGCCGCGCGCCGTTTGAATGTTGAATGTCGATCGGTCCTCTGGCTAGCTCAAAATATGGCCCTGAAATGTTTTTGATTTTTGATAAGATGGTCCGCTGACAACTGGCGGTTCGGTGAAATAGCATAGCAGCGCGTTGGCTTATAGGGAACAGTGCGCCGAATTCGACACCTGCATATAGGACAAACGATCAGGGAAGATCTTCAGAGACCAAGGAGCGACAACATGCGATACCGAGGATGCTGGAGCAAGAAAAGAGACGCGGACCGGCCTCAGATTCCAGTCATCGCGCAGAGATGCGATGGGGCCCTCTTCGCGTATCTGCGGCGACTGCTGGGCGGGGATTTGCTGCAACGGACTGCGGCGATCGCCCTGTTCTTTTGGATTTGCGCGCTCGCCTCTGCGGCCCAGGAAATCCCGGAGCGTGCCGCCACCTTGCGCGTGGACACCGCACCTGGTCATGCGCTTAACTCTTTCAATCCCGACAAGGCATTGGGCAGCTCTATCGATGTGCTGTCCCGCACTGGCATCGATCAAGTCTTTACACCGCATATTTTGGAGGAGTCTCTCTCCGCTGGCTGGGGGCCGATAAGCTACCGGAACAACACCGAACTGCGCATGGCGGCTTGGCACTGGACGGAGAACGGGACGTGGAGCGACGCTGCTCATAACAGTGGATACTTTACGGGAAGCACCGAGCTCAAGGAGCCGATCCGGTACATTCTGGCTTACGCGCTGCCGCATCGGGGATTTGCGACCAGCGGCGACCCGCCACTGCGGGCCCACGACTCTTCGTACTGGAAAAGCAATCCTTATCTCACGAGCAAGTTCACCGGCGAGAGCGATGAGAAACACCCGCAGTGGGTGATTGTGGATCTGAAGGCAGAACAACCGGTGAGTGCGATTCGCATTTTCTGGAAGAGCCCCTATGCCACGACCTACAAGGTTGAATATTGGATAGGCAAGGATGCGCTCGATTTCGATGGCGGCCCGAAGGGAGTGTGGAAGGCGTTTCCCAAGGGCTCTATCGCCAGCGCACAGGGAGGGACGATCACACTCAAGTTGGGCGAGAACCCTGTTTCGACTCGCTATGTGCGTGTGCTGATGACCAAGTCCTCGAACACGTGCAACGAACAGGATTCTCAGGATGTTCGCAACTGCGTTGGCTATGCAATCGAGCAACTGGCCGTGGGGACACTGGACAGCACCGGCGCACTGGTTCCGGTGGCGACGAACCCTGCCAGCGCGCTCAGGTACACCGCATCGTCAATCGACCCGTGGCACTCCGCCGCGGAGGCCGATCGCACGGGCGGGCACCAGCACACCGGTTTCGATCTCTTCTTCAGCAGCGGAATTACCAACAACCTGCCCGCCATGATTCCCGTTACCTTGCTTTACGGCACGCCGGAAGACTCAGCGGCGCAGATAGCGTACATCGAAAAGCGCGGCTATCCGATCGGATATGTAGAGATGGGTGAGGAGGCCGACGGCAAGCACACGATGCCCGAGGACTATGCCGCACTTTATCTTCAATGGGCCGCGGCGCTGCACAAGGTCGATCCGAAGTTGAAACTTGGCGGGCCAATCTTCGAAGGAGTCAATAAGGACATCACCGTATGGCCCGATGCGCAAGGACGGATTTCGTGGATGGGCCGCTTCGTAGCTTACCTCAAAGAGCATGGCCGCATCGCCGATCTTTCGTTTGTTTCTTTCGAGCACTATCCCTTCGAGCCCTGCGATATCACCTGGAAGACGCTCTACTCTGAACCGCAACTGATGAAGCACATACTCGAAGTGTGGAGAGCGGATGGCGTTCCTGCGAATGTTCCTTTGATGGTTTCGGAGAGCCACCTTGCAGCGGAGCTCACCGGCTCCATGAGCACAATATTTGCCGGCCTGTGGTTGAGCGACAGTGTCGGTTCCTTCTTTGAGGGCGGCGGCTCCGCCTACTATCACTCGCCGATACAGCCGCAAGGGGTTGAAAAGAGCTGCCTGGGCTGGGCCTCGTGGTCCAACTTCGTTTCCGACCGGGAATACGACATCAAGGGATACACCTCGCTCTACTATGCGGCGCATATGATCAACCGGGAATGGGTGCTGCACAGATCTGGAGTGCATAGGATGTTCCCCTCCGCGGTGGACCTGAAAGACGCCGGAGGCAACGCGCTGGTTACTTCTTATGCGGTGCACAGGCCGGACGGACAATGGTCCTTGATGCTTGTGAATCGAGACGAGAACAATTCTCATTCCGTGAAGGTCGTCTTCGAGGACGGTTCAACAAAGCGGGAGACCTTCTTCACCGGGCCTGTGTCTGAGGTGACCTTTGGCAGCGAGCAATACGTGTGGATCAACGACGGCACCAACAGCCACGCCGACCCCGATCACGCGCCGGTGGGCACTTCGATTCGTGGAGGTTCACAAACTGTTTTTGTGTTGCCCAAGGCTTCAGTGACGGTCTTGAGAGGGATGGTCGCCGGTCTGCCCTAGTCTCAAGAAGGGACCTTCAATTACGGTGCAACATGGATTGCGCCTCGCGGCTCTTCATTGCCTGAACTTGCTCGATCAGGCGCCTGAACGATTGCTTTCCGAGAGATTCCATTCTCCATCATGGGGCGTTGGCCGGGGTCCACAGCGCGCTCCAGCGCCACTGGGCGGTTACCTGCAAACTTGCGCGAATATCGGTCAGCAGCAGTTCGGCTCCCGATTCGTCGGTGTACGACTTCAAGACTGCCTCCGCTTCTCCCGGCCTGCCGTTGGCCATGAGCCAGCGCGGACTCTCGGGAACGGTAAGCACAAGGAAGAGAAAGACGATTGCGGGCACGGCTCCGAGGCAGAACATCCACCGTCAGGCATGGTCGTTTGCAAGCCAATAGCCCACCAGGTCGGCCAGCGTAATGCCGGCAGTGAGCGCGAACTGATCAAGGCCGATGAGCGTTCCGCGAGATTGCCGCGGCGCAAGTTCCGAGACGTAGACGGGAGCGGTCATGAAGGAAAATCCGCTAGCCACTCCAAGCGGGGCGCGATCGGCCACCAACGCAAGAACGTTCGGCGACAGCAGCGCCAGCACCGATCCGGCGCTGAACAGCACGCCTCCTTATAGGAGTGTGGTGCGCCTGCCGGCCCGATCGGATAAAACTGCGCCGACGATGGCTCCGAGCAAGGACTCGACGAGAACAACACTTACCACAACCTCTTCCATGCGGATCGAAAAGGAAAAGGAAGAGCGTACAAAGATCAACGCGGCCGCGATGATCCTCACCTCGGATACATAAGGAACACCTCTCAATCCCGCGATGAGCGAGGCCTTCCACAGAAAGGTCTGGTTCACCTGGGGCCGGGCTGTCCGCGATGCGTCGATCAATTGGTCTCAGGTTGAAGGCACGCCATTTCGGCCTGATTCTTGTACGAATAAGTCACTTCATAATGAAACATTACAAATAATTTGGCGACCTTTTTCTTGACCCCGAAGAATACATGAATTCGGCGGCAAACACCCCCCCGCAGTCGATTTCCGGCATTGAACCGCCGAAGGCGCTGCTTTCGGCGACGGGTACGGAAACTTTTGAAATTGAATGCCACGGGCAACCGCGCAAACTCAGCGAACTGATTCGCGCCTTTGCGGAAAATTGCAAAATTCGCAAAGAACTCTGCAAGCTTCGCGACCTGGCGTCAAAGAAAGGTCCGGTCTTTTTGGGGGGCATGGGGCGTCCTGGTGCTCATCGATCGCCGGATCGATTCACCTGCAGACCAACGGCTGGCTCTCATCTTTAGTGGACGCGGGCGAATGGCTGCATTTTCGAGAAAATATAGCAACTCGCGGAAAGGCTGTCCAGATGTTGTTCCCCAAGGGAGACCAGAGGCGGATGATCCCGACGAAGATGAAAGACTAGTTCAAACGCGAGGAGTGGAGAGTTCGGCGGCGCTTACGGGCGGGGCTCTTCCTATGTCTGCTGGCCTGCGCGGCCACTTGTATTCATCCGCGAACCGACCGGGCGAAGGACAACGCATCCTGGCAGGAATATGGCGGATCTCCGGATTCCGCGCAGTATTCTTGGCTTCGCCAGATCAACCGTTCGAGTGTCGGAAGGCTGCGGACCGCATGGACATATCGAACCGGAGATGGAAGAAAATACCTGTTCAATCCGATCACGGTTGACAGGACGATGTACGTTCTGGCCAAGGAGAATTCGATCGTCGCATTTGACGCCACGACGTGAAATCAAGTGTGGAGTCATGGAACCGATCCGAGGATGCCGGAAAAAGTTTCGCGGGCGACCAAACAGGCAACGCGAGAGCGAAACACGCGGCAACGGTTTTTCGTCAGCATTGCATCGCCTGCAACAACATGCAGCCTAGAGATATGTCTCCCTCTGGACCGCCTAACCTGTTCCGGGTCTTTCGCAACAATCCCTCGATCACGCCCCGGGAAGCAAAAGCCATCATTCGAGGCGGCAAAATCCAAATGCCATCGTTCGCCGGTAAGCTCAGCGGCGCCGAGATCGACGATGTGCTCGCCTATCTGAGAACGCGCAGGTTTCCGCGGCTCCTGGCGCCTCCGGTAGTCCGTGACCGTAGCCGGTGAGCATCGCTAACTATAGGGTGACGATGGTCGATTTTCTGACCGATAGCTCTGGCATGACGCTCTTTCACTGTCATCGGCAGTTCGAGATGAGCTAAGGCTTTATGCCATTGCTTGACTCGGTGCAAGCAGGTCTCCGGGCGCAATTCCGGCGAGCGCCGCGAGTACGTTGAAGATCATTCGCGACTGAGTGATCGAATCGGCGCATGCATGAAATCCGGGGTGATTCACTTCTAGGACTCGTTCGCCGTGAGCGATTTCATTTTGGGGAGCTGAGGCACCCTGACCTCGCAGAATTCCCACAGGGCATTTGTCCTATTACGACGCTGGGCGGCAGCCTGATGACAATCAGGCTACAGGGGTATTAAATCAATCCGCGCACTCAGTGATGCCATTTCTTTCCGGTCCGCAAGTCCAGTCGGCCCCGATGACGCTTCGACAGGAGTGTCTTTCCCGGCCAGGCAATCTGAGATGCCAACCTACATCAGGAAAGGATATCAACCATGATGAACGGTCCTAGTTTTATTTGTAGTAAGGTCGTGACAGCATTCGTTCTTGCCCTAGCAACCGCCGGGGCTCTTGCACAGGTGGCCAACAATACGTCCCTTGTTGGTAATGTGGTGGACCCCTCTGGGCTTCCGGTCGTCGGAGCAGCGGTGACAGCGGTCAATGAAGAGACCAAAATCGCCTACCCCGGCAAGACAGACGGAGACGGCTACTACTCGATCAAGTTTATTCTCCCCGGAACCTACGACATCACGGTCGAAGAGGCCGGCTTTAGTGTCCTCAAGAAGACCGGCCAGATTGTCGCCATCGATGAGGCGAGGCGTACCGACTTCAAGCTTCATGTAGGATCTGAAACCACCTCGGTGAGTGTCACCGCCAGCTCGCCGCCCATCTCCACCGACGACGCCACACTGGGCGAGACCTTCGACACCAAGACCGTGAACGACCTGCCGCTGATGGGCCACAACGCACTCGAGGCCGCGGCTACTTCGTCCAATATCATGATCGGCCCCTCGAGTGGCTACCAGGGCGTGCCGCCGGGCGAGGACTTCATCGGCGCCGGCCAGCGCGAGATCCAGAATCTGCTCACCCTGGATGGCATCACCATCCTCAACAGCCTCATCTCGCTCGCGCCCGCCCGCCCAAGCTCGGACATGATCGCCGAAGTGCAGACGCAGAGCGGCAACTACACCGCGCAGTACGGCAACTATCTGGGCGTGCACATCAACATGGTCACCAAGTCCGGCACCAACACGCTGCACGGCTCGGCCTATGAATATCTCCAGAACACGGCCTTCAACGCGCACCAGTTCACCGACCAGCCGGGCGCCCCGAACGAGATACAGCACTACAATCAGCCCGGCTTCGCCGTGGGCGGTCCGGTGTACCTGCCCAAGATCTACGATGGCCGCAACAAGACCTTCTTCTTTGCGTCCTGGGAGAAGATCCGGCAGGTCCAGCAGAATAGCTCTGGATTGCAGTCCACGTTCACTCCCGCCGAGGAGGCCGGTAACTTCGGCCAGCTTTGCTCCGCCTACGACGGCAGCGGTAACTGTACCGGATCTGGAACGCAGCTCACCGATCCCTACACCGGTCTGAACTATCCCAACAACCAGATTCCCTCCGGCGAGCTGAGTACCCCCGCAGCCGCGGTGTCACAGAAACTCGAGACGTACTTTCCCGCTCCCAACCTGAATCCCAGCAATCCCGCGCTTCTCAGCAACTACTCAGTCAACTATCCCAGCAACACCTACATCTGGCAGACCATCGACCGCGTGGATGAGAACATTGGGCAGAATGTCAAGCTGTTTTTCCGTTTGGACTGGCAAGATCTGAGCTATCTGGCCGGGGCATTTCTCCCCGCCAACAACACTTATGGCCCCACTAATCAACGCAACTACACGGTTGGCTACACCCAAACCATCACGCCGACCCTCATCAACGACGCACGCATCGGCCTCAACCAGGTCAGCTCCAGTAGCTTCGACTACTGGTACGAGAACGGGCTTGTCAATGCGGGCACCGCGCTCGGCATCCCGGGCTTCACGGGCGACACCACATACAAGAATCCCGGCATCCCCTCGATCTACTTCAACGAATACGCGGGTGGAGAACTGGGCAACAGCTCTGCCGACTGGGTCCAGAGCGACCGCGCCGTGGACGGATACGATCAGGTCAGCTGGGTTCACGGCAAGCACAACATAATGGCTGGCTTCGAGCTCATCCGCATGACCATCGCCCGCGAGGCGATCAACGATCTTCGCGGCCAGTTCACCTTCGACGGAAGCCTAACTGGGTTCGATGGTGCAGATTTTGTGCTCGGCTTGCCCCAGAACTCGACCACCGACGTGCTGCCCACCAACGGCGCCGTTGGCGAGTGGCGCGATGGATTCTACGTGCTCGACAGTTGGCGCCCCTTTGAAAAGCTCACGCTTGACGTGGGCCTGCGCTACGAACTGCCCACCGTGCCCTACAGCTTGAACGGTTATGCGGCAATCCTCAACCCGCAAGAGACTGCGCTCATTCCTACTTCCAGCGCCACCCTCGCCGCGAACTTCGTGCCCGTTCCCGGCTTCAAGTTCAATGGTCCCAACCACAACGACTGGGCGCCGCGGCTTGGCTTCGCTTACCGCATCACGCCCCAGACCGTTATCCGCGGCGGCGGCGGCATCTATTACAACGCCAACCAGCTCAATACCTACACCCTCACTACGCAGAACTTCCCGCTCTCGGCCTCCGAGGACTTTCAAACCGGAACCGGCTCGAACATGCTTAGCTTCTCCAACCCCACTCCCGGGCAAGCTTCGGAAGAGACCCCCTCAACTCCCGGGTCGTACCTGAGAGCCGTCACCATGGGCCCCTACCTGCCCACGCAACAGCTCCAGCAGTGGAACCTCTCCGTCGGCCAGTCGCTGTGGCAGAACGCCGGCCTCGAGCTCCAGTATCTGGGCTCGCATGGCCTGCACCTGGACCGCGACTTCTACGACAATACGCCGGCTCCCGGCCCCGGCAGCGTCAACGCTAACCGTCCCAACCAACTCTGGGGCCGCATCCGCCGCATCCAGAACGACAACTACGCGCACTACAACGCCTTTACCGCTGTCTTCCGCCAACGGCTCGCCCACGGCGTCTCGGCCAACCTGAGCTACACCTGGGCGCATGACCTTGACATCTCAGACAACTCGAACAACGGCGGCACAACCATGGACCAGTACGACATCGGCCTGGACTACGGAAACTCGAACTGGGACATCCGTCACCGCTTCGTCGGCGTGGCCTCTTACGATCTGCCCAAGTTCGGCCCGCAGAATGCACTCCTGCAGCAGGTCATCGGCGGCTGGCAGGCCAATGCCATCGTCACGCTCCAGACCGGAGACCCGGTGAACGTAAATCTCGGCTTCGACCTGGCCAACATCAGCCTTCCTAACGGCAACACGCAGCGGCCCAACTTCGTGCATGCGGCCTCTGCCCATTGCAGCCTGAAAAATTACATCGCCGGAAACACAACCTCCTGCATTGACACCACGGCGTTCACCTTGCCGGCGCCGTACACCTTCGGCAACTCAAGCAGGAATACCCTCGCAGGGCCGGGTTTTAGCAAAGTGGACTTCTCGGTGTTCAAGACCTACCCCATCCGGGAGGAGGTGAAGTTCCAGTTCCGCGCCGAGGCGGAAAACCTCTTTACCCACCCCGACGCGGCCGCACCCTACGCTGAGATTGACGACACCAGCTTCAACCCGAGCGACCCGGCATCCGAGGCTACCAACTTCGGATTCGGCAAAGTGACCGGCACGTCATCGAGCTACGTTCCACGCCTGCTGCAGTTGTCGGGCAAGCTAGTCTTCTAACCCAGTAACCAAAACGCAATGCCGGGTGCAGCCGCCGCAATTACGGCGGCTGCACTGTTAAGGCCGGTTATTGGGCTTTTTCAATTGTCTTTATTCATAAGAACCAAAGTAAGTATGAGATCTGAGAGGATGTGCATGGTGTTAGGCGGGCGCTGGTTGCGAATGGCTATTTTTGCGGGTTTATCTCTCTTCATATCGAATGCTCATGCCCAGCAGTACGACATGATTTTGCAGGGCGGCCATGTGCTGGATGCGAAGAATCATGTCGACATGATCGAAGACATCGCGGTCAAGGACGGCATCATTGCCAAGGTCGCGCCGCACATCGATAGCAAAGAGGCGGTAAAGACGATCGATGTGAAGGGGCTTTATGTCACTCCAGGACTGGTCGATATCCACGTGCATGTTTATGCCGGGACCGGCGAACGGAACTCCTACGCCGGTGACCTCAGTGTTTATCCCGACGGATTCACCTTTCGCTCGGGAGTAACGACGGTCGTCGATGCGGGCTGCTCCGGGTGGCGCAACTTCGAAGATTTCAAACAGCGAATTATCGATCGCGCGATGACCCGCGTGCTGGTGGATCTCAATATCGTGGGCGCGGGGATGCGCGGCGACAAGTATGAACAGAACCTAAATGACATGGACGGACAAGCCACCGGGGAGATGGCTTTGAAATATCCGGGCCTGATTGTCGGCATCAAAAGCGCCCACTTCGATGGACCCGAGTGGAAACCGTACGAGCAAGCCGTGAAGGCGGGAACGATTGCCGATATTCCGGTCATGATCGACTACGGTTCACGCCGTGTCGAGCGCCCTCTGTACGACCTGCTCGCTTCCAAGCTCCGTCCCGGCGATATCTACACCCATGAATACTCGGGCCTCCGGGGCGAGCAAGATGCCGTGACCGGCAAGGCAAGCAAAGGAATGATCGTTGGCCGTCAGCGCGGCATCTACTTCGATGTCGGACACGGGGGCGGCTCATTCGACTGGCGCGTGGCAATTCCCATGATGAAAGCAGGTTTTGGACCCGACTCCATTTCCACCGATCTCCATGTCGACAGCATGAATGCCGGAATGAAGGACATATTGAACGTGGCCGACAAATTTCTTGCCATGGGGCAGACGATCCCGCAGGTGGTTGCCGAGATGACATGGAATCCTGCCCACGAGATCAAGCAAGATCAGTTGGGAAATCTCTCCGTCGGGTCGCCGGCGGATATCGCAGTTCTCAGCGTGGAGAAAGGGCGATTCGGATTTGTCGACATGTACAACAAGAAGCTGATGGGAACCGAAAAGTTGATTTGCCAAATGACGGTGCGCGCAGGCAAGGTCGTCTTCGATCTGAATGGGATATCGGCCGATCTCTGGAACGTGGATTCGGACAACGACTCAAAGCAAGCGAGCCGCTGGACGACTTTCTCAGAACGTCCCCGGCGTAATCGGAATACGGAATCCTCGGCAACAACTGTGACCCAGTGAAAGGAAGATCTTCAACAACGATCAAGTGATTTGGCAAGCGTACAGCAGGCCGACTTCGAATATCTGCTTTACTTTGCCAATCATTTGAACTGTGATGGGAATATAGTTGGGCTATGACTCATGCCGCATCGTTTCCGCGTAACCAGGGCTGCGGTTGGGCTCCCCTGGCGGTAGTACGTTCGCTTCTTGTGCTGCAAGTGGTGACGGCCGGGAGTGCGGTTTCGGTTCGAGCGGAGAGGCCGGTCCTGCGTCTCTCCGAGTATCAGAAACAAAGCTGGCAAGTCGAAGACGGGCTCCCTGAAAACAATGTGCGAATGATCGGAGAGCGATCAGACGGCCGCCTGTTACTTGCCACCTCGGTCGGACTGTCTACCTTCGATGGCCTTCACTTCCAGGCACTCCATCTCCCGGGTCTTACCGACGCCGAGGCCGTAAATGCATTTCTGGAAGAGCAGGACGGTACGCTCTGGATTGGGACCGACGGGAGCGGCGTATTCGAATCTAAGCCATCCGGCTCGTTGGTGAACATCAGCGAGCGGGCTGGACGGATGAACGAGCGCATACGGAATTTCTACCGCGACCCTTCCGGCACCCTTTGGATCGCAACCCAGAACGGCATCGAACGCTATCGCAATGGACGGCTTGAAATTCTGGGCGCAGCGGGGATGATCTCCGGCGACATCACCACGCCATTCGCCGACGATGGGCAGGGCGGAACTTTTTTCATCACATCCAAGGGACTTTTTCACTGCGTCGGGGATACTTGGAGACCCTATGTTCTGCGCAACCGGGCGCTTGGCGTCCCGGTAGCTGTCTATCGCGACCCACGAGAGCGGCTGTGGGTAGGAACGATGCGCGGAGTCCTCGAGCTGGTTCCACGCAAGCCCGGGGGATATGCTGAGGTCGTTCGTGCCCAGTTGCCAAGCCGGGTCAACGTCCTGATTGGGGACCCCGATGGCAGCCTGTGGGTCGGTACGCAGTTGAACGGAGTGTGGCGAATCGCCGGCGCAGCCGTGAATTCGTGGAACGTGCGCGACGGCCTTCCAGACAATGCAATCTGTTCCATGTTCATCGACCGCACCGGCGGTCTCTGGATTGGAACCCAGGCCGGGGGCCTGATCCGTTGGCGCAAGGGTGCGTTTGTGACTTACGCCGACGCCAAGAGATTGCCTCGATCGGATGCCGCCAATGTCTTCGCCGACAGCCGCGGCGATCTTTGGCTGGGCACATGGGGACAGGGATTGTTCAGGATTCACAACGGAAAACTGCTCAAAACCGCGCCAACAATCATACCGCCGACAACGACAATTCGCACATTGGCTGAAAACCGCCGTGGCCAGGTCTGGATCGGAACATGGTTCGATGGCGTCTACCGGTACGATGCAGGCGTCTATCGTCATTACCTTCTCGGCACCGAATCTCCTGGCAACGCGGTGAGCTCCATCCTGGCGGATAGAAACGGTGGATTGTGGATCGGAACCTATACCGGTTTGCTTTATTTCCCCGACGGCCAGCCAGACGCCAAACGGTCGACTTTCCTGGAATCGAAGTTGATTACGTGCCTGCTTGAGGACTGGGATGGGTCCATCCTGGTGGGCACAAGCACGGGGCTGTTTCGCGTGCGCGGCGGCCAGTCAACCTCGATCACGGGCCTTCCACACCCTCATGTGCTTTCCATTATCAGGGACACGCTCGGCTATACCTGGATCGGGACCAAGGCCGGAGGGCTCTCTGTGCTGCGCGACGATCGCGTGGTGGCGCTGGATTTGAAGGGCGAGCTCTCGATGCTCCCGGTTCAAACCGCCGTTGAGGATAGCGACGGCGATCTCTGGCTAGGAACGAATCGTGGGATGGTGAGAGTCAAAGTCACCGCGCTGCACGACATTGCCGACGGCCGGCAGCCCTCGTTTGCGCCGGTCTTTTTTGGGCGCGAAGATGGCATGAAGTCCAGCGAATGTGTTGGCACTTCGTTGCCCGCCTCCACTCGCACCCCGGACGGAACGCTATGGTTCGTTACAGCCAACGGTTTTGTCCATACGACAGACGTCGCTGAAAACCTGGTCCATAGTCATCCCATGGTCCCCAGCCTGGGATGGACCCTCAACGACGATCTTGACCCGGCCCATGCTCACACAGAGGATCGCATCGTGATCGGCCCCTCACAGCCCGATGTTACGTTTCTCTTCAATATCATCGATCTATCGAACCCAACCCAGATTGAGTTCCGCTATCGGCTTGCGGGCTACGACGCGGATTGGATCACCGGCAGCATGCGCAGCGCCCGATACCGCAGGCTTCCTGCCGGCAGCTATCGATTCGAGGTCCAGTCGCGAGGAAGGGGCGAGGCCTGGGGCCCTACGGTCACAGGTCTCCAGGTCAGGCAGCGCAGCTATTTCTATCAGACCTGGTATGCCTACCTTGCAATGGCGCTGGTGGTTGCGCTGATGATTTTTCAGGTCTTCCGGCAGCGGGTCCAGCTTGTCAAGGGACGCATCGGTGTCCTCATCGAAGAGCGAAATCGAATTGCTCGCGAGTGCCACGATACTCTGATGGCCGGTTTGGCAGCCATCGCCTGGCAACTCGAGGTCACTTCAAACTACTTCCGCAAGAGTTCCTTAACCGCCAGTTCGGGAGCAAACTCGTGTGACGTAGCGCGTGGCATGGTTGCGCATTGCCAGGCAGAAGCCCGCCGATTCATCTGGGACCTCCGCGATACGGAAGAGATGACCGGCGTGCTCTCCCGTGCGTTGCAGAGGACGATCGCCGCGCACGATCCTGGCGACTCCGTTCAAATCTCGTTCCGGGTCGAGGGGGACGAGGTGGCGTTAGCGCCCGCCGATGTGCATCAGATTGTTTGTATTGCCCAGGAGGCGATCTCCAATGCGCTTCGCCACGCCTCCGCCTCGCAAATCTCGGTTCTCCTGCGCTATGAAAGCACTGCCCTTCATCTCTCCATCAACGACGATGGCTGCGGACTGCGCGACGATACCTCGAAAGTTGGGCACTTTGGAATTCCTGTCATGGAAGAACGGGCGCGGAAAGTCGGCGGCGTGTTGCGCATGCAAAGTTCTCACAACGGCGGTACAGGCGTTTCGGTGGATGTGGCCTTTAATTCGCTGCAGATCGCCGCGCCGCAGCCGTCCTATGCTCTTCCTTGGATAAGCAAATGAAGCAGATTCGCGTTCTTCTGGTCGAAGACAATGTGCTGGCACGCACGGCCCTGCGCACAGTCCTTTCCGAAACGGAACAGATTTGCGTGGTCGGTGAAGCCGTGGATGGCGACGAGGGGCTTGCCATGTATCGCTCTATCCAGCCCGACGTGCTCCTGCTCGATCTGAATCTGCCCCGTGTCAGCGGGTTTGAATTGATCACGCTCTTGCGCGCCGAATTCCCCAAGGCGCGCATCGTGGTTCTTTCCAACTACAAAGGGGGCGAAGACATCCATCGCGCGTTGCGCTCCGGAGCGGTGTCTTACCTGACGAAAGATGCCAGCGGAGAAGAGTTGATTACTGCCATTCTGTCTGCCGATTCCGGGCGCCGCTACCTCCCTCCCCAGGCGCGCGACCTATTGGCAGAGCGCATTCTGGTCTTCGAACTCACGTCGAGGGAATCCGAGGTCCTCGCCTGCATCGCACGGGGAATGTCGAACCGGGAGATCGCGGCAGAATTGGGCATCGCAGAGAAGACCGCTCGCCTCCATGTCTCTTCCGTGCTGAGTAAAATAGGCGTGCGCGATCGCACCCAGGCTGCGATTTACGCACTGCTGCACGGATTTGTCCATCTGGATTGATGGTATAGACCGCAAACTCCCCAATTCAGTCGACGCGCATTCGCGGCCTGCTGTCCTTCGCCAAAATTCCATCCGGGACATAATCAACCTGATTCTTGACGTGGAGGCCAGACCGGAGGGCGATTTTCTGACGAAAGAAGAACTGTCCAGTGACCGCATATCGAAGCATAGCCACCACCGCGCGTACAGCGAGTACTCAACCGACGAACTTCTCCTGTCCGCCTTCCTCGATTTTTTCGGAATTGGTCTAAGAACGGGCTCAGGCGGCCAAGTCGTAGCGATTATGGAGTCCGCCGAGACGGGGAGTGATACAACCTTGCCGTACACTTCTCGACATTTCGCTATCTCGCGCCCTACTGGAGTCTGCTTTCCTAACCCGAGATGCGTCCGGTCTCCGTGATAATAGCGAAGATATTCGTTCATCTGGCGGCTCAGGTGGCGTTCATTGATCACCATCACGTGATCTAGCAGGTCGCGCCGGCAGTTTCCGACCCATCGTTTCGCCGCACCGTTTTAGCAAGGACTGCGGATGCTGGTTCGTATCGACTGGATGCCGAAGTTCCTCACCGTGTCGATGACTTCCTGATTGAAGTTTGCGCCGCGATCGAAGATCAGGAATTTAGGAGCAGAATCATACGGAAATGTCTCGCGCAATTGCTGAATTGCACATGCGCTCGTTGGATGTCTTGTTACGTTGAATTGCAGAATACGCCTCCGGTCATGCGCAATGACAAAGGAAAAATAAAGAACGCCAAACGTGAGCGTCGGCACTGTGAAGAAATCCATTGCAGCAGCCGCTTCACGTTGATTTTCCAGGAATGTGATCCATTGCTTGGCTGGCTCGGGATCTCGATGAGCCATTCGCATCCAGCGCAGCACCGTTCGCTCCGAAATATCGAGACCAAGCATCTTCAGTTCTCCATGAATCAACGGTGCACCCCAGGTGCGATTCTCCGCGACCGTGCGAAAAATGAGGTCGCGCAATTCCCGACTAATGCATTCTCTTCCTGCACGACTCCGATGCCGCGATAGCCACGTCCAGTACAACTTAAAACCGGCCCGGTGCCAACGAATTACAGCCTCTGGCCGTGACCTGACCCCCAAAATCCGTCCAAAACGGGATACGATTTGGACGAACTGCCTGTGGACGATTTCCAATTGCGGATTTCTGGACTAACCCCACAAAGTGAGACAAAGGGGTAGTCGAAAACGTGCCTGTCAAAGCACCCGAAAACCACAAGATTCAACAATGATAGAGTAACATTTGGTAAGTATTTCAATCAAAAGCACTTATTTTTCAGTTAATTTCAACAGCTTTCCATAAATGATCTGACCTGTTTTGGGAGCAGAGGGTCGGGGCTTCGAATCCCTCCGCCGAAGCCGCGAGCGCTCTGCGGAAATTTGGAAAACCGGTATCAGGAAATTCTTGTTCCCTGATATGTGAGTGATAATTCCCTGTTCGGTTTG
>JBARBP010000118.1:0-27571 GCA_049793195.1 Occallatibacter sp. | reverse complement strand
CGCCGGCAGTAATCAGAAACATCTGGTGATCGGGCCCATGAGCCCAGCTGGCCCTCATGCGCCAAAGATTGGGTGTAAAGACGATTACCGGCAAGAGGAAGAACACGCCGGTCACTTCCAGCCATAGTATGCCGCCCACGCGGCGGAAGGGACGCAGAAAACCACCCATGCCACGAGCGACGCCCCCGCTGGTGGAAACGATTTTTCTGGTCGCTTGCGCCGTTGGCTGGGCTCGAGATGCCGCGCCCACAACCGGCTGGGCCTGGGGCTGCTGCACGGAGGGAGATTGTGCTGCGGCCGACAGCCGTTCGCCAGCCATTTTGCCGGCAACGCGCAGCCCGGTACCCAGGACGCGGCCAATGATCTGTGCTCTCATTCCGTTTATGATGGTAGCAGCGACGCGGGGTGAAACGCTGCTCAACCCCTGCCGTCGCTTTCCGTTTGCTCCTGAACGGGTATGGCAGTAAGGTAGATAAAACCCACGCCGCAACCCGCGCCATTCTGCTCGCGCCGGCCGCCGCTCCTGGAGGTACCAGTGACATCCCGTCTGCGCGAACTCATTCAGCAATTGGGCGAGGCCATCCACGAGTCGGTCATCGAGAGCGAGCAGATCGCCGGTGTGGTGCAGGACATCCGCAAGCACGGATTCGATGTGTTGCTGATGCTGGAAGCGACAATCGGCTTAAATGAGGTTACCGCGAAGGAAGCCCAGGCCGCAGGTGATGGCGCAGAGGAAGGCGCATCCGCGGGTGAGTTTACGCCGAACGATCTGCACTTTCTGCGCTCACTGCGGATTTCGGTCGAGGGCGAAGAAGAAGGCGCGTCAGCGTCAGATACAGAATAGGCTGGGCAACATACACAAATCTGTACCGCCCCCGGCGTTTCAGAAGCACCCTCAGCTCTTAAGTGCCACGCGAATATGCAGTTCCCTCAATTGCTTTTCGTCGACTGTCGTGGGCGCATCTGCCATCAGGTCAATGGCTTTGGCGGTCTTCGGGAAGGCGATTACTTCGCGTAGGCTCGGCGCGCCTGCCAGCAGCATGACAATACGGTCGAGACCCAGCGCGATGCCGCCATGCGGCGGCGTGCCATACTCCAACGCGTCGAGGAAGAAGCCAAAACGGGCACGCGCCTCCTGGTCGGAAATGCCCAATGATTTGAAGATCTGCTGTTGCACGTCCTTGCGGTGAATTCGGATGGAGCCCGAGCCGAGCTCCAGGCCGTTCATGGCCAGGTCGTAACAGTCGGCGCGCACGCTGGCCGGATCGCTGACCAAGTTCGCCATGTCGGCTTCGTACGGCGCCGTGAAGGGGTGGTGCGCCGGCATCCACTTCGCCGAAGCCAAGTCATATTCGAACATCGGAAAGTCTATGATCCAAATCGGATTGAAGGCCTTTGTCTCATCCACGGAATCGGCCGCGCCGTGCGTGCGCGCATCCTCTACCGTTTGTTCGGTCAATTGAAATGCGCCGTGGCGATCGGCATATTTCTTTGCCAGTTCGGTGCGGAAATTTCCTGCAGCTGCGTAGACGTTGATCTCGCGCTCGCTCAGCCGGCCTTCAAACTTGGTATCGCTCGCCTTCACGGGGTGAGTCGGATCACCGGCCACGATAATCACAAAGTCGGCGTCGACGGCTCCGGCCAGTTCGCGTGCCTTCGCGGCGGCTTCGGGGAAACTCTTCGCCAGCCGCTTGAAATCGTCGATGAATTTAGCGCCCTTCTTCTGGTCGAAGAGAGGATGGTTGTCTTCGCGCTCCTTGCGGCTCAGCTCGCCCACTTTGGGAATGCACAGAGCCACAACGGGCAGCGCCGGATCAATCTGTAGCGTTGCCAGGGCGGCTTCGGTAAACGCAGGCCGCACATCTGTCAGTCCGGGCAGGCGCAGGTCGGGCTTGTCGGTACCGAACTTGCGCATGGAGTCGTCATATGTGATCCGCGGAAACGGAGTCGAGAGGGTGACGCCGGCCGCGGCAAACCCAGCTGCGAGAAACTTCTCCACCACCGCAAACACGTGTTCACGGCGCGGAAAGCTCATCTCCAGATCCACCTGCGTGAACTCAAGCTGGCGGTCGGCGCGCAGATCCTCATCGCGGAAGCAGCGGGCAATCTGGAAGTACCTGTCGAAGCCCGAGATCATGAGAATCTGTTTGAAGATCTGTGGCGATTGCGGCAAGGCGTAAAACTCACCGGGATGGACTCGACTGGGGACCAGGAAGTCGCGCGCGCCTTCGGGGGTGGACTTGGTGAGAATCGGTGTTTCGATCTCCAGAAAGCCCTGAGTGCTGAGACTCTCGCGGATGGCCAGCGTGATGTCGTGCCGCAGTTTGAAGTTGCGCTGCATCTCTTCGCGGCGCAGATCCACATAGCGGAATTTGAGCCGGACTTCTTCGTTCTGAATAGCCTCTTCAGAGGGCGAAAACGGCGCCAGGCGCGTGTCATTGAGGATGCGCAGTTCGGTGGCCTCGATCTCGATTTCGCCGGTAGGCATCTTGGGGTTGATGGCGTCATTGTCACGCAATCTCACCGTACCCACAGCCGCGACAACATACTCCGGGCGCACTTGCTCGCCCTTTTCGTGCCCCAGCGGCGTCAGCTCCTTGTCGAGCACAATCTGGGCAATGCCAGAGCGGTCGCGGAGATCGAGAAAGATGAGGTTACCGTGGTCGCGACGCCGGTTAACCCAGCCCATCAGAACCACTTGTTGCCCGGCGTGGGTGGCGCGCAAGTCGCCGCAAAGATGCGTCCGTTCAAGATTGCCTAGAAAATCGAGCACTACCTGTGTCCTTTACTCGCCCGCCGGTTTTGAGAGGAAGACGGCCAGCTCCGCGCGAGGAACCTTGGTCTGTATGCCGGTGGCGAAGGTCTTCACTGTAAGGATACCGGATTGAAGCTCATCCTCGCCCAGGATGACAATGGAGCGTGCGGACTTGTCGGCGGTCTCAAAGGATTTCTTGAGGCGAAAACTGCCTTCGCCGAGTTCGATCCACAGCCCCTGGTGGCGCAGTTCGCGGGCCAAAACCAGAGCGGCGGCGTTGAGATTTTCGCCGAGGGGGGCGACGAAGGCGTCTGCTTTCAGCGGTTGGGCGTCGTCGAGCGCTTGCAGGGTCATCACCAGCCGGTCTTCGCCCATGGCAAAGCCAATGCCCGGCGCTTTGGGCCCACCGATGGCCTCGCTCAGCCCGTCGTAGCGGCCACCGCCGAGCAGTGCGTTCTGCGCGCCGAGGCCGCCGTGGGTGAACTCGAAGGTGGTCCGCGTGTAGTAGTCGAGGCCGCGAACAAGGCGATGATTACGCTTGTAAGGTATGTTGGCCGCGTCGAGGGCCGCGAGAACAGCGGCGAAGTGCGCCTTCGAGGCATCGTCGAGCGAGTCGGCGATGACAGGCAGCTTGTCGATGATGGGCTGGTCGGCGAGGACCTTGCAGTCGAGCACCCTCAGGGGGTTGGTTACCGCGCGCCGCTGACAATCCGCGCACATCTGGCTGACCACAGGCACGAGCGCGGCTCGCAGCGTTTCGTTGTAGCGGGCGCGGTCCGCGGCAGACCCCACGGAGTTCAGTTCCAGTGTCCAGTCGGTGATCCCCAACTCGTCGAGCAGGGTGGCGAGCATTTCCAGTACTTCAGCATCGCGCAGAGGACTCTCGCTCCCTGACGACGGCGGACCGATGACTTCAGCGCCGATCTGCGAGAACTGGCGGTAGCGTCCCTTTTGAGGACGCTCGCGGCGGAACTGCGGGCCGATGTAATAGAGCTTTTGCAACTGGCCGGTCTCGCCCAACTGGTGCTCAATGTAAGCGCGGACCACGCCAGCCGTATTCTCAGGCCGTAGCGTCAGGGATTGGGTCTTCTCCGACTGCGCCCGCGCGCGATCTTCCCAGGTGTACATCTCCTTCGAGACAATGTCGGTTTCTTCGCCGACGCCGCGGGCAAAGAGGGCTGTGTCTTCAAAGATAGGAGTGCGGATTTCGCCGAAGTTGTAGCGGGCGAAGACGGCGCGGGCTGTTGCCTCGATGCGATTCCAGAGGGCCGTCTCCGGGGGCAGCAGGTCGCGCGTTCCACGGACGGCTTTCAGTGTGCTCATAACCTATCTAGTCTAAATGGGCTGCAAGACGGCGGCAGCGTGCGAATCGTACCGGAAACTAACCGGCGCGCTAGCCCAGGATTGTGTGGCCGATGCGAACCCACCAGGCGGACGAGTTCATCCACGTGTAGGTCACAAAAGCCTGCACAACCACCAGCGGGGGCAGCGCGTAGAGATAGACCTTGTGGATGCGCCGATTGACGTAGAGATCGCGCACGACGCCGAGGAGAATCACTCCATCGAGACACCAGAAAAAGAGTCCGTGATTGTAAATGTAGTCGAAGCGGCCAAACGCTGCGTCGAGCAGGCCGCAGGTGGCGATGAAAAGGAGCCTGCGATGCCACTCGGGCTTCTTGCGCCACAAGACGGCGAGTGAAAAGAGCGCGGCAAAGGCAACCATGTCATAGAACGGGACGATCAGAAATGCGTCTGCGCCGGGCAGATGTTCCTGATAGGTATCAAAGCGGCCCATGATGATCGATGTGGTGATGCCCAGGGGCACCATTACTGTACCCAGTGCGGCGCCAAACCAGCCGAAGAAGCGGTGCCACTTCACATTGCGGGTACGCACCAGCGCGGACTGGAAGAAGAAAAAGGCTACCCATCCGGAGAAAGCCGCGGCATGGAACCAGAGAATTAGTGGCCGAGGAATGGAAGCATGCAGGAGGTTGTCGTTGATGGTGCGGCTGAAGCCCGACACCACAATCGCGGCGATCAGCAGCGACATGGCGAAGTAGAAATACCGGTTCACGAACGTCCGGAGCGGGGTCATCGCGCCGGATTTCCCACGTGTGCCAGAGGTTGTCCCAACGTGCCCTCTGTCGATCAAGGTAGGATGAAAAGCCATGGCTGACTCTCCTTAACGGGCCTTCTGCCTTGACGAGCCGGCAGCTGGGCATTCAGAACAAAGAAACAGTCTCCGGTCCTGGGATTGGGAAAAGGGAAGTCACCGAATGGGGTACCAGGGTGCGGGAAGTGTAGCACGCGTTCATTCGGCGGCTCAACGGAAAAATGCTTCAGCATCCCCGTCAACCCTGCTGCATCCAAACAGCCATGGAATACCGTCTCCTGGGAGGCTCCGGCCTCAAAGTTTCTGCTCTGAGTTTTGGTACCGCGACGTTCGGCGGTAAGGGGGATTTTTTTAGCGCATGGGGCGCCACAGAAGTAGACGAGGCGCGCCGCCTGATCGACATTTGTCTCGATGCAGGCGTCAACCTGTTCGATACTGCCGACGGATACTCCAACGGGCGATCGGAAGAGGTACTCGGCAAGGCCCTTGAGGGCAGGCGCGACAAGGTACTCATCTCCACAAAGTCCGGATTCCCCACCGGCAACGGCCCGAATGACGAAGGGTCGTCGCGGTACCATCTTCGCAACGCAGTCGAGGGCAGCCTGCGCCGTCTGGGCACGGACTACATCGACATCTACCACCTGCACGGCTTCGACGCTCTCACCCCAGTCGAAGAGGTGCAGGACACGCTGAACGAGTTTGTGCGCGAGGGCAAGATTCGCTACATTGCGTGTTCGAATTTCTCTGGATGGCACCTGATGAAGTCGCTCGCCGTAGCCGATCGCTACGGGTGGACACGGTTTGTCGCGCACCAGGTGTACTACTCCCTTATCGGCCGCGACTACGAGTGGGAGCTGATGCCGCTCGGCCTCGACCAAAAGGTCGGTGCGCTGGTGTGGAGTCCGCTGGGATGGGGAAGGCTGACGGGGAAGATTCGCCGTGGCAAGCCCATGCCCAAAGTAAGCCGGCTACCCAAGACCGCCGACATGGGGCCGCAAATGGCGGATGAGTATCTTTACACGGTGATCGACACGCTGGAAAAGGTAGGAGCGGAGATCGGCAAGACCGTGTCTCAGGTTGCGCTCAACTGGCTGTTGCAGAGGCCGACTGTCTCGTCAGCAATCATCGGCGCACGCAACGAAGAGCAACTAAGGCAGAATCTGGGCGCGGCAGGCTGGAATCTGACTCAAGAACAGGTGACCGGTCTCGATAAGGTTAGCGAACAAACCGCCGCCTACCCCTATTGGCACCAGAGAAAGACCTTCTCGGGACGAAATCCGCTGCCAGTATGAAAAAGACAGGAAATCGTGGAACGCCCAAGGTACTTATCCTCGGGCGTTCACTTCAGTAGTCTTCCTTGTTGGGAAATTCCTTGTGATGTTTGCGGAAGACGTATCGGCCCACAAGCCATCCGGCAGCGCTGCCAACCAGCACGTCCGATGGAAAATGCTGTTGACCCATCACCCGGGTCAGGCTTACGCCGGCGGCTGCGGAGTAGACGAGCAGTTGAGTCAGGCGGGATGGGTATTCGCCGGCAAGAACCGCAGCTGCCGACCAGGCCACTACACTGTGGGATGAGGGAAACGACGAGTCGACGCCGGCATCCGACTTGAAGAAATGTCCACTCGCGTTATTCATGTCCGGCCGTTCCCGCCAGAAGATCAGCTTCATCCCCTGTTCCACAACCACGCTGTCGACCATGGCCTCTCCGCTCAGGATGCCGGCTTCGCGTGCCTGAGGGCTCTTCCAGACGTGCCCGACGCCGTAAAACACGACGGGCGAGGCGATAAAGCCACCGATCATGGCGTTCGATACTGAGATGCTTTTCGAGTTGAAGCTAGGATTCTTTGAGACCACGTGGTTCATCGCGCTTTGGTCGGTGGCGATCGCGAGACCGGTGCCGGCGGCCAGCGGGACAAGCCACTCGAGGTCGCCTAGCTTCACATGGGCCGGA
Organism: Occallatibacter sp.; assembly: GCA_049793195.1. Classification (GTDB taxonomy): domain Bacteria; phylum Acidobacteriota; class Terriglobia; order Terriglobales; family Acidobacteriaceae; genus Telmatobacter. The sequence continues at coordinate 20,749 of JBARBP010000118.1, read as the reverse complement.
CTCGTCCAGATGGCTTTCTGATCCTGGAGGATGTAGCGCGGAATATCGCGGATGGCGACATCGGGCTGGGGCTTGGGAGCGTTGGGCAAGTCCGATTGACCGCGCGCGATGCAGCGAGCTACCGCCAGAAGAGACGCAAGAGCGATGGACCTTAAACGAAAGAGCGATATCTTTTGCGGATTTCTCACTAGACTCCATGATGCAACACATATGCAAGCGACGGATCTGAATGAACAGCAATTCATATTCGGTCCCGAACTTCATTTTTGGTTAGGTGCGAACGGTCGGGCCGAGAAGAGCGTTCATTTGGCGACCCGTTCTTCGATTTGCTCACCGATGCCTTCAGCCAGGTAGATCTCCACGTAGTCGAGGTAGTTCTTGGCGTATTCGCGAATCAGGTCACGGTCCTTGTCTGTGAGTGCTCGGCGAAGCTTGGCGGGGACACCGGCCCATAAGGTGCGGGGTGGGACAACCGTGTGCTCGGGGACTACCGAGCCGGCAGCAATGATGGAACCCTCGCCGATCCGAGCGTTGTTCAGCACCGTAGCTCCCATGCCGATGACGACCATGTCTTCAACAGTGCAGCCGTGGACCGTTGCGTTGTGCCCGATGGTGACCCAGTCGCCGACAGTGACAGGGTAGAGATTACGCTGGCCATGGAGTACGGCGCAGTCCTGCACGTTTGAACAGGCGCCCACGCGGATGGAATTTACGTCGCCGCGCAAGACGGCGTTCATCCAGACGGACGACTTCTCGCCCAGAATCACGTCACCAATAAGCTGGGCGGAGACATCGACGTAGCAACTGGGGGGAAACTCGGGCCGGTGGCCCTGGTAGCTGCGGATCACGGTAATTCAGCCTCCTGGACGCCCCGGGATCGCCTCTCAGGAGATCCCCTTTAGAGTGTAGAAGAGAAGTCCCGGTTGGTGAGTCAGAGAGGTGCAATTTGAGGTCCAGGAAACCGACAAAAAGCGGGCAAGCCGACCCGAAAGACGCACACTGCGCCCAATTCCCCATGCTTTCGCCACCATGCGAAACTGAATCGCTGGAAATCAGCGAATCCATCAGTCGCCGCTGTATCTTAAATTCCCTCTTTCGAGTATCATAGAGAAGCCCATTGGCATGGTTGGAGGTGGGATTTTTTGGCAGAGGTTCGCATTCAAGAAGGCGAGCCGCTCGAAAATGCGCTGCGCCGGTTCAAGCGAAAGGTACAGCAGGAGGACATCATCAAAGAGGTGAAGCGTCACTCCTACTACTTGAAGCCTGGTGAGAAGCGTCGCGTCAAGGCAGCCTTGGCGCGCAAGCGGAATCGCAAGAAGGCTCGTAAAGAGCAGGACTAGTTTTTTTGAACGGTTGTGGCAATAGCCGCCCCGATAATTTCCGCTAGACGAGCGGAAGTTACCGACAGACCAGCAAGGCTCGGGGCGGCTGCTGCAACTCCATGATTCGGAATCCTCGATCGCGACTCGCTGATCGTGCTAGTGTTTTTCACTTTACCCAATTTACCGGGTGAGGTTTATGTTTGCCGCTTTATTCGATGCGGCCCGGGCCCTAGCTGTGCAACACGAACGGAAACAGGGAACCGGGACCGGCAAGTCAGTATGTTCTGGCCGATTTCGGTGCGCGTCCCTGCTTCAGGGAAGCCGGCCATGGAATTCATCGATCGGGTATTGAAGTGTATCGACTGCGGCGCCGAGTTTGTTTTCACGGCAGGCGAGCAGGTCTTCTTCCACGACAAACAGTTCAAGAACGACCCTAAGCGCTGCAAGCAGTGCAAGGCAAAGCGTGTTCGAGGTAGTCAAAGGGTTCGTCCTGAAACTCGAACCACGTGCTCGGAGTGTGGCGCGGAAACCACGGTTCCCTTCAAGCCCACCCAGGGCAGGCCGGTGCTATGCCGCTCCTGTTTCCAGAAACAGGGAAAGCTCGTCCCGGTACCGGAGCCCGGCGACTAGGCCAGCGACCAAGCTTCAACGCAGCGCCCGGCTGAAGAGCAGATCGCCTTTGAACCCAGAGGGGAACCCTGCTGAACGCACGAGTGTGGCCAGTTGAGCCCAATGACGCTGGCTATGGAAGAGCGCATGCACCGCTATCTTGCGCCGCGACATGCTTCGAGCCTCAGCTGGCAACGAACCCATTTCGAGAACGTACGACTGCTCCCAGCTTTCGTCCGGCGCGGCCAGCAGGTCGCGAAAAATTGCATCGGCCCTCGTATGCAGTTCAAACAACGCATCCAACGGCCCGGCGGGGAAATCCTCCCGCGGCGTCACGGGTAGGCCTGCGAGTCGCTGGTTCCAGCGTAATTCGACGCCCCAGATGTGGCGAACGAACTCCTGCACATTCGTGGTTCCGCCAATGTCGCAGGCCAATGCGAGCAGGTGCGGATTCGCTTCTAGATGCGTATTCCAGAAACTTGATGACTCCCCGTTCCAGGTCAACAGCTCCTGCAGTGTGATTCCAACGCTCATGGCTTCTCCTCAGGTACTGAAGGATTGGATGAGGGAATCCGAACCTCAGATTTAAGATTTCAGTGCGCGATGGCCAATGTCGCGCCGGTAGTACATTCCCTCAAATCGAATCTCCGCCATTGCCTCGTAGGCGCGGGCCAGAGCCTCTTTGAGAGAGTCGCCAGCCGCCGTCACGCCCAGTACGCGGCCTCCAGCGGTCAGCAACTGCCCTCCCGCTTGCGCCGTGCCCGAGTGGAACACCTGCACGCCAGGAATCTGTCCGGCACTTACAAGTCCACTGATAGGGTGGCCGGTCTTGTAGCTTCCCGGATAGCCCGCGGAGCTGGCCACCACGCAAGCTGAGGCGCCGGGACTCCAGCGCATCTCGGTTTGATCGAGGCACCCTTCGACGCAGGCATCAAGAGCATCCATCAGGTCGCTCTCCAATCGGACCAGGAGCGCTTGTGTCTCGGGATCGCCGAAGCGGGCATTGAATTCAAGCACCTGCGGACCGCGTGCGGTCATCATCAGCCCGCAATACAGAACGCCAGCGAAGGGCGTTCTCTCCTCGGCCATGCCGCGAATCGTAGGCTCGGCGATGTGGTGCAGAATCCACTCGGTCATGGCCGGGGCCAGCAGTTGATCCGTCGAGTAGACCCCCATGCCGCCCGTGTTAGGGCCTGTGTCGCCCTCGCCCACGCGCTTGTGATCCTGTGCGGGAACCAGCGGCCTCACGTGCGTGCCATCGCTGAGACACAGGAAGCTGACCTCGTCACCCACGAGGAATTCCTCTAGCACCACCTGTTGCGCCACCTCGCCCAGCAGCGTTCCCGCAAACAATCCCTGCGCAGCCTCGATGGCGGTGTGCCTCGATGCGCAGATGATGACGCCCTTACCCGCGAACAAGCCGTCCGCCTTGACCACGATCGGAGCGTGAAAATAATCGATCGCTTTCTCTGCCTCGGCAGCGTTTGAGCAGACCGCGAAGTTCCCAGTGGGAATGTTGTGGCGCTGCATGAATTGCTTGGCAAATCCCTTGCTGCTCTCAAGCATGGCCGCTGCGCGGGTTGGGCCAAAGACACGCAGGCCGCGCTTCTGGAGCGCATCTACAATACCCAGCGAGAGCGGCAGCTCCGGTCCAACGATCGTGAGTCCAGGCTGCTCAGCTTCGGCAAGGCGCGTCATGGCGTCAACGTCCTTCAGGTTCACTGGAACGCAGCGTGCGACCTGTGCAATGCCGCCGTTGCCAGGCGCGCAGACGACCTCCGTAACCCGATTGCTGCGTGTAACCGCCCAGGCCAGCGCGTGCTCGCGGCCCCCGGAACCAAGGATCAGGACTTTCATGAGAGCACCTTCCATAAGGGCCAAGCAAATGCCCAAAAGGCTATGGTCGGCAATGCGGGCACGGGAAGTCAAACCGGCAATTGGGAATCGCCATACTTGTCCTTCCCCTATACTGAGGCGTGGCGCGCCGGCCCGCACGGCCGACAGTCGATCGAGAGAGATACGCATTGGTTGAAACACGTATCAAGCCCCATTACGAGCAAGTCGCCGAAAATGCGCGGCGGGCCGAACAAACGCGGATCTACCGGCGCAACCAGGTGTTCGGCGTGTTGCTGGTGGCCGTGGCCATTTGCGTCTGGTGGCTCTTCCATACCAATCCCAAATGGATCTTCTCATCCGGCTGGTGGCGTCCATGAGTTCATCGTGGAGTCCTGTGCGGACGCCGGGAGGCGCCTTCGCCGCGGGAGAGCCACTGGCAGTTCTTGTGCTCGGGCCGACAGGCTCTGGCAAGACGGCGCTTTCGCTGGCATTGGGTGAACAGTTTGGTGGCGAGATCGTTAGTTGTGACTCGGTAGCTGTGTATCGCGGTATGGATGTGGGCACGGCCAAGCCTTCCCTGGAAGAGCGGGCAAAGCTGCCCCATCACTTGATCGATGTGGCCGTACCGAACCAGCCATTCGCCGCGGGTGAATACAGCCGGCAAGCCCGTGCTGCCATGTGCGAGATTGCCGGGCGGGGACGGTTGCCTATCGTCACAGGCGGAACTGGGCTCTACCTGCGCGCGCTTACCGAGGGGCTATTCGCTGGGCCTTCGCGCCGGGACGATCTGCGGGCGCGCCTCAGCGAATCACAATCGAAACGCGGGAAAGGCTGGCTGCATCGCCTCCTCAACAGGCTCGATCCGGTCTCGGCTGCGCGAATTCATGCCAACGACGTGCCCAAGCTGATCCGCGCCATCGAGATCTGCCTGGCAGCCCGCAAGCCGCTATCGGAGGTGATGGCCCGCGATCCGCTCATCGGCTTCCGGCTGCTGCGCCTCGGGCTGAATCCGCCGCGGCAGCAACTTTACGACCGCCTCAACCGCCGCGCCGCCGCCATGTTTGCTGCGAGCCTCGTGGATGAAACGCGCGGCCTTCTGGATCGCTATGGTCCGGTGAAGGCACTTGACTCTCTCGGCTATCGTCAGGCAATGACCGTTCTTTCCGGAGTCTCAAGCATGGAAGAAGCAGTGAAAGCTGCGCAACAAGGTCACCGCAACTACGCCAAGCGGCAGCTGACATGGTTCCGTCGCGAGCCGGATGTGCACTGGCTGACCGGCTTTGGCGACGACGCGGTGACACAGCACGCGGCTGCCGACTTGGTGCAACAAAGCCTGTAAGCTCTTGCACTCCAGGATGGCTTCGATTGCTGAAGACATTGGTTTCCAATAACCATCCATTAAACTGGATGCTGCAATACGGTGCGCGCGAAGGTTGAACTGCACACCGGGACGGAGCTTCTCTTGGCAGAGACAGAGACGATTTACGACGTAGCGATTATTGGTGGCGGTCCGGCCGGCTATACGGCGGCGATTCGTGGCGCGGAGTATGGACTGAAGGTGGCACTCATCGACAACGCTCCAAAGCTCGGCGGCACTTGTCTGCATGTAGGCTGCATCCCCACCAAGGCCCTGCTGTTCAACGCCGAGCTCTGGGACCACTTGAAAAACGCGGCCGAGTTTGGGATCGCCAGCATCGGCACGCCTACGCTGGACTGGTCTGCGGTGCTGAATCGCAAGAACTCCATTATCACCAAACACGTCAAGGGCCTGGAATTCCTGATGAAGAAGCACAAGATCGCCGTCATCGCTGGAACCGGCCGGTTGACGGGTCCGGCGACGGCGGGTGTGCATACGGTCGACGTTGTCGCGGCAACCGGCGAAGCCAGCCAGACTAAGGCGAAGAACGTGATTCTTGCCTCCGGTTCGTCGGCCAAGATGCTTCCCGGTCTCAAGCCCGACAGTACCATTCTGACTAATATCGAAATCCTCGCGATAGAAAGCGTGCCTAAGTCGCTCATTGTGATCGGCGCGGGCGCGGTCGGCGTTGAGTTCAGTTCGATATTCCGGAGTTTCGGCACCGAGGTCACGATCCTCGAGTTTCTCCCCCGCGTGGTTCCCGTAGAGGACGAGGAGATTTCAAAGGAGCTGAACCGTCTCTTCAAGAAGCGCGGCATCGATGTAAACACCGGCGCCAAAGTTGAAAAGGTCGAGAAGACAAATGACGGCGTCAAGGTAAGTTACACCGATGCCAACGGCAAACCGCAAGTCAAGGAAGCCGAGAAGGTGTTGGTCGCCGTAGGCCGCGCAGGCCGGACAGAAAACATCGGACTTGAAAAAACGAAGGTCGTGCTAGAGCGCGGGCTGGTGAAGGTAAACGAGGCGCAAGAGACCGCCGAGCCAGGCGTCTATGCCATCGGCGACATTGTGTTCGGGCTTCCGCAACTGGCCCATGTGGGTTCCATGAGCGGCATGGTCGCCGTGGCGAAGATTGCCGGCCGCCCTTTTCGCCCCCTGCGCCGCGACCGCATTCCAAGCTGCACCTATACCGACCCGCAGATTGGCTCAGTGGGACTGACGGAGACGCAGGCCAAGGAAAAAGGCTATGAGGTGAAGGTGGGTAAGTTTCCGTTCGCGGGCAACTCAAAGGCCACGATCGTCGGCAGCCACGACGGCTTTGTAAAGATCGTCTCCGATGCAAAGTACGGCGAGATTCTCGGCGTCCACATCATCGGCCCGCAAGCCACAGAGATCGTCGCGGAAGCAGTTACGGTGCTGGAGCTCGAAGGAACCGTGGAGGACATGATGTTCACCATCCACGCACACCCCACGCTCGCCGAGTCCATGCTCGACGCGTACGGCGCGGTTGAGGGGATGGCGATCAACGCCTGACTCGGGCTTCAACGATTAGGGCGCGGGCCATCTCTAGGGATGGCCCGTTCTGTCATGGGTGAATCTCTATCGGTACTGTCTTTTGTTCGACGTGCCCCCCAGGCAAATTTGTGACCCTGACCACAGTCTTGGAAGGCAGTTGGATGGAGCTGGGCAGCAGGAAATAGGCATCGCAGCCAGCCCATGGTGAGCAGATCAGGCGGACCTCACGAAGTAGGCGAGCCTTCGAACCAGTGGGAAGCTGCGATGGAAATACATGCGCTCTGAGCGCGGCCGTCAGTGTCTCGAAGCCTCTGTCGCCCTCGAGAAAATCCACCGTCTGCGGCTTGCCCGCTTCAAATCCAATCGCATAAAGAGCCGAGCCGGTAAGTTTGGTGGTGTGAACAAATTGGTGGATTTCAAGGTCCGCGTCGAGTTCTTTATCCAGGCTTCCGTCGTATGCGCCATGATTCAGCGAAGCAGCGCTCAGCTCCTTGCCCGTCAACTTGCGATAGTCTTCTGCAATGTATTTGTCGACGTCGAAGCTTTCTGCGAACAAGCCGCCGAAGGCCATCCCCGATGTGGTCACATGCGCAAGCTCGAACTGATGTGCCGCCTCTGTCTTGCTGTTCTTTGCCGCAAGGAACCTTGCCAGCAGATACCCGGCAATCCGATCGTGACTCAGGCGCCAGGAAGCCCTCAGGTATTTCTCTGCTGTCGGCATATCGTGATTTGCAAGAGCCGTCCAACCGCGGAGACACCACGCATAGGCCAGCGGCGCCGCACTCAAAAGAGAATGTGGATCGCTGGCAGGAAAACTCTGAGATTTGGTCTCGATCGTCTCAACGGCCTTGATGGAGAGATCAGTCTCCTTAGCCAGAACCTCCGGGCCGGGCAGAGGATCCGTCTCAAAAATCGACGGCAGATCATGCAAGGGCAACAAGGGGTTGATGAGCTCGCGGGCCGATGCAAAAGTATGCGAACTCGCGAGGTCAGATGCGGCCGACCACCCGCCAGCGGGATTCTGAAGAGGCATCATGCGGACTTCGTCATCGTATACGCCTCGGCGAAAGGCCAGATACTTGTCCCATTGGTCGAGGGGCACCTTATCCGTTTTCACTACCAGGCGCCGCTCCGCAGTGAACTTTCCTTCAGAAAATGTGTAGATCGAGTGATACTCGGCCCAATCTTCCTTCAAATCTGTCCCGGCGGGCGGAAACAGTATCCAGCCGGAAGGCAGTTGCACGCTGGTGGAGTAAACCAATTCGCCGGGGGATCCAATTTCCACATCGTCGGCAGGTTTCTTCTGCTTGACGCCCGGCGCCAGTTCCCAACCGACCGGCGGCATGGGCGGCGAGATGCGGTGGTCGTCCCACTCGCCAAATTTCTCGCGCGTATAGTCGTAGGCGTAGCGAACGGGCTGGCCGGTCTGCTCGATCGCCGATACATCGGGGTTGCTGACCTCACCGGAAAATCCAGTCGCGTTCGAAACCCCTTGCAGAAAGTCCTTCCATTGCGACTGCGGCACGCTGCGAAAGGCGGCGCGCATGATCAGTTCCCCATCGCCGTGAAAGCTCTGAACGATATGGCCAGTAAAGACGCCCTCTTCGCTGAGCTTTCCCTCCACTTGAAAGTTCGTGGTCTGGGCAAACGGCAGGTCGGCTGGTGTGCGTCCAAGATACGCCGGCTTGTCCGCGGGGATCGCGAGTGCCTGTTTGTCGCGCAGGTTGGCAAAGAGGACGCCAAGGGGCGCAATTTCCGCGGTGGAATCCATCCAAAGCAGTTTGCCTGCGAGCGGGACCAGCGTAATCACGTGATCGAATTGTGCCGGCGAGGGCGTGTCGGGGTCGAGTGGGCGGCTGCTGGAAATGAGCACTGGCCAAGCTTCGATGCCGACGGCTTTCAGTAGCGTGGCCAGCAGTGTGTGCTTGTCTTTGCAATCGCCGTACTCGTTGGAGAGAACGTCGTCGGCCGCGTGCGGTTGGTAGCGACCAATGCCGAAGTCCAGGCCGACATAGTGAATGTGCAACGCAACATCGTTGAAGAGTGCGCGGACCTTGTCTTCATCCGACGTAAGTCCCTTCGTCAAAGAGGTCGCGCGCGCCTGGATGGACGGCGTCACTTCAAGGGGCTCCTTTTGCAAAGATGCGTACCACGCACCCACCTGCTGCCAACTCATGAAGGTTGTCACTTGCACTGAAGGCTTCCAGTGTTTCGTTGATTTGGGTGGCGAATCGGGATCTGGCCGCGCTGAATTGGAGCTGGTCCAGTGGTAGAGCTTGCGCCGCGTCAATATGGTCACAGTCGGCTGAATATCGGAGCTGGCTACAGTCACCGTTTTGTCCGCCGGCACATCGAGATCCAGTTGCTCGTCTAGGACAATCTGGTCTTTCTCGAACGTGTATTCCAGCCAGAAATGGCCGGGTACATCGGGTTTCAACGTGCGAAGCGTCATTTGATATTCCAGCGTGTCGCCTACTCCCAGGCCTTTCACTGCGACATGCTTCTGGTGAATGTCGGAGTACATGGGAGCTTCGCGCGTTACATCGGCTGGAAGGTCCTGGATGTTGTACGCGGGAGTGACCACGACAGATCTGTCCGGTTTGACGACGCGCACATAGGCGATATCCACTTGCTGGTTTGAGGCAGTGTAAGTAAAGGTGAGGACAGCCATCTGCTTCACGCCGGCGTCGGCAAGGATGCGAACGCGCGCCGTAGTCTCGCGTGTGCCCATACCATCTGCGTCTTCCCGTACGCGTGTATAGAGCTCGTCGAAGACCAAGGCTTCTTTTGAGAAATCTGGGGGTTTCGGAACTGGTGCCAAAGTGGCTGGCGCGGCTGGTGGCTGGGACTGGTCCGAAATGGGAACTACAGTATGAACTTGATGAGACTGGTCTTGCGCGACCAGAAAAGAAGCCGCGCAGAATTCGATTGCGAGAATGAGGAACGCAGAGCCTGTAATGACGATAAACGGCGGTTGCGTTGGCGTATCTTTGGTGCAGCGCATAGAAGGGGACACCCCACGCGCGAAAAGATAGCAGGGTTCTAAGCTTTGGGCTGTGACGAGGGCAACAAGGGTTTCAAGTTCAAAAAATGAGCACAAGGTCGTGCCCGGCCGTCGTCCCAGCATTCAAGGCAGAAACTTAAGCTTGCGGTCGACTTATAGTTCTGTCGACTTCCCCGCCACCAGCGCCTGCGCTTTTGCAATGAAATCCGCGAGCGGCATCGACCCCTGGTCGCCTTTGCCGCGCGTACGGACGCTGACCGTACCAGCCGCCTCTTCCTTGTCGCCGAGGACAAGAATGTAAGGCGTCTTCTGGTTGGCAAAGTCGCGGATCTTGGCGTTCATCTTCTCGTTGCGGTCGTCCACTTCCACGCGGAGGCCGGCGTCTTTCAGCGCATTCTCCACCTTCTCGGAGTAGATCTTGTGCTTCTCGCTGATCGGCACCAGCCCCAGCTGCACTGGGGCCAGCCACAAGGGAAACGCCCCCGCGTAGTGCTCGATCAGGACGCCGAAGAACCGCTCGACGGAGCCGAATAACGCGCGGTGAACCATGACGGGCTGATGCCGGCCACCATCCTCGCCCACATACTCAAGCTCAAAGCGTGCCGGTAGATTAAAGTCGAATTGCACCGTCGAGAGCTGCCAGAGCCTGTCCAGCACGTCGACAAGCTTCACATCGATCTTTGGCCCATAAAACGCCGCTTCGCCGGGGATCGTCTTGTACGGAATGCCTTTCTCCTTCAGAACATTGTCTAGCGACCTGATGGCAAGATCCCAGTTCTCATTCGACCCCGCGTAGTGCGCCCTGTCGTTTGGATCCCAGGTTGACAGCTCGACCTTGAACTCCTTGAAGCCGAAGGTATGCAGCACCGCCTCGGCAAAGTCGATGCAGGCAGCCACCTCGCTCTCGATCTGGCTGGGTGTGCAGAAGATGTGCGCATCGTCCTGGGTAAAACCGCGCACCCGCAGCAGCCCGTGCATGGTTCCAGAGCGCTCATAGCGGTATACATTCCCTAACTCGGCATAGCGCACCGGCAAGTCCCGATAGCTCTTCGGCGAGTTCTTGTAGATCAGAATGTGGAACGGACAGTTCATGGGCTTCATGCGATACATCGCATCGTCCAATTCCATGGGTGTAAACATGTTGCCCGCGTAAAAGCCCTCGTGTCCCGAGGTCTGCCACAGATTAACGCGCGCAACGTGCGGCGTGTAGACAAGCTGATAGCCGCGCCGCAGGCACTCATCGCGCATCCAGTCTTCCATGATCTTTCGAATCATGGCGCCCTTGGGATGCCAGAAGATCAGTCCGGCGCCGGCCAGTTCCTGAATGCTGAACAGGTCCAGTTGCTTGCCGAGCAGGCGATGATCGCGCTTGGCTGCTTCCTCAAGCCGCGCAAAGTGGGCGTCGAGGTCCTTCTGCGAAAAGAAAGCCGTACCGTAGATGCGCTGCAACTGGGGATTCTTCTCATCGCCAAGCCAGTATGCGCCGGCGAGCGGGCCAACCTTGAACGCCTTCACGCGACCCGTCGAAGGGACATGCGGCCCGCGGCAAAAGTCAACGAAGTTCCCGTTGCGATAGAAGCTGACTTCGGATCCAGGCTCGGTAAACTTGGTCACGAAGTGCGTCTTCATGAAGTCGCCGTCGCGTTGAAAGTCTTCAAGGCTTTTCTCTCTTGGAGCAAATTCATGCACGAACGGCTCATCCCGCGCCACCACGCCGGCCATCTTCTTTTCAATCAGCACTAGGTCTTCCGGCGTGAAAGGCTTTTCGCGATAGAAGTCGTAGAAGAAGCCGGAGTCCGTCGCGGGGCCGTGGCCAAGCTTGGTTTCAGGAAACAGTTCGAGCACTGCAGTGGCCAGCACGTGCGCGGCGGAGTGGCGAACAACCTTGAGCGCCTCGGGATCCTTCTCGGTGACCAGCTCCAGCCGCGTATCGGCAGTCAGCGGCGTCGACAGGTCGACCAGCCGTGGTGCAGCCGCGTCCTCGGCGGCATACATGGCGGCTTCCGACGGCTCTTCGCCCGAAGCGGACTTTACTGCCGCGCCGCCAAGCGGAATCAGCCGCGCGACCACGGAGGCCGCTGCCAGCTTCGGCGAGATCGAATTGGCAATTTCAAGAGGTGTCGTGCCCGAAGGCACTTCGCGAATGGCCCCATCGGGCAGGTGTACTGCAATTATCTGCGTGCTCATGATTTTGTCTGGGTCCTGAGGTTTTCCGGCCGCCCGGTTTATCGTTAGTCGCGGCAACTCTTCAGGATATACCGTCGAAAGGGGAGGAACTAATCGGAGCCGGGCCGCATAACCTCTTTCGGGAAGTCACTGTCTCTAACGCTCTCACCCCCTGCGCTATCCCCCTCCGAATCATGGAGAATCCTGTTTTGGGAAGAGGTCAAACAATGCACTCACATTTGCGGAGCTTCGCGCTCCCAGTCTTCGCACTTGTAATACTTGCCGCCTTCGGCCTTGATTCAGCGGCAGCACTGCCCTCCATCCGGCCTACTGTGAATATCACGCAGGTGCCCGCTGCGGCCTAGATCTCGGCGCAATTCAACGCAGATGCCGCTACTAAGGCCTACATGGCCATGATTCCGCCCGCGGCGACCGCCCGCTCCATTGCTTATTTCGAAGACGGGTATTGGCTAACTCTCTGGGACTTTCTGTATTCCTCGGCAATTTGACTTGTGCTGCTCCACTCGCGCTGGTCTGCGCGCATCCCCGGCGCCCTTGAGTTTACGCGCGTTTCACGCACTTGGTGGACCCAGCGCGCCGGCCCTCCCCCAAAATGGGAGTCAATTCTGCCCCGAAAGACCACCAAACCTGCCGCCATGGTGGAATGTCACCCATAGGAAATCCGAAATATTGTCACCTTCGTGCATGGGATTGTCCCGGCACTATTGAGGTCAAAATGCAAGTGCTTTGCAAAAAGACAAATGGGAACGCCGAGACTCACTGCTGCGTGTGCGGACAGGGTTTTGTCATGTTCTGGGATCGGCAATCGCGCGCGGAACGCATCGCTGCCTTGCATGAGGTTCAGCAAGTCCTCCGCAACCACCACCGGAATCGAGCTGAGCCGGAGGCGCATCCTCATGACAGCTTTCCAATTCCGGAATGGAGTGCCGCCGGCGTCGGCTCACTCAGATAGACGCTCTGTTGCATCCAGCTCTCATCTGCTCCATCCGGGAGTCTGGGCCAAACGAGGAGCGAGGCCGACGAAACGCAATCGTAGGCTTCATCGCAGTCTGCGCTGATTTCATTTCCTTTCAGATGAAGGGACGGCCTGAATGTACTGGACGCCATTTCTGCTCTGGGCAGTGGTGGCACTCAGGACAGTCGTCTTTCGCGAGGTAACGCGGTCCGCAGTGTGGATGATGTTGCCCTACCTGGCCTGGCTGACCTCGCAGTGATTTTCAATATCGAATTCTGGCATTTGAACCGAGGTTGAATCGTTTCGGGTCCAGATGTTTTAAGTGACTTCCTCGAGTCTTTCCACCGCAACCCATCTATGGCGTATTGACTAACCGATGACCAGCCAGACGGCGAACCTCCTTTGGCTAGGTCAGCCATTATAGTGAAACTGTATATTCGGCTGTTCGGCGTTCGAGCGGCAAAGCAAAGGCGCGCGTTATGACGCACAGGCTCTCTGACGCACCTTGAGGTTCATTACCGGTTTGAAAACAGTGAGAGGCACGGCATGACGAGAGAGCGGCTCGATGGCTTGTATCTGCTGGTGCTTGGATGTCTGGTGTTTCTCGCACTAGGGTTCGCTCTTGAGAATGCTCAACCTAATTCACTTGCAGATTTCAAGGCGCTTTACTACCCCGCACGATGCCTCATCGAGCATGGCGACCCATACAATCGAAACGAAGTGATGCGCGTCTATAGCGCCGAAAATGGAGATGGCCGGCAGGACACGGAACAAAACCGCCAGATTGCTACGCAGAACCCCTATCCGCCGACCGCGTTTCCATTCACGGTTCCATTGGCACTGCTGCCGTGGGGGCCTGCTCACTTTCTGTGGACCGCGATCAACGTCGGAAGCTTTCTCTTTGCATCGATTCTGATTTGGAATCTCGCCGAAGGTTACGCACCCACCCTCACCGGCGCCTTGCTTTGCTTCTTTCTCGCTAACAGTGAACTGCTGATTGTCTGCGGCAACGTCGCCGGACTTGTCATTAGCCTTTGCGTAGTTGCCGTCTGGTGCTTTTTTCGCGAGCGGTTTGTCTGGCTGGGCATCGTGTGCCTCGCGATCAGTCTGGCCATCAAGCCGCACGATACTGGCTTGGTTTGGCTCTTCTTCCTGTTGGCAGGCGGACTCTACCGCAAACGAGCATTGCAGACGCTCTTGGTTACAGCAGCAGTGAGTCTGCCAGCGCTGCTTTGGATCTCGAAAGCAGCTCCTCACTGGTTGGAGGAGATGCGCTTCAATTTGCAGGCTTATTCTGCGCACGGCGGCATCAACGACCCCGGCCCTGCTTCAATTGGAGGGCATGGGCTGGATATGTTGATAAGCCTGCAGACGATCTTCAGTGCCTTCTGGGACAACCCGCGGTTCTACAACCTCGCGAGCTATCTTGTGTGTACGCCTCTCCTGCTGATTTGGGCATTCATAACCATCCGTTCACGCCACTCGCCCAAGAAACTCTGGCTGGGCCTGGCCACTATCGCCGCCCTTTCCATGTTGCCCATTTATCATCGGCAACTTGACGCCAAGCTTTTGATGCTTACGGTTCCCGCGTGCGCCATGCTTTGGTCCGAGGGTGGCCTGACCGGACGGCTGGCCTTGTTTCTGAATGGCGCAGCGTTGGTGTTGATCGGAGATTTACCGTGGGCAATTCTGCTTGTGACGATCAGCCATCTGCACCTGTCCGGAACGGCACTGTCCAGGCAGGCCAGCATCGCCGTGCAGGTCTTTCCCATCCCATTGATCCTTCTGGGGATGAGTGTCTTCTATCTTTGGGTGTATGCGCGAAGCTGCCATACCCCAGATCCGCGGGCAAGTGGAACAGTCTCAGCGATCTGAATGGAGGGATGGAGGGGCGGGGCACAAACCGACCCCGGTATTGCGCATAGAGATTTCCAGGCGCAAATAACAAACAAGGGCTGGGGTCATCCCAGCCCGTATTTGTGCTCAATAGATTCTGCCGGAATCCGGCAATTTGGGCTTAGAGCGGCTGCACGTCGGCGGCCTGCCATCCCTTGGGCCCCTTCACAACGTTAAACTGCACGGCTTGACCTTCCTGCAAGCTCTTGAAACCACTTGAGTTGATTGCAGAGTAGTGCACGAACACGTCTTCGCCGTTCTGGCGCGAAATAAAGCCGAAGCCTTTCGCGTCATTGAACCACTTCACAGTACCTTGTTCCATCTTGTTCGTATTTCCTGGATTGAATTGCGCTGGATGAATCGGAGCGATCACTGGCAGATTCTTGCTTGATTGGGCGAGTTACTGCTCACGCCCGGTTCGGTTCTAACGCTGACAACAGTGTACCATTCATGTCAAAAATCCCTGCATGAATTATTCTTCATCGCATTACCATGGGATTCCCGATCCCGGAACCTAATCATCAATCTGGGACTTGCGCTTCGCACTGCGCTCTCACTCCCGCTGTGATACTGTGAGAGGTCGCTATGCCCCTCGATCCTGTCCCCGGTCTGTTATCCCGCGCTACAGAGCTGCTGGAAGCGGAGTTTGCGGCGTTACCGGTCGCTTCTGGTGAGCTCGGCCTGGGAGAGATGGAGCAAGTCCTGGCCACTGTGGCTCGTAGGCTGGGAAACAACTACCCCTACTTTCATCCTCTCTATGCCGGACAGATGCTCAAGCCGCCGCATCCGCTGGCGCGCGCGGCCTACGCCCTGGCCATGAAAATCAATCCCAATAACCACGCCAGAGACGGCGGCCGCGCCAGCTCGGAGATGGAGATCGAGGCCGTTGACCAAATCGCCGCCATGTTCGGATGGACTGAGTATCTCGGCCACCTCACCTCAAGCGGTACCCTCGCCAACCTTGAAGCATTGTGGATAGCCGGCCAACTGGCGCCCGGCAAGCGAATTGTCGGCTCCGAACAGGCCCATTACACACATCGACGCATCTCTGCCGTCCTCAGGCTGGAATACGTCGGAATTCCCACCGACCACCGCGGGCGTATGGACGTGGAAGCGCTGGAAACTGAGCTCCGACACGGCGATGTGGGCACTGTGGTTGTCACGCTTGGCACCACCGCCATTGGCGCCGTGGATCCGCTGGACGCAATCCTCGCCCTCCGGGAGCGATACGGGTTTAGAGTCCACGTGGATGCAGCCTACGGCGGATACTTCACGCTCATCTCCCACGCTCTCGGCGAGTCCACCCGCCTGGCTTACGCGGCAATCTCTCAGTCCGACTCCATCGTGATCGATCCCCATAAGCACGGCTTGCAGCCCTACGGATGCGGTTGCGTGCTCTTCCGCGACCCGGGTGTGGGCCGCTTCTATAAGCATGATTCCCCCTACACCTATTTCACCTCGAAACAGCTGCACTTGGGCGAAATCAGCCTTGAGTGCTCACGCGCCGGAGCAGCGGCCGTCGCCTTGTGGGCCACGCAGCAAATTCTTCCTCTCGTGCATGGGGGCGAGTTTGCGCATGGCCTTCAGCAAGGACGGAATGCGGCCCTCGAACTCGAGCGCAGATTGCACGGGGACGCGCGCTTTCAGCCGCTCGCAGCAGGCCCCCCCGCGTTGGACATCGTGGTCTGGAAGCTCAACGCCGGGACGGCAGAACAAAGCTCGCAACTGGCTCAGGACGCTTTTGATGCGTGCACCACACGCGACTTGCATCTGGCTCTTGTACAATTGCCGATATCCTGGTTTACGCTGGCCGCTGCGAAAGCGAACCCTGCTGAGACCGGGATGGTTACCTGCCTGCGCTCGGTGCTCATGAAGCCGGAACATCTGGCTTGGCTCGACCGCATCTGGGAGAGACTTTCAACAGCCTGCGCGGATACGATAAAAAATTAGAACGGATGGCCAAAACGGACTCGAATGGATCGAAAAGAAAACGTTCTCATTTCTGGAGAGATCACTTGCTGCTCTTCTCTTCCGGCATCCCTGAACAGCGCTGCAAAGCTTCGGGTTCACGAATTCAATTGAAAGGTCTTGACTGAAATGCACGATCCTGTCGTCCTTCGTTCCATGCACGTTGCCCGCTTCCATGCGGAGCCTGCCATTTTTGTGGCGCCCGGCCGCGTGAACCTGATCGGCGAGCACACCGACTATGCCGAGGGTTTTGTCATGCCCGTGGCTATCAACTTTGCCACGCTGGCCGCCATTTCTCCGCGCAGCGACGGCAAGATCGTGATCTACTCCGAGAATTTCGAGGAAGAAAAGTCTTTCGATACAGCAGCAAAGCCTGTCGCCGCCAAGCATTGGAGCGACTACCCGATGGGTGTTGTCTCCGTCCTCACCGGCGAGGGCCACAAGATTCCCGGCTTCAGCCTCTCATTATGGGGCGATGTGCCGCTTGGATCCGGGCTTTCGAGCTCCGCCGCTCTCGAGGTGGTCACCGCCCTGGCGGTTCTCTCGCTCATCGGCGCGAGCTACCCAGGACCAGTTCTTGCGCGACTCTGCCAACGTGTTGAGAACGAGTTCGTCGGCGCCAACTGCGGCATCATGGATCAGTTCATCTCCGTCAACGGCAGGGAGAATCGCGCACTGTTGCTCGATTGCCGCGATCTCAGCTTCCGCTTGGCGCCGATTCCCGACAACGTCGCGCTGGTCATCGCAAATACCATGGTCAAGCACTCAATCGCAGGTGGCGATTATCCAACCCGCCGCCGCGAGTCGGAGGCCGCCTGCGCCGTTATTGCCAGCCACCGGCCGAACGTCCCATTTCTGCGCGATGCCACGCTTGAGGATCTGGACAAGTGGGGCCACGAGATGGCGCCCAAGTCACTCATGCGTGCCCGCCACGTCATAAGCGAGGACCTTCGTACTGTTGCAGCCTCTGAAGCGCTACTCCGCGGCGACATGAAGGAACTCGGACGCCTGATGGCCGAAGCACACCACAGTTACAGCGTTGATTTCGAAGGCAGTTGTGTCGAGGCGGACGCCATGGTGGCCCTCGCGCAGGATTTGCCGGGCTTGATTGGCGCGCGGCTGACCGGCGGCGGCTTTGGCGGCTGCACCATCAACTTGGTGGAGCAGAGCCAGGCACCGACATTTGCCGAGCGCCTAGGCGCCCGCTATGCTGCCCAGACTGGGATCGTGCCCGAGATTCACATTTGCCATGCTTCCGACGGCGCGCACAAGTTGAAATGAATTAATGACCGCTCAGAAACGGAGCGGACCAGTTTATGCGTACCTTCCGAGGGGGCGGCGACTCTCAAGAAAGTGGGACTCCTAACCCATTCGTGGGATAGGGGTTCCCGCAGTTTTAGCGTCCACTAAGCCGTTCCTTGCTAGAATCGGATGGTATTGTGCCGATGGGAGATCAGGCGAGTAGTGAGGCCCGGTCGGCCTCCAGGGTAATTTCTATTCCCAGATTGCTGCATCCAAATATGAAAGCGGCGCGGAGAAACGAACCTCATGCAACCGGCAATATTAAAGCCATTTTCTTACGAGAACTTTCCTAGTTCCGGCCATGTCGCATACTTTTCGATGGAGATCGCAATCCATCCCTCCATGCCCACATATTCTGGTGGCCTTGGTGTTTTGGCGGGCGATACGTTGCGCTCCGCAGCCGACCTTGGCATTCCCCTGATCGCGTTCACGCTGCTCCATCGCAAGGGATATTTTCAGCAGCATCTTGATCGCGCCGGCATGCAGAGCGAAGAGATCCAGACCTGGAATCCTGAGTCTTTCTGCTCAGAAGAACCAGCGCGCGTAACGGTGTCGGTTGAAGACCGCGTCGTAACATTGCGCGCCTGGCGCTTTGACTTGCAGGGCCGCTCGGGCCATGTGGTCCCGATCTACCTCCTCGATACGGATCTCGATGGCAACTCGGGATGGGACCGCGGCCTCACCGATCATCTCTACGGCGGCGACACCAACTACCGCCTGCAGCAGGAGATCGTACTTGGGATGGGCGGTTCGCGCATGGCTCATGCGCTGGGCTATCGCATAAATGTGTATCACATGAACGAAGGCCACGCCGCGCTTCTCACGCTCGGACTCCTCGAGAGGCAAATGGGCGGAGGACCTCTCGGCGCAGCCACCGACGCCGATGTCGATATGGTTCGCCGCAAGTGCGTCTTTACTACCCACACGCCGGTTCCCGCCGGCCACGACCGCTTCTCCACTGAGCAGGCCATTCGCATCCTCGGCGGTGACCGCACAGCACGGCTTGAAAAAATGGGCTGTTTTCGCGATGGGCTTTTGAACATGACGCTGCTGGCACTCCGCTTCTCGCGTTATGCCAACGGGGTCGCCATGCAACACGGCAAAGTCTCGCGCGAGATGTTTCCGGAGTTTCAAATCGACACCATCACCAACGGAGTGCATGCGCCCACATGGATGTCGGAGCCGATGCAGCAGATGCTCGACGAGCACATTCCCGCATGGCGCCGCGACAACCTCTTCATGCGCAACGCTATCGAACTTCCCGAGACCAAAATTCAGACAGCCCACGCCCTGGCAAAAGAGGCGCTCCTCACCGAGGTAGCCACGCGCACCGGACTGGTGCTCAATCCGAACGTGCTCACGCTCGGCTTTGCCCGCCGCGCGGCCACCTACAAGCGCGCCAACCTGCTCTTCACAGATCCCGAGCGGCTGCTCAAGATTGCCACGGAGGCGGGGGGCCTGCAGATTCTCTACGCCGGCAAGGCTCATCCTCAGGATGAGCCCGGCAAGAAACTCATCCAGCAAGTGGTGGAAGAGGCCGCGAAGCTCTCCAATGCAACATTGAAGATTGTCTATCTCGAAAATTACGCGTGGGACCTGGGCGCGCTGCTCACCGCCGGCGTGGATGTCTGGGTGAACACGCCCAAGCGGCCCTATGAGGCTTCAGGCACCAGCGGTATGAAGGCGGCCCTGAATGGTGTCCCCAGCTTGTCGATCCTCGACGGTTGGTGGATAGAAGGCTGCATCGAGGGGTACACCGGCTGGGCCATTGAAGACGGCGCAGACGACGCCGCGGAAGCTAATTCGCTCTACGAGAAACTCGAGAACGCCGTCGTCCCGCTCTACCTTCAAGCGCCCGGGAAGTGGGCGCGTCTGATGCGCAACACCCTGGCCTTCAACGGTTCCTATTTCAACACCAACCGCATGGTCAAGCAGTACACCCGCAACGCCTACTACCCCGTGCAAATTCTCGCACATGCCAAAGTTCAGGAAGAAGTCTTCGCCGACTGAAACCGGGTACCCAGTCCCCATCTCGCGTCCGCTGCAGCGGATGAGACATGGGGTCCAACACCCTCACGAATACAGCCGAATCTCGCTAGATGTCCCGCCCGCTGCGGGAATATATCCCTTCAGCGTGTAATCCATCACCATGCGATCGGCATTGAAGCGCCAACCCAGAGTCCGTATGGTGCGCTTCATCCGCTTGATCCATCCCCTCGGCAACCCATCGCGGTCGCGTTGATAGAACAGCGGAATCACCTCATCATGCAACGCGCGGTAAAGGTCTTCGCCGTCGCGGCTGTCATGCACGTCCATGTTCGAGTGTGTTCTGCCGGTACCGATGGCAAAACCGTTGAGCCCGTCGTAAGCCTCTGCCCACCATCCGTCAAGAACCGAAAGATTCAAGCCGCCGTTCAGTACCACTTTTTGTCCGCTGGTGCCCGATGCTTCCAAGGGCCGGCGCGGATTGTTCAGCCAAACGTCAACACCTTGAACGAGGTATCGGCCCACGTTGATGTCGTAGTCCTCAATGAAGACAAACTTGTTTGAAAACTTCGAGTCGCGCATCATCTCAGCAATCTGCTGCAACACCCTCTTGCCTGGCTCGTCGTGTGGATGCGCCTTACCGGCGAATAGGAATTGAACCGGCCGCTTGGGATCGTTGACCATTGAGGCGAGACGCTCGATATCGGCAAGCACCAGGTTGGCCCGCTTGTAGGTGGCAAACCGGCGAGCAAAGCCGATTGTCAAAGCGTCGGGCGAAAGAATCTTCTCCAGCTTCTTCACCACCTCAGGCG
>JBARBP010000117.1:0-10523 GCA_049793195.1 Occallatibacter sp. | reverse complement strand
CTGTGGAACCTGCGCGGAGCCCCGGCCGTGGGCGCGGGCTCCATCTGGCTTTTCGTTCTTCTGCTCACTCCGTTCGCTGTCTTCGCTGTTCTAGGCTTCTGGCGTGGCTTCATGCTGCATCCCGCCGTGCAATGGAGCAGTGCCGCTCCGTTCCACGCCACCGGATTCGGCGCGGGCTCCGCCTTCTCGACAGCGGTTCTGGTGGCCATGTGGAATTACATGGGCTGGGACAACGCCTCCACCGTGGCACAGGAGGTGGAGAATCCGCAGCGCAGCTATCCGCGCGCCATGATCGCGGCCGCCATCCTCACCGCCATCACTTATATTTTGCCGCTCGCAGCCATGGCGCTCGCTGGTCTTTCCGCTGATAGTTTTTCCACCGGCGACTGGGCTCAAGCGGCCCGCGCTCTCGGCGGTCCCGGCATGGCCGGTGCGGGGCTGGGAATCGCCGTCATCGCTGGCGGCTGCATTATGGGCGTCGGCATGTTCAACGCGCTGGTCATGAGCTATACGCGTCTGCCCATGGCCATGGCGGAAGACGGCATGTTGCCACGCCTGCTGGCCCGCCGCAATCGCCGCGGAGTGCCCTGGGTCAGCGTTCTGCTTTGCGGACTGGCCTGGGCTCTGGCGCTCAGGCTCCCCTTTGAGCGCCTTATCTCCATCGACCTCATCCTTTACGGCTCAAGTCTGGTGCTGGAGTTCGTTGCCCTTGCTGTGCTCCGCTTTCGCGAGCCGCACCTGGAGCGCCCTTTCAAAGCCGGCAATCTGTTCTTCGCCTGCCTGCTGGGAGTAGGCCCCACGGCGCTCATCGCCTATGCGCTCTATGTCTCGCGCACCGAAAAAATCACCAGCGCCATTTCGGCATTGACTTTCGCGACCGCGGTCGGACTTCTCGGTCCCGTGATTTACAGCCTTACGCTGCTGGTGGAGAAGCTTTTCAAGCGTGGCAAGGCGCAAAGGCCAACGGTCTCAACCGCGAAGTAGTCTCTCAGCCTAGACTGCGACTTTCTTCTTGGCGCCGGCGTGTTTTGTCTTGCCTTCCCGAAACTGCTTGGCGGCAATCACCACGCGGTCCCGCGCATAAGCGGCATCGCGCCAGCCCTTCATCTCCACGCGCTTGCCCTCAAGGTCTTTGTAGATCGAGAAGAAGTGCGTGATCTCTTTCAGCATGTGGGGATAAATATCCGTATAGTTCCAGATGTTGGCGAAGCGCGGGTTGTTCTTTCCCACCGCCAGCACCTTCTCGTCCAGCACGCCCTGGTCCAGCATCTCCAGCAGTCCAATGGGACGCACCTCTTGCACGCATCCAGGAAAGCTCGGTCCCGGCACCAGCACCAGAACATCCAGGGGGTCGCCGTCGTCGCTCAATGTAGAAGGAATAAAGCCGTAGTCTCCCGGATAGTGCACCGGCGAATGCAGATTGCGGTCGAGCTTGAAGACGTGCAGTTCCTTGTCGTACTCAAATTTTTGCGTCCCGTCTAACGGGATTTCGATCACCGCGCGAAAAACCTCCGGGGCGCGGTCGCCAATAGGCAGTTCAAGGTAGTTGATCATCTCGCTTCAATTCTCCTTAGGGTTAGGGAGGTCGGGATCGGGGCCAGGTTTAATCAAACTGGGTATAGGGGAATCACGGGCCCACCGACAAACCACAGAACTCTATCGCGGCCGACCTCTGGGGAAATACCGACAATTCCATACTAACGGATCGTCGCCCGGTCCCCGGCCGGACTCGAGCCCAGCCGATCGAAAGTTCAAGGCAATTGAATTTGAAGCAGTGCAGGGTACGGGCTCCAGCCCATGCATCAATCCACCGAAAAGAAAAGAGCTTTAGCGCCTGTGGGAGAGACACCCCGTAGAGCGCATTCGCTCGTCGCTCAGGCCGTCTTTCTCACCGCGAATGCATCCGCATACTTTTCAAACTCTTCCAAGGCGATACCGGCCACTTTGACGTCATAAACGTGCATGTCGCCATGGGCAGGTCTTGCCAGAGTGCCTCGGGCAACGTCGAATACATAGCGTGCTCCAACTAAATAATCCACATCAAGTGGCTTCTGAAATGGCGCATGTTCAAACGCCAGCGTTCGTGCCGCGTCCACAACAATTTCGGACTCGTCCAGGTCGCACATGTGTTCCCATTCCACCCACCCGGCATCTTCAAATCGAACAGCTAAGACAGTGATCTGCATATCTTTCCTTAGCTCGCGCAGTGCTCATGCTTTGACACAGCGGGAGTCACTCAGCATTTCTCTTTTGAATACGGAGAATCGTCCCCGCAAAGACAGCAGCCTTCCACTGCCTCGCCCCAATTGCGGGAAACTTAAAGAGATTCTCACCTGCTCTGGAGCATTTCGGGACACTTGACTGCGATCAGAAATACACTTTGGTAATCATCGCAACTTCTGAGCGCATGTTGATTCCCTCAAAATAGAAGTCCCCCAATATATAAAGGCGCTCGCTAGAGATACAGTTGCCTGCGATCAGTCTTCACGCTCTGCGCAATTTCCTCCCACGACTTGAACCCGAACAAAACAGACCCCAAGTACCCGGCGGCATCGCAAGTTATAATCGCGGGTAATGAAGGCATATGTCTATGTCACGTTGAAGACATCCGTCCTGGATCCGCAGGGCCAGACCATCCAGAACGCCCTGCGCAAAATCGGTTTCGCTGAGGTTACCGCGGTCCGCCAGGGCAAGTACTTCGAGCTATCCCTCGCCGATGGCCTCACCGCCGACGCAGCACGAACCCAAGTGGAGCGCATCGCGCGCGAAGTCCTCACCAACCCGGTCATCGAAGA
Source organism: Occallatibacter sp. (assembly GCA_049793195.1). Taxonomy (GTDB): domain Bacteria; phylum Acidobacteriota; class Terriglobia; order Terriglobales; family Acidobacteriaceae; genus Telmatobacter. The sequence continues at coordinate 7,728 of JBARBP010000117.1, read as the reverse complement.
GTTCACCTACCGCCTCGAGGAATAGAAGCCGCGAAGATCGCGGCTCTTAATGAGCGGTACTCGCCCCTACAGGCATGGGAGTTCCGGCTGAGGACCACACTTATGCGCGTGGACTCCCGTGGCGCCTCGCCTCGTCACCGGCTTCCGGATTTCAACAAAGCGAAAGCCGGCGGCAAGAATCGCGGGCGGATTCGCCCGAACGACTACTACTTGAAAGTTGCTGCCAGGTTGGGGCCGGCCTCGCCGTCTTCAATCACAGCGACGGTATTGATCTCAATCAGATCGGCCCACTTTGCAGCGCCCAAATGGAGCGCGGCTGCATTGTTCGATTCGTAGAGCGAAAAGCCCCCGCTGCAGTCCACATTGTGCCAGCGGCCCAGCAGCTTCACTCCATCGGGTTCTCCTCCGCCGCCGGCAAGAAACTGCTCGGCGGCTGTTTTTACGGATCCAGGCAACAGGGTCCAGGTCGAAATAAATTTCATTTTTCTCGTCCTCCGTGCTGGTTTTGTAGAGTGAGAGCTACTTGAAAACGCCGTTCCCTTTTTCCAACTCATCGCGATGGCCGCTGTCGTCCATGAATGAGCCAAATGCTTCACCCCCTAGCGGGTGCGCTTTCAACGCTGCTGAAGTCGCATCATGCACCGCATCCAATCCTTCCGGAGTGGGCGTCACGTACACAATCGCAAAAGTCCCCGGCGCCGCGGTGTGAACGGCAACCTCGTCGATCTCATATTCCACGATGGTGCCGTCGGCCAGCAGTTTCTCCAGAACCGGAACGACCAGATGCTTGCTCAGCATTCCCACAGCGTCGTCCGGCGCATCCGCCTTCAACTTGTATTCCGACACGTGGAGGTAGCCGCCCTTGTAGGCGCCCGGCTTCCAGTTGTAAAAGTGGCTCACCAGGATTTCGTCCCAGTGTTTGGTTGCAGTGGCCAGCACGGAAGTAGTCGAGTTGCCGCCCGAAGTCAGCTGGTCCAGAACCTTCACCAACCCCGCCATCGACATTGACGACCACCAGTCGTCATGTGTTTCAGCCGCAGGCGTGTGCACCAGGTTCACATCGTCGCCATAGCCCACAATGGTGCCGTCGGCCAGCGCCTTGTCCAGGATCGCCTTGTCGGCCGAGTTCGCTGCCTCCATTTCCGCCCAATGCTCGCGCGGAATCTGCCAGTTGGCGATATACGAGTACATCGCCGGCTTCTCTTTCACCTCGGTCATCTGTGCACCCGACGGCGTCGCGCACAAGGCGAACGTCAACAACGCACACAACCCCGCGAAGACACTAAGACTCTTCTTGCTCATCTTCTTTCTCCTGTTGTGATTTAGTCAGCGATGCTCTGGGGAACGCCTGACCAAGCGAAGTGTACATGAGCGAGCTGTGGATCGAGTTAAAAGTTTTTTTGAAAGAATCTTTCTCCCACCGATGAGTTTCCCTACCCTCGCCGGTTTTACCCAGTAGATAGACAAGATCGGGCTGGCCAAAGTCAGCCCCATCGAGCATCTAACGTCGACAGAGGAACCTCGAAGCCGGGAGGGAAATATGTGCCCAGTATGCATCGCAAACGCAGCAGCAGTGGTTGCCGGGGCCGGATCCACGGGAGGAGTTCTGGCGGTGTGCCTCGGCAAGCTCAGAAGATTTCTTACAGCGGATTTTCTCGGGCAGCATCAGAAAACAAAGGAGAATCGAGATGGCGGACAATAGGATGGAACACCCGAAAGTTGTGTCGCAAGATGAATGGCTTACGGCTCGTGAGAAGCTCCTGGCGAGGGAAAAACAGCTTACGCGCGAGCGTGACGCGCTGGCCGCAGAACGCCGCCGCATGCCGTGGATGGCTGTCGACAAGAACTACGAATTTGACGGATCCAAGGGTAAGGTGAGCCTGCTCGATCTGTTTGAGGGCCGCCGTCAGTTGATCGTTTATCGTGCCTTCTTCGAGCCTGGGGTATTCGGTTGGCCCGATCATGCCTGCCGCGGCTGCTCATTTGGCGCCGATCAGGTTGCTCACCTAGCCCATCTCAACGCCCGCGACACCACGCTCGCCTGGGCCTCGCGCGCGCCGCAGGCAGACATCGCGCGCCTCAAAACCCGAATGGATTGGCAGATGCCCTGGTACACCATCACCGACAGCTTCGACGTGGACTTTGGTGTCGATCAATGGCACGGCCACAATGCTTTCTTCCGCGACGGCGACAAGGTGTTCCGCACCTACTTCATCAACGGCCGCGGCGACGAGGCAATGGGGTCCACCTGGAGCTACCTCGATATGACGCCGCTCGGCCGTCAAGAGACCTGGGAGGACTCGCCTGCTGGCTACCCGCAGACCCCGCCATACAAATGGTGGAACTGGCATGACAACTACGACGTCGAGACCGCGCCTGACCCGCTGTGGATCGATATCACTACCGACCCTTTAGGAGCCGCCGCCCGCAGGCGCGAAGCAGAGGCCAAAGCCTGCAACTGCTCCTGAGCGCGACAGCTCGATCCGAAGCCTGTGCCGACAAAGGAGAAAACGATGACCGGCTCTTTGAGAGATGAATTCGGAGTGCCTGAGGTAGTCGATCGGAGCGCCTTCCACGCGGAACTGGAAGCGTTGTTAGTTCGCGAGAAGGCGCACACGCACGAGGGAGAAATCCTATGAGGTGCCGCACTGTCCCATCGCTGACAATCTTCTTGCTCGGCACTTGGCTGGCAGCGAGCGCTCAGTCAGGGAAGGAGACAGATCATATGAATCCGGCGCACACACGAGCGAAAACAAAGATTACCGTTCAGAGTTCTGAAGTCAAACCTTACGAAACTACGAGCCCGAAATTAGTTGAAATCCATATAAGCGAAAAGTTCTTCGGAGATATCGATGGTGAATCACCGGTTCGAGCCTTGCAGGTCCAACGGGGCGATAAATCTGCCAGCATGGTCAGTATCCAACGATTCACCGGAAAACTGGGTGGACGCCAAGGCACCTTCGTGCTCCAAGGCAAGGAAACCGTCGAGAATGGCAAGATCAAGGCGACGTGGTTTGTCGTTCCCAGATCGGGGACAGGTGATCTCTCCGGGTTGCGGGGCGAGGGCGGCTTTGAAGGCGACTTTGGAAAGGGTTCGGACGGGTGGCTGGATTATTGGTTTGAAAAAAGCTGAGTGCGAGCGCTGATGCCAACTTCGAGACACGCGTCAGTATTGGTAAATGACCGGGGAAACCCGGCCATGGAAGAGTCAGATCGCCTCGGCCTCGGACTGCATTTCATGCCGATTGCGACGCACATCGCTCCCGACACGGAACTAGGGAAATATGCCATTTCCTGTTCCCATCGCTACCTTGGGATCTCCGCGGAAGATTTCGTTCGAGGGATGGCTGCACCACCGCAAAATGTAGCCCCGGCGGCCGACTTAAACAGACCTTTTTGTAGCCTTATAGGCCTCCAAAATCTCCTCAAGGCCAGGCAGCGCAGCCAAATGATGGGAAAGCCCCACGTAAGCTCAACCCCCATTCCACCTTCGTGTCACAGTCCTATTCCGCCAATGTCGCTTAGAATTGCTGAATGTGCGGGATCGTTGGGTACGTAGGCAAAAAACAGGTCGTTCCAGTCATCATCGAGGGGCTAAGGCGCCTTGAATACCGCGGATACGACTCTGCGGGCATCGCCGTGGGCAGTCCTTCGTGCCCAACACTGCAGGTGCGCCGCGCTCCGGGCAAGCTCAGCAATCTTGAGACAGTCTTGCGCGAGAATCCCCTCGAGGGCAGCTTCGGCATCGGCCACACCCGCTGGGCCACCCATGGCCGCCCCACTGAAGAAAATGCCCACCCCCACCGCGACTGCACCGGTCGAATCGTCGTGGTCCACAACGGCATTGTCGAGAATTATCTCCAGCTCAAGCATGAGCTAATCGGGAAAGGCCACAAGTTCATCACCGAAACCGACACCGAAATCATCGCCCACCTTATTGAGCAAGTGCAGAAGGACGCTGAAGCCGCCGGCGAAGCCATCCCTCTGGAAGTCGCCGTCCGCCGCGCCGTCAAGCGCCTGACTGGTGCCTTTGCTTTGGGCGTTCTCTCCGCCGCCGAGCCAGACAAGATCATCGCCGCCCGCTTCGGCCCACCTGTCGTCATTGGCGTAGGCGAAGGCGAGTCATTCGTCGCCTCCGATGTCCCCGGCATCCTTCATCACACCCGCAACATCTACTTCCTCGCCGACGGCGACATGGCCATCCTCACCCTGGCGGGCGTCGAGCTCACCGACTTCGATGGCAACCCCATCCACCGCAACATCACAAGAATTTCGTGGGACCCCATCCAGGCGGAAAAGGGCGGATACAAGCACTTCATGCTCAAGGAAATCTGGGAGCAGCCTCGCGCCATCACCGACACTACGCTCGGCCGAGTCTCGCTCGACTCAGGCAAGGTTTACCTGGGCGAAATGAAGATCTCCGACGAAGAACTGGCTCTCGCCTCCAGCATCAACATTGCCGCCTGCGGCACCAGTTGGCACTCCGCGCTCACCGGCAAGTACATGATCGAGCGCCTGGCCCGCCTCCCCGTCGACGTGGATTATGCCAGCGAATACCGCTATCGTAACCCCATCCCCGACCGCAACGCCCTCGGCCTGCTCATCACTCAGTCCGGCGAAACCGCCGACACCCTGGCCGCTCAGCGCGAGATGATCAACCTCGGCTCAAAGACCGTAGCCATCTGCAACGTGGTGGATGCTATGGTCGCCCGCGAGGCGCACGGCGCCATCTACACCCATGCCGGCCCCGAAATCGGCGTAGCCTCCACCAAAGCCTTCACCGCCCAGCTCACCGCGCTTTTTCTGCTGGCGCTCAAGCTTGGGCAGTTGCGCGGCAGGATCGATCCCGCGCAGTCCGTAGCATTGATTGAAGACCTTAGCCGAATCCCCGCGAAGATTGAGGAGATGCTGCGCGTATGCTCCGCGCAGTGCGAGCAGTTGGCGGCCAGCTTCGCTACAGCGCGCGACTTTCTCTACCTGGGCCGCGGCATTCATTTCCCCATTGCTCTTGAAGGCGCCCTCAAGCTGAAGGAAATCTCTTACATTCACGCCGAAGGCTATCCAGCCGGCGAGATGAAGCATGGCCCCAACGCCCTGATCGATGAAACCCTTCCAGTGGTCGTCCTCGTCACACGCGACGAAGCCGATCCCGCCTCGAAGCTGCGCTACGAGAAGACCCTCTCCAATATCCAGGAAGTGACGGCGCGCAGTGGACGCGTAATTGCCGTGGCCACTGAAGGCGACACCACGATCGGCACGCTGGTGGAGCACGTGATTCACATTCCACCGGCGATCGAGCTTCTATCTCCGCTGATTGAGATTGTGCCTTTGCAGCTGCTGGCCTATTACATTGCAGTGCGCCGCGGCTGCGACGTCGACCAGCCGAGGAATCTGGCGAAGTCGGTAACCGTGGAGTAGGCGCGTCGACTAAGGCGCAACGTGACCAGTTGATTTTCCGCCACGGAAGACATGGCGGTTAACGTCGGGCCAGAACTCCTTCGCGAACATAGCCGCTGCATCGATGCCGACATCGAGACCCCACTCAGTGCCGGTGTTGGCGAAACTTCGCTCGCGCGTGGGGTAGTAGAGGCTTGAAATGCCGGCAGAGGCGCCGGCGCCGATCACCTCACTGGCATTGAAGACATCATTCCCGGAGTCGGAGCGGGTGATGACGGCGCGGCTAAGGGCGTAGCCGGTTCGCTTAAGGAATCCACCGCTGCCCAGCGTGTAGTAGCGCGTATCCTCATGCGTAATGACGGGGACGATGAATTCCACCATATAGTTCTCACTCGTCTGATCGACTGCGGAATGCCAGAAGTACCGGGCATATCCAGCCGCGCCCTGGTGAAACTCGGGTGTCGAATCCTTCGCCATCGAATAGCCTGCGAGCATCGCAGGTATGAATACGGATGAATAGTCGAAGGAGTCCTTGGTGGTTGTGATGAACTTCTCTTTCACCGATTGTGCGGGCAGCTTCTGGCCGGCGCTGACGGCGCGAAAGTTGGGGATGACATCGAGGATGCGGCTGGTTTGAGAGGCTTGTCGGTCGGTCGACGAATTCTGCGGGGTCGCAGCGTTTGGGGCATTGCTCTGCGGCATCGATGCCGCGCTTGAATCGGAGCCCGAGCTATTGGAGTTGGTAGACTGCTGCGCTGTTAAATTGGACCCGAGAATCAAGAGGCAGGCGACGGATACCGAAATGAAAAGAGGCTGAGTGATCCGTGTGGAAGTGGAATTTGGACCCCAAAATGATTTCAGTTTGATGGCACATGTCCTGGCAAAAGAGTTATTTGACTTCATGCTTCATAAGACCGGCGATAGGGTCAAAAAGATGCTTTTTAAGGCCCCCGAAAAGGGCAAAAGGCAACCGCGTCAAGGGAGAATGAAGAGACTGTCATCCCATATGGTGAGGCGCCGAGAAGAGACGTCACGCCACGCACTATTCTCTGCAATCCTGCGTCGTAAAGGGAACAGCGGAAATGTCATTTAAGCGGACGCCTGCTCACGCGCGCCCCCCGAATTCCTTGGTCTCCGTGTACACGCGCACCTTTTCGCCTTCCTGAATGTAGAGAGGAACCTTGATTTCCAGGCCGGTTTCGAGCCGCCCGAGCTTGGTGACGTTCCCGCTGGTATCGCCGCGCGCCCCGGGCTCGGTGTAGGTGACTGCAAGCTCTACCTTTTCCGGCATCTGCAGGCCAATCGGGTTTCCATTGAACTTGTGGAGCTGGATGATTGCGCCCTCGACCAGAAACTCCAACGCGTCCCCCATCATGGCCTTTGAAAGGGTCAGCGTTTCAAAAGTCTCCTGGTCAAGAAAGTAGGAGCCGTCCGCATCGCTATATAAATAGGAGGCTTCCCCGGTTTCCAGATCCGGTTCCTTGAACCGGTCGCCGGCCTTGAAAGTCTTGTCAAAGACGGCGCGGGTCAGCAGGTTGCGCATCTTCAGGCGCACAAGTGTTTGGCCACCTCTGGCAGTGGGAGTCGAGACCTCCGCTTCCATGCAGTAATAAGGGGTGTTCTCGAACTCAAAATACATCTTGCGCTTTACGGTAATGGCTTCAATCAGTGCGGCCATGAATTCCTCAGAAATATCGGACTTTGGAGGCCGAAAAACTTCAAAAAATGCCTTCTGGCCCCCTTTCAATTATAGAGTTGATGCCCTCGCCGAGCCTCAGACAAATCCCAAGGATTGACTCATTCCCGGTTCATCTGAGAAACTCACGACCATGCGTTATAGCGGAAAGATTGAATATGCCCAGGAACGCAAAATCCGGGAGCGGAATACCCGTCTCTATCGAGTTTTGCACCTGCCTATATGGATTTGGGTCTTTTTCTTAGCACCAGGCCCTCTAACCTTCAGCCTGTTTGCCCGCGGATTTACGTGGGCCAATGGCGCCTGGCTGTGTGCGGTTCTGGTAGGGGTCGGGATTGCCGGCTGGTACGGCCAGTTGCCCGGCGTCGAGCCCCGCCCGTACATTCTTCGTTTCGACGAGGACAAGCCGAACCCGCTGTATCGCAAGATCTGCTATACGTTTGCGTGGAATGCGGTGATCAGCTTCGCGCTGCTGAACGCAATCGGTTTGGCGATCGCCGCCCTTACGGGCGAGTGGCGGATGAAGGAGATCTATACGTACGTTTATTCACCACTGTGCGCGGTGATCCTGCTGCTGGGGCTGATGGGCAAGCTGCCCCGCGTTGGGTCCTCGACCAAGGGCGAAGGCACGGAAC
>JBARBP010000116.1:0-41847 GCA_049793195.1 Occallatibacter sp. | reverse complement strand
AGCCTGCGGTGAGTGCGGGCGAGAACTTGCCGAGATAGAGAACGAAGATGGCCGGATACAGGGCCATGTCAAAGATGCTGGCCGAGAGCGAGAGCCAGCTTTCCTGGTAGCCCCAGAACGGCCCAAGCGCGCGGCGAACCCAGATGTAGAAGCCGCCGTCGGCGGGAATGGCGCTGGCCAGTTCGCCGATCATGAGCGTGGTGGGCAGACTCCAGAGAAAGGGTAGAACCAGAAGAATTGCGATCGCCCAGCCATAGCCTGCGCCCCCCAGAATGTCTTCAATGCCGTATGGACCACCCGACACCATAAAGTAAGTGGCGGCAATCAGCGGCAGGAGGCGCATCTTTCTCTGCACAGGCTTGCGGGCGGAGGGCATCACTGTGAATCTACCAATAGCGCCGTGGTGCGGAAAGGGTAAAACGCGGATGTGCCTCCAAATGGATGAGGAAGCCAACGAGTATCGGGCGGCGCGAGGAGCGAAGGTTCTCGCTCGTTTGCGCGGGACGAGCCGAACATCCGCTATAATGCGTGAGTAACCCGGAGAGATGGCCGAGCGGCTGAAGGCGGCGGTTTGCTAAACCGTTATAGGGTCAAAAGCTCTATCGGGGGTTCGAATCCCCCTCTCTCCGCCACGCAGTCTACTTATTTATAATCAATGACTTAGATGGCGGAATTACCCCCGATTTCAGGGCTAATTCCGCACAATTCTTCCACCAGAGATCTTCTCTCAGCGTGCCAATCGTCGTTTGAGGCACTCCATTCTCTGGTCGACCGAGAGTAAGAGAGCTTTTGAGCTTGGTTGAGCAACCGAAAGTTCGGCACAGTACTCAACCCGCTGATGGCCAGCCTCAAACTCACGTGGCAATTTGACGCAAGTGGTTGAACTTTCCAGGCGACATCGGTGTTTTCGGGGACTAATCGTTTCGGTCAGCCCCAGGATATTCTCAATGGGCGCACTGGCCTGATAGCGCCAATTGAAAAACGCCATGCTTCACTGGCTCAATTTAGACCCGAGACCGAGTATGCTTTCCTTCTGGGATGAACGGGCTATCGCATCCTTCCGTAAACAGAGGTCCTCTTTTTTATGAATCAGAATTTCGCCGCAATTATCCTCGGTGGTACTGGACAAGTCGGCGGTGCTGCCGTCGTGGAACTGCTGGCAACTTCGGAATGCCGCGAAGTGGTGATGGTCAGCAGAAAGCCCATCGCGGCGCTTTCGCGGGTGCGCAACGTCGTTCTTGATACCGGTGCCGCTGACTTTGCAGAGCGCACTGCCGACCTTGCCCGCGAAGTTCTAAGTCGGGGCCCGGTCAGCGCGGTGAGCTGTGTCGGCGTCGGTTCTGGATCGGCGCGCTGGAGCGAAGAAGAATTGAAACGACTTGAGCTCGGCGTCGTCGGTACCTTTGCGCGTGGCTGCCATGACGCCGGAATTGTCCAGTTTTGCCTACTTTCCGCGGCAGGAAGCACAGCTCGCAGCCGAATTCGCTATGCGCGTGTCATGGGCATGAAGGAAGACACAGTGCGCAACATCGGTTTTGTCCGCCTCGCCATATTTCGCCCCGGCATCATTGTCGGCAACGCTCATACCCCGGCCTGGGTCGGTTGGTTGGGAAGCCTCGTGCCTGGGTCGTTTGGCAATATCGATCAGCGAATTCTCGGTCGCTCTATCGCCGCGGAGATAGCTTTGCACAATCGAGAGACGGGTGAAGTTACCTACGAAAATGCGGCGATGAAAAAACTCGCTGCGCAGTTCGATAGCGTGTCATAGGAATCTTTGCGTGGAGCGCATCAGCCTGTTATTGCCAATTGAAATCGCGATCGGCCATCAGAGGCCGGCTTATGAGGAGTTATCAAGCCTGCGTCGATCCGTTCCTGACAGAACTTCGGCTTTCGCTCACGCCGCTGCGTCGCCGAACTATCTGGTCTCCAAAAATCCGGCGAACTCGTAAAGACTCAAGATGATGCCGGAGGGCAATGCGTTCGTGCCGGCGAGCTCGAATGAGCGTGGCGGGGTTCCCTCCGCAAAGAAGCGCTTCCCGTGCCCAACAGGACCGGATGGACGATCAGCAGGACTTCATCCGCAAGGGGCTTATTGAACGCTAAGGGCCAATCATTGGCGGTTCCAACCTTATGAGGGCGGTGGAGGCGCCGCCAGTGCATTGTCCGAAGCGGCGGCTGGCGACGTCACGTCGGCATCAAACCGCTTCAGCCTGTAGAAGATCGGCGTCACTTCGAACGGTATCTTGTCGCGGGCATTTACCGGCGCAACCCGCACGGCGTTCAGCATGTGCACCGAGTCGTCCCACGGGTCGATCCTCAGCCAGCTTCCCAGCGGCAGCGCCGGCGTCTGAGAGAGATCGTCCCAATTCAGCTTGGGCGCCATGCGCACCAGATCAGCCATCCACGGCGTGCCATCGGCCTTCAGAAGAGAATCGCCAAGATTCGGCGTGGTCAGCGCCTTCAGAACCTTGGCCCTGTCGGCCAACTGTTCGTAGTAGAGGCCCGCGTTCGCCAGCTTGTCCTTATACATGGAGTTTTCCAGGTACTCCATGGCCTTCTTCGCGGCCGCGTCGTTGTCCGCCTCAGAGTGGTTCAGGTTGAACTTCTGGAAGGTCGCCGTATCGGGGAACAGCAGATCTTCGTTGAAGGCGAAACGTCGATCGACGTGATGCCCCATGGCGATGTGCGCCAGTTCCATGGCCACCACCGAGGCGATCGCTTCCTCGCTGGGCAGACTGTCGATCAGCCCTCTGCTCATCAGGATTGTGTTGCCCACCGTGGTGACTTCAATGGTGTCGGTGAGCAGCACGCGGGTGTGAATCGGACCGGTGAAGGCCAGATTGTTCGGCACCGCCAGATTGATCGCAATCTGATCCAGTACCTTGTTCTCAAAGCCGCCTGCCTCCAGCGGCGCAACCAGCCCAGCTACCTCCAGGCGGTCGAGCGCTCTCTTCTCGGTCTGTGTACTCCACATGTGCGAGGCCTGCAGCGGACTCACATCCTCTGAGTCGCTGCTGCGATCAACGGCGTCGTCCACTTTTACTGTCACGTTTTCGCCGTCGAGCGTGGGCAGCTTCAGCGAGTAGCCCCAGAAATGCGTCTGCGCCTTCATGCCGACGGACTTGTCAGTTTCGGTGCGTTGCGTCGCCTCGACGTAAACGGCTACCGGCAGCCAGATACCCGGCTGCACATTCACGCGCCAGCTATCGAAATGAAAGTAAAACTTCGAAGCGTCTATCGCAGCGGGTCCTTTGTAACCCCCGCTGAAACGTACCACGTTGCCGCCTTGATCCTCGACCCAGATGCGCCCGAAGAACCGGCCCATGTTCTTCCCTTCCGCCTTGGACTCCACGTCGAACACCACGGTGCGCACCGAGCCCAGAAATTCACGCTGCACATAGGTGAACTCGTAGTGCTGCCGGTCGAATCCCGACGGATCGATGAACATCATCTGCATGAAGCCGATGTCGGAATATGCGAACTGCGTATCGAGATGCAGCGCCTTGCTCAGACCCGAAATGGCTTCGTGCGAACCCTTGAAGAAGCCATGCTTGGCCGGTTCCTGCTTCGCCGTATAGGACTTGTCGACGAAGGTTTCGCCAAAGTTCACTCGACTGAGCATGTAGTGGTCCGCGAACGGAACTTCGTAGAGCTCCGTGTCCGGCTTGGTGTCCTGAATGTAGGTCTCTACCAGCGGCGTCCGCAGCTGGATGTTCTTGATCAACACCTTTTCCTGCGCAATGGCTTTTTGGAGCAGAGCGGCTTGATCGGCGGTCAGTCGACGTCCCGGTTCGTCTTTCGGATGCTCTTTAGCGTGTGCTGAATTCGCAGCAAACACGATAATTATGCCAAGTTGAATTGTGACAAACACTGAAACCCAGTGTCTTGCCACCCCTCTCGCGTTCGGATACGGTTGTGCCACTGTCCTGCCTCCCATACGTCTTTTGGCTATATCCAACACAAGATCCCCGCAAGTGGAGCCCAACAAGCTGCCAGGAAGTCCTCCCTGGATTTCGAGCATGTTTTCACCCCGGGATCAACCCCGGAATAGATGAACTCGTTGGCAAGAACCCTGCGAGCGCAATCAGCTAAACAGATTAGAAAAGGCTTCAGATTGTTGCATGAGCAGGAAATGGGGCCGTCCACCGCTCAAGCAGAAATGGTGAGGAATCACTGGGACAAACAGCGGTTTTATCGCTTAAATCCTCTGGTCTCCTATTATATGGTGTCCCCTAATTTACTGCTCAGGTCACTTTCGATGTTTGCATGGGTGGAAGCACAACCGTAACTAACTGAGATTACTTTGGGACATCGGGAGAACGAGAATTGCTAAACCGTTATAGGGTCAAAAGCACTGTCGGGGGTTCGACTCTCTCCCTCTCCTCCTGTAGTTGAAGCCACTTATAATCAACAGCTTATAGGCTGAATATTCCGCCGGATTTTGGGCTAATTCCATATAAGTCTTCAACCAGAGAATTTCCTTCCGAATAGCTAATCTCGCTTTGAGTCACCCTTTTCTCTCGTCCACGAGAGAGCAACGGAGCTTTTGAACCTGACCGAGAAACCGAAGCTCGGCAGAGCACTCGACCCGCTGACGGCAATCCAATGTGGATGATTTGGTCGTTTTACGGAGAGAGTCACTCCGGAAGCGTGGCTTTCAAAAAGAAGCCACGCCTCCATTCGTTTCCAGAATGAGGATTGAGCGGCCAGGAAGCGAGACGGTGGACTCTCCGTTGTGAATGTTCTGCGATCCAATGGGGGCCATATCTTCATCGTCGGAGGTCCGGTAGAGCGCCATTCGCGTGCCGGCGAGGCCATTCACGGCAAGCTTCTTTGCCTTGGGCAAGGGGTTTGTCAACAGAACGACGGTTTTGTGTGCGCTGACAAACGCGAGCATGTCCATCGGATCGGGACCGTGGCTCTTCAGGTCCGGGTCGTCATTGCCGGCAAAAGTCTTTACGGAGAAGCCTCCTGGGGTAACGGAATTCCAAAGCTTCTGAAAGACAAAGTAAAGCTTGGTCCTGGTTCCGTTACAGATGAGTTCCTCTCCGCGGTATTTCTCTTCGTCGCTTGAACCGAGCCAGTATAGATAGCTATTCGCCTGCAGGTATCCAATATCCCTCATCATCGACCGAAGGTGGCGAATGGCCGAATCGTTGAGGTCTTCGGATATCGTCGTCGAGAACTCAGTCTCCCAGATTTCGGAACTCCCTTTCAGTTTTTTGAATTTCAGGATGAGATCGCGCGCCTCCACCGCGTCGGCACCTCCGGATTCTTTCCCCTCTGAATAGGAGTGAAACGCGATGCCATCCAGCGCCTTTAGCAACTCCGGATCGGAGGTCAGGTTGGAGAGACCCGGCCCGAAGAATTTTCCCAATGTGTAGTGGTTATGATCGGCGCCATGAATCTTCACCGACCTGAGATTCGCACCGTCGAGCGCTTTGCGCAGCTTCTTTGTGACCCGTCCCCATTGCTCCGGGGGATAGACGCACCCGTCCCAGTTCGCTGCGTAATCGGGTTCGTTTTGGATGGTTGCGTACAACGGCATTCCCAGGCTCTTCGTGTCGCGGAGATAAGCGAGCACCTTAGCGTAATACGATGCGAATGCATCTTCATATTCGACTTTGAGATGGTTGGGGCGGCCGGCTAAATTGCCCTTTGAAGTGTCTAACTCTTTCATGAATACCGGCGGCGACCAGGTGGTGACGATCCACTTGCCAATCGAGTACTTGCGCATGGTTTCAAGCTGACGCACGAGGCCCTTATCGATGGCTTCTGTGTTGAGGGAACCGTCACGGTTGCCGTATTCCGGCATGATCGGAACCCTTGCGACGGTAATGCCGAGATCGCGGTAGATCGCGTCCTGGAGAGATTTGTCGGTTGCGATGCGTTCTCCCCAGGCGACCCAGCCCGGAAAGCATCCCCAGCCAGTGATCCGCTGTTGTACGTCGCTCGAAAGCGTCACAGCGCTGGTCAACTCCTCTCGGTGCAACGGGGCATTGGATTGAGGAGATGCGGGTGCGGCTTCCCCCTTTAAGACGCCGCTGAAGCAAATCGGCATCGCGGCGCCGATCAATGCCATGCGCAGGAATTCGCGGCGGCCTAACTCATCTTGGTCGAGATTCTCAATAGATTTCAACACTTCCTCCTCGTGTTTCATTGGCGGCGAGCTGTCTCCGGCGGCGGTTTTCCTTCTGGCTTGCTTTTTGGCGGGTGGCGCAGGGGTTCCTGCTTCGGATTCGATTTCAGCGAGGCCGGTTGAGCCTTGCACTTGACTGCGTCCAGCCATGGAATGGACTCGCGTGGCACGACAAGACTGTCGCAAGCCTGGAAGAATGCACAAATAATACTACTCGGCTCACCGGAACAGCAGTGGTCCTAAGTTGACGCCTTGCTTCTTCTTAACGTTTGGTTGCGCCAGTGCCGCGGATATCTCTAACCAAGACCGCCTCGATTTGGCGTGCCACATGCATCTTGAAAAATGCACCTTTCCCTGCACCGATGATGAAAGCACGCTGCAAACTACAACTTTTGCGCCATGCAACCGGTACCTTGGTCACGGTGGACACATGACTTTGTGGTATTCCGATTCCTTATTTACTGCAGATAATACGAGATGAAACGCCTCGATGGCTGCAATCGGCATCGTGAAGAAACGCAACTCGATTGACGTATCGTCGAGGTGGGTTTTTCGCGGGGCTGACTCATCCAGGTTCCCCATGCTTCCGCTCGCGGCTGCGCAGGAAATGTGATGCAAAGCCAGGAAAGCGGATTTTAACGAGGATTGTAATTATGCCGGCGAAGTACACCCCAGGCAGGACCAACTTCGGACTGCTCCCCGAGCCAGAAGGCGGTGCTGCGCCGTTTGTCGTAAGCGCGACGGTTAATGCCTCAATTGTGATTTTGGCTTTGGTGATCAGCATGACGGTGAAGCACGTCATCGATGTGCATAAGTACGAATTCACCGAGTTGACTGCCCCTCCCACCCCTCCCCCGCCCCCAAAAGTGAAGGTGCCTCCACCGCCGAAGCTTCCGCCTCCGCCGGAGCCGCCGAAGCTGCAGATGGAAGCTCCGAAGATTGAAATGCCCAAGCCGAAGCCGGAACCGAAGCCGATCCAGATGGAAGCCAAGGTGGCGCTGCCGGAAGTAAAGGCCGCGCCCAAGCCGGCAATTATTCTGGCCCCGCAGCCCAAGGCTGCGCTCACGGCTGCCATGCCGGCGCAAAACAATAGCGTGAAGCCTTCGACGGCACCGGTGCACCTTGGCCAAACTTTTGGCGCGACACCAAATCCCAATGCGATGCGCCCGGCGACGATTGCGGCCATCGGCAATCCCTATGGCGGCATGCAAGGGCCGGCAGTTGCGCCGCATGGAGTTGTGGGCTCGACCGGCATAGGAGACGGACTGAAATCCGGATCAAACGCCGGAGTGGTCGGCAAAGTAGCTTCTGCAGGAATTCCGGGCGCTACGGGAACAGGACCCGCCGGATCGTATGGCAAGGTGGGCTCGGCCGGCATTCCCACAGCGACCGCGGTTGCGGTAGTGCCGAGAGCTATCGCTGAACCGGTTACAACCAATCTCGAAGTGATTTCAAAGCCTCCGGTGCAGTACACCGGTGAAGCTCGCCAGTTGAAGGTTCAGGGCGACGTGATTTTGCGGGTTACGTTTACCGCCGCCGGCCAGGTGGTGGTGCAGGGCGTGCTGCGCGGCCTGGGCCACGGACTCGATGAAGAGGCGCGCCGGGTGGCGCAACAGATACGTTTTCGTCCGGCTACGCGCGACGGCCGGCCGGTTGATTTGACAACCAACATCACCATCACGTTCCAGTTGGCATAGCAGTTGCTCGTGGAATAACAATCCGGCTGAATGGCGCTGCAATATCGAGGCGGCAGGTGCAGCCGGATCAGGACCTTGACGAATTTGCTTAGGAGTATGACATGACTTTTCGGAAACTCTCTCTCACCTTCCTGATGATTACATTGTGCGTGTCCTGCGCGTTCGCGAAGAAGCAGCCCAAGTACGAGCAGGCGCGCCTTTTGACACCTGAACAGGCGGCGCTCGTCAATAAATCCATCGCGCAGGAAAAGGTACTGATCAAAGACATCAAGATGCGCACGCCGCTGGTGGAGACCTATATTCAGGACACCCGTCCTGACGAGAAGCTGTACGAAGTGCCAGTGAACGACCAGTTCATCCTGAGCCGCGTGGACTTCGGCAAGGCGTTCTTCGACAAGGGCTATGCGCCCCGGTCGACGGCCAAGAAGAGCTTCTTCAAGGGGTCTTTCGGCGCCATTGCCGGACTTAGCAGCTTGCTTGGCCTGGAGAAGTTCACATATTCCGACATCGGCTTTATGCAGATGATGTTCATCGACCCGACGGGGTATGACCAGCAGCACTACGTCTTCAGCTTTGTGCGCAAGGAGTTTCTGGGCTCGGTGAGGACCTGGGTCTTCGACGTGCATCCGAGGATAAATGGCATGGGCCGTTTCTACGGTCGCATCTGGATTGAAGACCAGGGCGGCAGCGTGGTGCGCTTCAACGGTACCTACACCGGCTCCAACACGGAGGACTCATCGAAGTACTATTTCCACTTCGACAGCTGGCGGATGAATGTGCAGCCGGGCATCTGGCTTCCGGTGGCCGTATATGTTGAAGAGTCTCAACGCACCGAGTCGGCGAAGTCTGTGGGCCTGAAGGCGCAGACGCACTTCTGGGGCTACTCTCTGAAACTGCCCACGCGGGACAGCGAGAACGTGAGCGTGAAGGTGGACGACGCGGTGGACCGCAGCAACGACTCACAGGATGTGGGTCCACTGCAGGCCTCGCGGATGTGGATTACGCAGGCCGAGGACAATGTGATCGACCGGCTCGTCGAAGCCGGCCTGGTTGCGCCGCTGGGGCAGGGCGGATACGAAGACAAGGTTCTGGGCCAGATCGTGATCAACCTGATCGTGCCCAACAACCTGGCCTTCACCGACCAGATTCATGTCCGTGTACTGCTCACCGATACGGTGGAAGCAACCACGGTGGGCAACACCATCCTGCTGAGCAAGGGGCTGCTGGACAGCCTGCCCAGCGAAGAAGCGATCGCCAGCGTGATCTCGATGGAACTGGCGCATATCGCGATGGGCCACCATATCGACACCCGGTATGCATTCAACGACCGGCTGCTGTTCCCCGACGAGTCGACCTTCCAGCGCATTAACATGTATCACTCGGAACACGACAACACGGACGCCGCCAAGAAGGCGATGGAGTATCTGGAAGCCTCGATGTACAAGGACCGCCTGGCCAATGCGGGGCTTTACTTTGCACAGTTGGTTGACCGCTCAAAGGTGCTGAAGGCGCTGAACACGCCCGCACTGGGCGACTCGCTGCTGAAGACGGATGGAACCCCCTGGATGGCGGATCTGGGCAAGATGGCGCCCAAGATCAACTGGGATGACCTGACGCAGACGGCGGCCTTGCCGCTGGGAAGCTGGCTTAAAGTCGATCCCTGGGACGACTCGGTGCACATGCTGGACGCCAAGCGCTACGCGCCCATGAACGCGCGCGACAAGATGCCGTTCGAAGTGACGCCGGTCTTCTACAAGCTGCAACGCTATGAGACGGCCCACACGGACCAGCCCGCTGCACCGGCCCCAGGTGCGCCGCAGACGGGTGGCCAGCCTACCGCTGGGCAAGACAATGCTCAACCAGCCGGCCAACCAGCCGGTGGTGGCGCATCCACTCAGACTGAGGGCCCGCAAACCACAGCCACGGTGCAGACTCCGCAGTAGATCGGCTGCAACAGAAAACGAGGAGCGCCGAATGCGGGAAATTCGCATATGCTGAAGGCGTGACTCTTGACTGGAATCGTGGAGCGCTCGCAGAGGGACTCGCCTGCTACAACAGAGGCGGGTTCTTCCTTTCTCACGAGCATTGGGAGAGTGTCTGGCTAACCCTGGAAGAGCCTGAGAAATCCTTCCTGCAAGCGTTGATTCAGGTGACGGCCGCGTTTCACCATCTCGATATGGGAAACTCTACCGGAGCGCTCTCCCTGTTGCGGAGAGCAATGCGGCGCCTTTATCTCGGCCCGGCGCATTTTGGCGGGATTGCCGTCAAGCCCCTATGCGCAGAGATCTCCGAATGGATGCTTGCGATTGAGCGCGGATCGTCTCCGCTGCCGGCTACGCATCCGCAGATCCTGCCTTTGAACCACGACTAGAACCGCACCCTCACACAGAACAAATACTCGCAACGAGAGCTACTTGCCTGCGGCGCGCGGCTTGATCAGCTCGTCCAGATAATCCGGCTGACCGCTCACTTCGACGAGATGCGGATGCCTCTCGCCGCCATGGTAGTTGATGTTGAACGTGCGGATGTAATCGTCGTCGACCGCAAGGAGCGTGATCGGCTGCGTGCTGTCCTTTGAGCCTTTGACCGCATCGTCGAGCACTGCCTGCGTGTAGACGCGGCCGTTGACGCCGATAACCTTCATCCCCGACGAGAGACCGGCCTCGAAAGCCGGACCGCCGACGAGTGCATCACCCACGGATCCGTCGGAACCAAGTTGCAACCCGATTGAATAGACATCGCCGCTCCGGGCGTCACGGCGTCCTTCCGACTTTGGGGGCTCGCTATTGAACTCGAGCTTCCAGCCGCCGTTTTCAATGCCGCCCATGGGCGCCTCGGCCGAAGTGGAATCGAGCTTGCTGCGAAAGAAACCGGCCCAGTCGAAAGGCACAATCGCGTTAAGCGCACTCATCAATTCGTCGAATTTGTAGGTCTTCACCTCTGCGCCGTTGTTGGGGCCGCCATGGAAGGCCTGGCAGAAATCGTCGATCGATTTGTGGCCGTGCGACTCGCGATGAATGATGGTTGCGACTTCAAGCCAAATCAGGTCGCCTTCGTCGTAGTAGTCGGTGCCGCGACGCCAATTGAGCCAGCCGCCGCCTCGTTCGGAACTCAGACCGGGTTCTCCGCTGGCGGTATCGAGCAGCGGGCGCCAGGTACGCCCAGGGCGGCCCGGCCCAAGCATGGCCGATATGCTGGCCAGATACTCGCGATATTGTTCCGGTGTCCACAAGCCGCTTCGCGCGGCCAGCATCGGCCCCAGGTAATCCGTCAGCCCCTCGTAGCCCCACAACAAATCTGCCTCCATGGGCTCTTCGTAGTAGGGCACGGTCAAATCGGCCGGGCGGCGAAACTTGCCGTTCCAGGAGTGCACGAACTCATGCGCCAGCAAGCCGCCCACCGGCATGCCGGAAGTGGGCGTGAGCAGGACGCGTTCGGGCAGGCGGCTGTCGTTCGATTCGTGATGTTCGAGGCCGAAGTGCGCCACATGATCGCTGAGAGCCAGGAGGAAGTGATAATCGCGATAATGGCGCGTACCAAAGAGCTCGGCGGTCTCGGCAACCAGGTTGACCATTCCCTTCTGGATTTCAGGGCTCATGTTCAGCGCGGCTTCGCTGTCGGCGGCCATGTCGAGTTCATGATGGATTGGCTCGCCGGGAGGTGTAATGTCGATAGCGCGATAATACTCGCCGGCAATGATCGGCGAATCCACGAGCATATCCAGCGAGATCGGTTTGAACGAAACTTGATTGCCCGATTGATCTTCAATGGGAAGCGAGGTGCCGAACTTCCAGCCATCGGGCAGCAGAATTTTTGCCGAATAGCTCAGTTGCTGGGCAGGCGTTCCGGCAGGATAGAGAATGACGTAATTCCATTCGAGGACCGTCAGCTTGTCGGTTGCGGAATAGCCCTCAGGTTCAATGAAGTCGAATTTTGCATCGAGATGGCTGACACCAGCCGGAATCTCCAGATGAAATGTGAAGACATCCTTGAGATCGCGCTGCCAGGGAATGGTCTTGCCATCCGCCTCGAACTTGAGCCCCGTCACACCTGTGATTGGACCGTCGGGACCATGCTCGCCTGGAATCCATTTTGGATAGTAGAGCGTCAGGGGTCCGGGCTCGACCGGGATCACTTCATGGACGTACAGAATCTTCTGCTGGGTCTTCGTGGCGTCGACAGTGAGCGGAATCGATTCGCCGGCCAGCACCGCGGGCGCGCCCATGATAGTCATGGCAAGAAAACATAGGAACATTGCAAGACGAATACGAAGCATGTGAAGGTTCCTTTTCTAAAGCCGGGTTCAATTCACTTTGAATCATACATCCGATGATGATTCGCCCTTCGACGTGACTCCCAGAGGAGCCAGCCTGCATCGGCAGCGTTCAAAATCGCAGCCATCCAGTTTACGATTGAACCATGCAAGCTGCGTCGCCAATCCGGTTCCCCAATTGGCCCATGAAGTATGGAATTCGGCCGAGTGCAATTGCCGTGTCTTTTGTTCTTGTGGCCTTTCTCTGGACGGTGCTTCTGCAGCACGTAATTGCCTATCCCTTCGTCTTCCTTTTTTTCGGGGCGATCATGGGCAGCGCATGGTTCGGCGGCATGGTTGCCGGCTTTGTCGCGGTTGCCCTCTCTTCGCTGATGGTCACCTACTTCTTCATCCCTCCGCTCTTTTCCATGAGCGTCGCCAAGGATTCGCAGAGCTTTCTGGCGGCGTTCATTGTCTGCGCAATCGCAATCACTGTGGTGAGTTCGGCGCGAAAGCGGGCCGAAAACGCGATACTCGATGCGCGCGATCAGCTTGAAGCTAAAGTTCGTGAGCGCACCGCCGAGTTGCAACAATCCAATCAGGAGATCAAGGAAAGCGAGAGGCAACTGCGTCTGCTCACCGAGGCTATTCCGCAGCAACTTTGGCGCACCGACGCCTCGGGCAAAATCGAGTATTGCAATCAGCACTTGTGCGACTACCTGGGAATGCGCAATGAGGCATTAAAGGGGGAGGCTTTCTTCAGTGTGCTCCATCCTGAAGACGAACCGCTCTTTCGTGCCGGTTGGCATGAGGCTCTGCAGAGCGGCAGCAGGTTTGAGATTGAGGCCCGTGTGCGCGACGCGGACTCCGTGTATCGCTGGTTTCTTGTGCGCAGCATTCCACAGCGCTCGAGAGACGGCCAAATCGCGCGCTGGTATGGCATCCACATCGACATTGAGCAGCAGCGCCATGCACAGCAAAGCCTGGTGCAGGCTCAGGACGACCTTGCGCGCCTGATGCGCTCTCTGAGCATGGCGGAGATGGCCGCATCCATCGCGCACGAGCTCAACCAGCCGCTCACTGCGGTCGTCACGCATGCATACGCTTGCCGCGAGTGGCTGCGGAGCGAGCCTCCAAATCTCGAGAAAGCTTCAGCGACAGCGGATAAGATCGTCCAGGAGAGCACGCGCGCCAGTGTTGTTGTAAGCCGCGTCCGCGCACTGTTCCGCAAGGACGCGCAAGTGCGCGAATTGACGAGCATAAATGGGCTGATTCAGGAAATGGCGCGCCTTCTTCGCGACGAAGCCATCCGCCGCGATGTGTCAATTCGTCTCGCGTTGACCGAGGGACTTCCACGCCTCGAGATGGACCCCATCCAAATTCAACAGGTGCTTCTTAACCTGGCCTTGAACGGCATGGAATCCATGATGCGGGTTGCCACGCCGCGCGAACTCATTATTCGGTCAAGCAAGCATGGTGACGGAGAAATTCTCGTAGCAGTCGAGGATCACGGAGCAGGGGTTGCCCCTGAGGTTGCAGCCAGGATGTTCGATCCCTTTTTCACCACCAAGCCCCAGGGAACAGGGATGGGCCTGGCAATCTGCCGTAGCATTATCGAAGCGCATGACGGAAGGCTTTGGGCAGAGAATTCCAGGCGCGGAGGCGCAGTCCTGCAATTCACGGTGCGGATGCAATCATGACCAAAGGACCAGAGACCCTAGCGGATCCGAGACAGACGGTCTACATCGTAGACGATGATGAATCCATTCGCGACGGATTGAGCAATTTTCTTGAGGCGGTGGGAATCAGCGCAAAATGCTACGCGACTGCGGAAGGATTCAGCGCACAATGGTCCGATGCGATGCCAGGGTGCCTGCTTCTCGATGCGCGGCTTCCCGGAATTAGCGGCGCCGAATGCCAGGAGCGATTGCGAAAAGCGGGGATCAAGATCCCGATAATCTTCATGACTGCTCATGGAGACGTCCCGATGGTCCGCAAAGTGATGAAGGCAGGCGCGGTCGAATTCCTGACCAAGCCATTTCAAAAGGACGAACTGTTGCACGCGGTCGAACAGGCGTTCGCGTCAGACCGGCATCGCCGCAAGGAAGAAGCTATTGTCGAGTCGATCCGCGCGCGCATCGGCTCGCTTACACCTCGTGAGAGCGCAGTAATGATGATGGTGACCGCGGGCCTGCTGAATAAACAAATTGCAGGCGAGCTGAATCTTAGTGAGATCACCGTTAAGCTGCATCGGCGCCAGGTCATGGAGAAAATGCGAGCCGGTTCACTGGCTGAGCTCGTCAAAATGTGCGAGCGCGCAAAGCGGCCATCGTGGTCCGTCCCGGATGGCGAACAAGAGGAATTGGATTAAATCCTTATACCCTCTTTATTCTGTGCCGTTTTTTCTATACCAAAGCATAGATTGTTTTCCTTCCTTCCGAGCCTTAGCCTTTCCTCATACCTGTTTGACATGGTTTGCGGCTAGAGCATTCTGAACGTGCCGCAATTTCTCCACGGCCGGGCATTCCGGTATTCACAGCTACTTTCTGCAACAGCATTCTGGTCCGACAGCGCTACGTTTTCTTACCGCACTCGTGCGGAAGGAATCCAGGCACCGGTCCATTTGCAAGCTACCCGTTTAGCGATGGTTTACATCAAGGAGGAATATTGGGCACTCAGGCGCTACTGGTCGAGTTTCTGCTTTCGGCATTCTTCGCGATAGCATGCTTCCGCGCGCGTGCCGAGTCCTCCGGCGCTCGAGGATTGGCGCCGCAAAGATTATTCATCCTCACCGATCGGATCGAGCGGCTGCGTCGTTCGCGCTGGCAGTGGTGCTCGATGGTGGTTCTCTTGATCTTTGTGCGCATGCAGCGCGGCGCGCCCATGATTGCGGAGCTTACGGTGCTGGCGCAGTTTATCGTGTTTCTTTCTCTGCCCATACAGAAGTCCCTCCGGGAGGTCTTCCACCGCTCATGAAAGAGTTGCTGGATGCCGCGGACTTTCTGAACAGAGCGCGCAGAAGATTGCGCTTCGGAGCTTTATCGCGGGAGCCGCTAACGCTGTTGCGATTCGAGTGGAGAGGAGACTCGGTGGAGTGTGACTGGCTGATGCGGCCCGCCGACCAGTGGGATAAGGATCTGCCTCCGCACCTGACGGGGGAGAATCAGGCTTTGCAGGCGCTGCGCGATGCGCTGACGCTGCGCGAAGTGGTTTTCAAGTCGTTTCCGGCCGTGGTCACCGCCACACTGCGCATGTTTCGAGCCGATGCGGACCATCGTCTCGAACTGGTGATGACGGGAAATGTAAATCGCTCAAATGAAGCGTTTGAGCGTGTCGCGTCGCTGGCAATGAGAGCAAGACTGTGCGGCTTCCGCTTCAATTTGGAAGAAGGCGCACTGGAGAGAATAGCCCCGGCTTCAGTGAGTTGTTCTTGATCCTGCCGACTGGTTTGCGAGCGGCGGTAGCGGGCGGGCAGGTGAAATCCGAAGGCAGGAACGGTTGCGTTGGCAATTTTTTCGACAAGTGTAGTTCGTACTCGAAAATCCGAATGTAAATCAAGGAGGGCAGTAATGGCGGCAACAAAATCGCAAGGCAGAGACTTTACGTTATTCATGGCGGGGCTGACGGCAGTTTGCGCCGGAATTGCATTCTTTACATCGGGCGCGGGCAAGTTAGCGCTCTTACTCGGCGCGGTCGCCGTTGTTGCATCTCTTTGGGGGTTCCTCAACATCAAGCCCCTGGAGGGTAAGACAGGTGGAGGCGCGCAACCGGCAGTGATGAAGCTGATTGGAGTGGCGGTTGTGCTGCTGGGCTGGCTCACCGTGCTCTTCGGCCTGCACATCTCGGCGGGCGTAAGCGGGCGAATGGTGACGTCGATCCTAGGACTGGTCGTCTCTCTTGCCGGAATCTTCTTCGTTCTGGCACCTGCAGTCAGCAAGAACGCCATCTGGAAGGCCTAATGGCTCTTCTCCAATCCTCCCCGGCGATTACCAACCCACTCATGGAGCGAAATCTTATGAGAATTGCACGCTTTGCAACTTGGTCTTGCGCCCTGGCAGTTGTTCTGCTGGCAGGCGCGGGAACTGTGGCTCGGGCAGACGCTGCACCATCCGCGTCGGCTGCCGAGTTGAAGGGCGCGCTTGCAGCGGCGCCCACCACCGCAACGTTGGCAAATGGCGATCCCGGGGGCGCGATTACCGGTACCGTCAACGACGTGCCCGTCGGCGATGCCAAGGTCGGCCTCACCCTGGGTGACGTAGGAAATCAAGTGGGCCAGAACAAAATCGCAATCAACTTCGTGTGGACCCTGGTAACGGGCTTCCTGGTCATGTTTATGCAGGCCGGATTCGCGATGGTTGAAGCAGGCTTATGCCGAGTCAAGAATGCAAACCACACCTACATGATGAACTTCTTCGTGTATGCGTGCGGGTTGTTCGCCTACTGGATCATAGGCTTCGCCATCCAGATGGGTGGCGCGGCCGGAAACGGCAACCTTGGCGGACTGCAATCGCTAGCCAGTGAATACGGAATCACGCTATTCGGCACTCATTGGGGCATCTTCGGGCAGTGCGGAATGTTCCTTGCCGGACACACTTATGATGTCGGCGTCATGGTCATCTTCCTGTTCGAAATGGTGTTTATGGACACGGCCCTGACCATCGTGACCGGCGCGGCCGCGGAACGGTGGAAGTTTCTCGCCTTTGCGGTTTCTTCGGTGCTGATGGGCGCATTTACCTATCCGCTCTTTGGCAACTGGGCCTGGGGCGGCGGGTGGCTCTCGCAGATGGGCGTCAACATGGGGCTCGGAAAGGGCTACTGCGACTTCGCCGGATCGGGCGTCGTCCATGCGGTTGGCGGAGTGACGGCCCTGGCGGTAGCTATGATCGTCGGTCCTCGCATCGGCAAGTTCAATCGCGATGGATCGAGCAACGCCATCATTGGTCACGACATCTCAGCGGTCCTGATCGGATGCTTCATTCTTGCCTTCGGATGGTTTGGATTCAATCCGGGCAGCACACTCGGCGCCTCCGCCGCCGGTAACCTGCGCATTGGCTCCATCGCCGTCGATACCATGCTGGCTGGTTGCACCGGCACCTTCGGTGCGCTGCTCTATATGTGGGCGTTGAAGGGCAAGCCTGACGCCTCGATGAGCGGCAACGGGCTGCTGGCGGGCTTGGTCGCGATCACCGCGCCAAGCGGTTTCGTCAGCACCTCTGGCGCGGCCATCATCGGCCTTATCGCCGGCGTGCTGGTCTGCCTGAGCGTTGTCTTTGTCGAGAATTTCCTCAAAGTAGACGACCCAGTCGGCGCCATCTCAGTCCACGGAGCCTGCGGTCTGTGGGGTGTGCTCTCCGTCGGTCTGTTCGCCGATGGCACCAGCAACTACGGCGGCGCCTGGAATGGCGTAACCGGCTCCGTAACCGGGCTGTTCTATGGAGACGCCAGCCAGTTGGTGGCGCAAATCGTGGGCATCGCAACGCTGGTGGGCTTTGTATTCACCTTCAGCTTTGTCCTGAATTGGATTCTCGACATCATCCTTGGCCAGCGTGTTTCCATCGAAACCGAGGTCGCCGGACTCGATCTTCCTGAGATGGGACAGCTTGGATATCCGGAGTTTGTCTTCCGGCCCGAGCCCGACTTCCTGCAGACAGCTGCAAAGGCCGCCGTTGCCTAGTTCGACTTAGACATTCTCCTTGTGCAGCAAGGCAAGATGATCTGCCAATGCCTTGCTGCACGATTTTTCAGACAAGTACGCCATCATCCTATGGAGTTCGCCAAATGACAAAACTACACGAACCCGCCCGCGCAGATGGGGACAAGCTTTTCCTCGCACCTCCTGCTTCCTCCGCTCTGGCTCTGCCTGAAATCTTGGGCGACCAGGCCTCGGGTCAGCTGCAACGCATGTTCCGCGACCCGCGCGTGCTACAACCTGAAGAGCGCAAAGATCTAATTGACCGTCTTCAGAAGGTCGTGGCGATGGCGCCTCACGTTCCCGAAGTGAGGGTACTCTTCGGCATGGCGCTCTGCGTCGATCTGCAGGCTCAGGAAGCGATGGAGCAGATGCGCGAGGCCGTGAAGCAGGCGCCGGATAGCTTTATCGCCCGCCTCAAGTTTGGCGAGTTGCTGATGCGCTTGCGCATTTGCGATCAGGCAGCCGAGCATACGCAGAAAGCGGCCGAGCTTGCCACCAACGACATCCAGGTCGATCTGGCCCGCCGCCAGGCAACCACAATTCGCACCATGCGCCGTGAAGGCATCGAACGTGGTGGATTTTCGGGCCTGCGCGCCAAGCTGATTCCTCGTGGCCGTAAATCAAAGAAACAGGACATTGTGCCGGTCCTTGCCACTTCCAAGTAGGAGAGGATGCCTCCAGCCCTGCAATTGGCGCTCTTGATCGCCATACTTCTTCCTGCCGGGAAGATCGTTGCCGCCATTTTTACACGCTACGGCATCCCCGCCATCCTCGGAGAATTGATGGTCGGTGTAGTCGCGGGTCCGGGATGCATCGATATGCTTCACATGCGCCTCTTCAGCGGCACGCCTGCTGCTGACTCTTTTCTGCTGCTCGCGCAGATTGGCGGCTTCGTCCTGATGTTCATAGCGGGACTTGAAACCGATATCGACCGCATGCGCGAAGCCAGTGCGACAGCATTCCTCGTGGCGCTGCTGGGTGTCATCTGGCCGTTCTTTTTGGGCGCGGGCGCGGCTCACATTCTCGGGCTTCCCTGGAATAGTGCATGCTTCTTCGGCGGCGCGCTCACTGCCACCAGCGTTTCCATCTCCGCGCGCACGCTCATGGATGCAGGCAAGATGACCACGCCCGAGGCCTCGGTCATTCTTGGTGCCGCGGTCATTGACGACGTGATGGGATTGTTTGTCCTGGCATTTCTGGCCGCTTCCGTCAGCCCCATTGGCCCCGGAGCTTTCGGAGTAGCACCGTCACTTTCCTACTGGCTATTGCAGCACTGGCCTAAAGCCGCACAGCACCCCTTGACCGTTCAGATGACTCTCACTGCCGCCTGCGTCGGAATCTTCTTTGTCGTAGCCTACGGCGCCGCACAACGCTGGGTCGATCCGCTAATCCGCGTATTCCGAAAGCTCGACGTCAACGAAGCCGTCACCAGTTGCGTGTTGGCTATGGTACTGCTCTACGCCATCAGCGCAGAGTGGCTGGGCAGCGTCGCCGGCATCACCGGCGCTTATCTGCTCGGCTATGTCTTTGCCGGCGCAAAGTTGAAGACGCTGATTGAACGCACCTTCTACGCCATCGGCCACGGACTTTTGATTCCGCTTTTTTTTGTCTCCATTGGCTTGTCGAGCAATTTTCGCGCGCTCGGCGGCCACTGGCTGTTGCTGATCGTCATCTTCATTGTCGCCGTGCTCAGCAAGCTGATCGGTTGCGGCATGGCGGCGCTCGGAATGGGCATGGGTACCGTGCGCAGCTTTCGCATCGGCTGCGGAATGATCTCCCGCGGTGAAGTTGGATTGATCGTTACCGCCATGGGCGCCAGCTCGGGCATCTTCAAACAGCCAGAAGTCGCTGTCATGGTTACCGTGGTCTTGCTGACCACCCTGATTACTCCGCTGATCATGCGCGGCGCTTTCGCCATCAAGGCTCCACAAGACATTGAAGATGATGACGGCGAAAGGCCAGAACTCGGATCTGCAGAATACAGCGTAGAGACTTGACGTCAGCACACCTTCTCCGGTGCGCGCAGTTGCGCTCCGCCGCGGTACCGCTTAAACCCTGGCTGCGCTTCAAATGAATTTACGGCTTGGAAGGCGGGCTCGGAGGTGGGCTGGGATAAACCTTCTCAACGTCCTCTTTGAATTGCGCAAACAGAAGGATTCGAGGACCATTGAGACCGCTTGCCATCGAATGAACCCACAGAGGATGGGAGCGCTTTCCATTTGCGTTGAGCTGGCACACCTCAAGCTGATCGTTCTGGAGGTCAGAATCGCCGCCCATGCCCGGATCGGCAACGCCGCCGCCCTGCTGGCCTGGCCACTGTCCTCGTGACTGCGGATACGGGCCGCCTTGCTGACTCGGTAGCTGTCCCCCCTGCTGCGGGAACTGCCCGCCCTGCGGCCCCCCCTGTCGATCGGGTCCGACCGGTCCGTCGCTCATATTTCCCCTGGACAACTGCCCCTTACGAACCACAAAGATGAGATCGGCTTTTTCGCGTTCAGGGGTAATCGTGTAGCGACCCCAGGCCTTGATGGCGTCTCTCAAGTCCGCAATGGCTAGACGCTCCGCAGGGTCCAGGTTGGGATCAAACTCCTGTCCATCCGCGGCCTCAACATGCACGAGACGCGCAGAGCCGACAACTTCTGGGAGATTGGGCTTTTTCGTCTTCTTCTGCGCCCCGGCGAGAACCGGCATCAACACCAGAAGCAGAACTGCCACCTTGAGAGACTCCATCCAGACACCTCGGTTCTGAAAGCGCCGGGCGCCGCGCCTCAAGACCCGGCAATACATACAAGAGTACGCCGACTTCCATAGGACTTGAATCTCTGGGTTTCGTATCCTTCTTTGGGAACTCCGCGTACTAGCGCCGCGCCAGCATCACCATCAAGCCGAAGATGAGCAGCGGCACCAGGGCCAGGCCCGCATAGAGCAGCATCTTCCGCCCTCCGAGGGACAGGCGTTGGTGCAAGGCCAACCGGTGTCCGCCTTCATCCACACCCACTTGATCCTGGTGTTCCAGATCCCAGGCCATCTCGGCAGCCGTGGCGTAGCGGTGCCGTGGATCCCGCTCCAGGGCGCGGTAGAGAATCTCCTGCAACTGGGGCGAAATCTCGGGGTTCAGCGTGCGCGCAGGCTTGGGGTCGTTCAAAACCCGCTCATTCATGACGGCCAGCGGATTCGACCCAATGAAGGGCGGTTGGCCGGTCAACATCTCGTACAGCATTGCACCCAGCGCGTAGATGTCGCTGCGCTGGTCGCCGCGCTGGCCCTTCACCTGCTCGGGAGAGATGTAGTCCGGTGTTCCCAGCAACGGCGAGGGACCGGCAAAGGTCAGGCGCCGCGCGTCTTCCTTCATGGCGATGCCGAAATCGATCAGCTTGATGCGATTCCACTCGTCCACCATCACGTTTTCCGGCTTCAGATCGCGGTGCACGACGCCGTGCTTGTGCATATAGTCAAGGGCGTCGCAGATCCCAAGCGCGATGATCTCCGCGCGATCGATCGGCAACTTGCGCTTCTCATTCAGAAGCGCCCGCAGCAGTTTTCCGTCCACCCACTCGATGACCATATAAAGGCGGCTGCGCTGTTCGCCGTCGTATGTTTTCACGATGCCGGGGTGGTCCAGCTCCTGGCCGATCTCCTGCTCGCGCTTGAAGCGCTCCATCAGAACCGGGTCCGTCTCCATTTCCGGGTGCGGAATCTTGATGGCCACCTGCCTGCCGTCGCGCAGATCCGTAGCCCGGTAGAGCGTCGACATTCCACTGTGGGCAGCGGTCGCCTCCAGGCGGTAGTGGTCCAGCGTTTCTCCGGTCTTCATAGTGGACATCAGTTCATACAGCATAGCAACTTGAGTCTCCCATGCGAATCGTAAGGAAATCGCAAGGAAAACGCAGGGAAATGGTGGGACTCAACCAAATGTCTGTGAATCGGGAAACACGGTCGAACCGCCCAGGCCCGCCTCCGTTACCGATCAGGGACGCTGCGCCCCATCCTGCCCGATTTGCCGCGCTGACGGATATAGTGGTGGTTGGGTTCAACGATGCGTCGTTTCGCTCGATTATTTGCGGTTTGCATTGCCTTTGCCTGGATTCTGCCGGCTGGAATGGCCCTCTCCTCCGCCGATAAGGAGCGCAAAGGCCAGAGCGAGCCGCCTCAAGAGACGGGCTTCCTGAATCGCAGCATCGAGTCGAACGGCGTCACCTACCGCTACCAGGTCTACCTGCCTGAAGATTGGCGCCGCGACGACCGCAAGCTCTGGCCCATCATTTTGTTTCTCCACGGCCGTGGCGAACGCGGTTCCGAGGGTATGTGGCAGACGCAGATCGGGTTGCCCCAGGCGGTGCGCGACCATCCGGAGCGCTGGCCCTTCGTCATCGTGATGCCGCAGTGCCCGCAGGGCCATTACTGGACCGACCCCGGCTCGCTGGAGCTGGCCATGGCTGCGCTCGACCGGGAAGCCGCCGAATTCCACGGCGATCCCGACCGAACCTATCTCAGCGGCCTCTCGCTGGGCGGATACGGCGCCTGGGAATTGGCGCGTCTTCATCCGCATCGCTGGGCTGCCGTAGCCATAGCCTCCGGCGGCATCTTTTGGAGTTATGCCCCGGCTCGCTGGCAACAGGCTTCAACCCTGCCCGGCGAATACGCACGCGCCCTGGGCCACACCCCGGTCTGGCTTTTCCATGGCGCAGACGACTTCGTCGTCGTGCCCCGCCAAAGCGAACTGATGTACGAAGCATTCAAGGCTGCGGGGGGGCACATCCGGCTGTGGTTTTACCTGGGCCTGAAACACGATTGCTGGACGCGCGCCTACAACGAGCCTGAGCTGCCGCGCTGGCTGCTGGAACACCGCCTCGAACCTCCACCTTCGGCCAGGTCCGAGCACGTCTCGGGGAAGGAGCCGGAGCTTCCTGCCCTAGCCGAGCGCCTTGTGATTCCGTTGCACCCTCAGCCCATCCACCTTACGCAGACGCAAGTCGACAACCTGGCCGGTGAGTATCTTGAATCGAACGGTGTCCTTGCTTTGACCGTTTTCTGGCAGGGCGAGCGGCTCTACGGCAGAGACCGCTACGGCCAGGTCTCTGAATTAGGCGCCGAGTCGCCTACCGAGCTGTTTTATATCGACGGCTCCAGCATCTCCCGGCTCATTGCAGAGCGAGACAGCGAGGGCCGCACTATCGCCATCGTCTTCCACGACGACCGTCATGAAGAACGGTGGGAGAAACGGACAGCGTCTTCCAGCCGCTAGGCCCCGGCACTCAAATGGAACCCGCAAGCCGCGATATTCGTAGTAATCTCTGTACGTGCTTGCAGGGGAGGCTCTATGTATTGCAGCGGATGTGGTCAGGCATTGGAGCCAGGGCAGGCATTTTGCCCCAAGTGCGGCCGCCCCTTGGCGCCGGTAGTTCCCCCTGTTCCCGGATTGCCTTTCCTGCTGGAAAGCTATGCAGGCAAAATTCGACTCCTCAGCATCTTTTGGATGGTCTACGGGGGCCTGTCTCTGTTGTTGGGATTGGCCGGGCTGACGTTTGCGAAGACGCTGCTCTCAGGTGGCTTCGGTCCCTGGGCGCACGGGCCCTGGGAAAATGGACCTTGGATGCACGGTCCCATGCCTCCCATGTGGATGGGGCCCGTCTTCATTCAATTCATCTGGGTGGCGGTCGTATTGCGTACCGCGCTGGCACTCGCTGCCGGGTGGGGCCTGATGCAGCACACGCGGTGGGGCCGGCTGGTCGCCATTGTTGCGGCGATCTTCGGCCTCATCAGGTTCCCCTTCGGAACCGCTCTCGGCATCTGGACCCTGGTGATGTTGCTCGGTTATCGCAACACGTCGCTGTATGAGCAGTTGTGATGGCTCACAGCCTTCCTTGGGGAAGAGGTACCCACTCGAAGGGCAACAGCTTCCCCGCCTCGACGGGATCCAGTTTGATGCCAGCCAGTTCTGCGGCGCGCGCCAGCACAATGTCGCGGCCAGCGGCCAAATCGGCTCCCGTCGGCAGCAACAGTTCGTCCGGCACAACCCCGGTTTTCTCCAGGCTCTTGCCGTCGCTCATAACTAGGTTTGCATCGGTCACGCTGAATCCGTAGAAGATCTTGATGTCAGCGCCCTGAGAGTCCGGATACTCCCTCGCTTCCATCACGGCTCCTGCTGTTCGATCGCCAATGGCGGTTCCCCGGTGCTCAAGCTGAATCACGCGGGCCAGAGCTTCTGCGGCCGACGCCGAACCTCCATCAACCAGCACCATCAGCTTGCCTGTGAATGGTTTTCCATCGTGCTTGGCAATTAGCGGTTTGCTTTCCTTATTGCTCACCCGGTCAGCGATTTTCACATCCTGTTGAGACAGCATCCCCACAATCCATTTCAAAGTCTCAACACTGCCACCTGGATTCCCGCGCAGGTCCAGGATCAGCGCCTTATGCTTTCGAGCGATGCCAATTGACCTTTCCACCTGGTCAAGCTCCGGGTCGAACCACTGCGGCTTCCAGATCGCGGCGTCCCCCATCTCCACGATTCTCGGCCGTGTTGCGTGGTCTTGATTCTCGCTCTGGCGCACCAGATCGTAAAAGTCGATTAAATCGGTGAAGTCCAAAACCCGCTTGTTCGTCCTTGCTATTCCATTCACCACCACCCGTCGCATCTCTCCACTTGGGGACCGCAAGTCAAGCTGCTCCGATATCCGCGGCGCAAGAATGTTGTAGTAGTAACTTAGTTCGAGAAAATCTTCCCGGTTGACGTTGTAGTTATCCATGTGCACAATTTGGTCGCCTATATGCAGCTTTTCCGCTGCTTCTGTATTTGGCCGAATCTGCGTAATGAAACCGCGGTCTCCAATCAACTCAAATCGATATCCGGAGTCATATCGAATTGAACGTGTGGGTGGCACAAAGTAGGTATGCGAATCTTTGAGTCCGCTTAGAAATGCAGCCACGATCCTGAACCCTTCCCCAATACTGTGTGCTTGGCCCACCATGGCTGCGTAGTGTTGGTAGCGTGCGTCCCAATCCAGCCCTTGCAGCTTTGGGTCGTAGTAATTTTTCTTGACCACGTCGTGTGCGTCGCGCAAAATGCCCGAGATCTGGTGCTGTTCATCCCGATTCAGGCCTTCTTGCTGAGCCGTGCCTAACGGAATTGCAACGAAAGCCGACAGCATCAACCCGCCAACGATCAAATACCCACACGTATGCCGCATAGGGCGTTCTCCCTAATCTCCGGACTTGATGTATGTAAGTTGCCATTCATCTTATCCCCCATTATGGATCCGACACAATCCGGCATCAATTCGCTTGCGGTCCAACACCTTATTTCAACAGCTTTCATCTACAATTTAAGCTATGAGTTTCCCACAAATGCGGATGCGCCGCCTTCGGCGCAGCGATGCCATGCGCGCCTTGGTGCGCGAGACGGTGCTCGAGCCCGGCGACCTGATCTATCCGCTGTTTATCTGCCCGGGCGAAGGCGTGCGCCGCGAAATCGGCTCCATGCCGGGCGTCTTCAACCTCTCCGTGGACGAAGCCGTCCGCGAAGCAGAAGAAGCAGCCAGCCTGGGGCTCGGCGGCCTGCTGCTCTTCGGCCTGCCCGAGACAAAGGACGAAGAAGGCACGGGCGCATGGGAAGAAGGCGGCATTGTGCAGCAGGCTTTGCGGGCGATGCGTCAATCTTCAGCATCTAAAAAGCTGGTTCTGATCTCCGACGTTTGCCTCTGCGAATACACGAGCCACGGCCATTGCGGCATCGTCATCCAGGGCCGCGACGGCTTCGAGATTGACAACGATCCCACTTTGCAATTGCTGGCCCGCACAGCAGTCAGCCAAGCCAAGGCCGGCGCCGACATCGTTGCCCCCAGCGACATGATGGATGGCCGTGTGGCCGCCATTCGCCGCGCACTCGACAGCGAGGGCTGCTCGCAGACGCCCATCCTCAGCTACGCCTCGAAGTTCGCGACTGCCTTCTACGGCCCCTTCCGCGAGGCCGCCGATTCTGCGCCGCAATTCGGGGACCGCAAGACCTACCAGATGGACGGCGCCAACCTGCGCGAAGCCATGCGCGAGATCGACCTCGATCTTGAAGAAGGCGCCGACATGATTTTGATGAAGCCGGCCATGCCGTACCTCGATGTCATCCGCTCGGCCCGCGATCGCTTCGGCGTGCCGATGGGCGCCTATCAAGTGTCAGGCGAGTACTCGATGCTGCAAGCTGCCTTCGAAAAAGGCTGGCTTGACCGCGATCGCGCCATTCTCGAATCGCTCATGGGCATTCGGCGCGCCGGGGCCGACTTCGCCGTTACTTACTTCGCCAAGGACGCGGCGAAGCTGCTCAGCTAAGCGCCGATTCTTTTTCACAGAATTGCGGGTGCCCCAGGTCTCGCATATGAGACCTGGGAATCCACAAACTTATATACTGCGAACAGAATTACAGCCTCTTCCGCAGATACTCGAATACAACGTACCCGATCATCGCCGAGATCATGGCGATAACAAAATTCGTTCCAGTAAATATGTCATTTAACGCGAACGCCAGGCTCTTCCCCGGCCCGTTTGCATGCGTAAACTCACCCATAAGCAGGTTCGAATAAAACAGAAAGACAATAAACGCAACCTCGATCACTGCCCTCATCACCCGGACCCCGCCGCGCCGATCTTTCAAATTCGTCTTCATGGATTTTTTATGGTACCAAGAATCGAACCGCCGCTGGCAAAAATCGGTTAGCAAACAAATACTTTTGCGTTCAGGCGCTCCTGTGCTTTCCTAACAGTACCCGCCTATGCGCAAGTACCTGGAAACCTACTTCGAATTTGCCCATCTGGGAACCAACTGGCGCACCGAAATTCTGGCCGGCGTCACCACGTTCCTGACCATGGCATATATCGTGCTGGTCAATCCGGCCATTCTGTCGGCTGCCGGTGTTCCGCTGGCCGCCGCCACCGCGGCCACTTGCCTGTCTGCTGCTTTCGGCTCTATTTTGATGGGCATTATCGCGCGCTATCCAATTGCCCTCGCGCCCGGCATGGGCCTTAATGCATATTTCACTTACACCGTCTGCCTCAAGATGCACATCCCGTGGCAGACAGCTTTGGGCGCGGTCTTTCTCTCCGGAATCATCTTTCTTGCGCTCACGGCGGGCGGAATCCGGCAAATGATTCTGCGCTCGATTCCCCATGAACTTTACGCAGCGGTCGCCAGTGGAATCGGACTCTTCATCGCGTTCGTCGGCTTTCGCAACGCGGGCCTGGTCATCGGCGATCCCGAGACCCTGGTCGGTCTCGGCAACCTGCGCAATCCCACCACCGCGCTGGCCTTGCTCGGCCTTATCCTGATGGTCGCCCTCGAGATTAGAAAAGTCCGCGGCTCCATTCTGATTGGCGTGCTGGCGACAACTGCCATCGCCTGGGCATGCGCCTTTGCCATCCTGCACTTCGGAGCGCAGACAAACGGGGCAGTTGCATCTCCAGCCGCAGAGTGGGCACAAAATCTCTTCCGCTGGGCGCCCGCGCCGGGTGGCTTCAGTGCGCTCACCGGAACCGCCTTCAAGCTCGATATTCGCGGCGCTCTCAACAAGGGCTTGCTCGAAATTGTCTTCGTCTTCTTCTTTGTGGATCTTTTCGATAACCTGGGCACCCTTGTTGCCGTCACCAAGCGCGCCGGACTCATCGCCGCCGACCACTCGATTCCCCGACTCAACAGGATCTTGTTTGCCGATGCCACCTCGACCGTCTTCGGCTCGCTCGCCGGGACTTCGACGGTGACCAGCTACGTGGAGTCGACTGCCGGCGTCATGGCCGGGGGCCGCAGCGGCATCACGGCCATCGTCACAGGTTTGCTTTTCCTCAGTGCGATTGGCGCCGCACCGTTTGTAGGCATTGTGCCCCCGGCAGCGACGGCGCCGGCGCTCATCCTCGTCGGTTCGCTAATGCTGGCCACCATTACCGAGATCCGCTGGCACGATCCTTTGGTCGCCGTTCCCGCTTTCCTCACGCTGGTGCTGATTCCGCTTACCTACTCTATTGCCAACGGCCTCGGCTTCGGCATCATCGCCTGGGCCGTCCTGCACATGGCAGCCGGCAAAGCCACCAGGAAAGACTGGCTTCTCTACCTGCTCGCCGCGCTGTTTTTGGTCCGCTTTATCTACCTGGGGGCAAGCTAGGGTCGTGTTAGCATTTGCTCGACAAACATATTGGAGCAACCATGCATTGGTACTACTATTTGGCTTATTTTTTCGGCGGCGCGTTTCTGGCAAATGCCTTGCCCCATATCGGCAACGGAATTTCGGGCCGCCCCTTCCAGTCTCCCTTCGCAAAGCCTCCGGGCCAAGGCCTGTCTTCGTCGACGGTCAATGTCCTGTGGGGGTTTTTCAATCTTGCTGTCGCCTACCTACTCGTTTGCCGCGTTGGCAGCTTCGATCTGCTCAACTGGCTCCACGTACTCACCCTCGGCGCAGGGATGCTGCTCATGTCTCTAATGCTGGCCCGAGGATTCGGACGTTTCCATGGTGGATTGTGAGGAGGGGGTGGCTTGTAAAAGGAGCCGCTCTCCCTTGTTGGCATCATGAATCCACACCCGCACCGAGTGGCCAAAAGTCGTAAACTCATCTCATTCCATCCCTGTACTATGGGGGTGAGGCCTGGGCCACTCTAAAAGATGCGCGCGATGAGGATGAACCGGAACCGGTGGATGGGTAAGGTGCGGCGGTTGACATTGCCCGGGCTCGCCGTGGCGGCCGCACTCTCGCTGGCGCTGGCGCTCTCGCTTTCGGGCTGCGTGAACGTGGCCACTTACACGCAACCTACGCTGGTCCGCGTGATCGACGCCTCGTACATCGCCCCGGCCTTCAACGTCCTTGTCGAGGGCAGCATTATTGCCGGCAATGTCGGGCAAGGGACCATCTCCCCCTACGCCACTCTGCCAGCCAGCACTGCGGCTCCCATCAAGATCACGAACGCTGCAACGGGCGACTCGATGACGACTACGAGCAATCCCCTTCTCGTCGGCCATCAATACTCCGTTTTCCTCAGCGACGAAAGCGGCACTCCTTCCGGTTACACCGTCTCCGTGCTCACAGATCAGCAGATCTCGGCCCCAACAGGCCACTCCGAGTTTCGCTTTCTCAATCAGGCCATCAAGACAGGCGCCGTGAATGTCTACATGATCCCCGTCGGAGTCACGCTGGCCAATAGCATTCCGATCGTTGGGAATCTACCCGTGGGCGCCTCGAACAACTACATCGATTTCACTTCGCAGACTGTCACC
Source organism: Occallatibacter sp. (assembly GCA_049793195.1). GTDB lineage: Bacteria > Acidobacteriota > Terriglobia > Terriglobales > Acidobacteriaceae > Telmatobacter. The sequence goes on along the minus strand of JBARBP010000116.1, from coordinate 12,825 downwards.
ATGGTCGTCACGCCCGCCGGCAAAACGACACCCAGCTACACTTCGCCCGCCATCTACCTAGTGGGCGGAGAAGTGCGCACCGTCCTTTTAGTCGATGCCCAGTTGACTTCCAATCCACCCGTCGAAGCCTTCATCGCCAGCGACGTGAATTAGACGGCACACTTTCCCCGATGAGATTCCATTCGCCGCTGCATCCGCCTCTGCTTCCGTCATTCTTCCTGTCCATTTGGACAGTTGCGATCGGTTCCTGCGCCGCAGCCGACGCCTATCGCATCGTTCACGTCTACCCGCACAATTCGCACGCTTTCACGCAGGGGCTGATCTACGCCGACGGGCACCTGTATGAGAGCACCGGCTTGAACGGGCGCTCAACGCTGCGCATGGAGGATCTGGAAACCGGGCGCATTCTGCAAAGCGTTCCTCTGGCATCAGAGTACTTCGGCGAGGGGCTCACGGAGTGGGGCAGCACCCTGATCCAACTTACCTGGCAATCGCACATTGCCTTTGTGTATGACCGATTCAGCTTTCGCCAGTTGCGCACATTCAGTTACAACGGCGAAGGTTGGGGACTGACCCAGGACGGAAAAAATCTGATCCTGAGCGACGGCACCGCAACGCTGCGCTTCCTCGATCCGAAATCCTTTCGCGAGGTGCGGCACATTGTGGTGAAAGACCGCGGCTCGCCGGTTACAAATCTCAATGAACTGGAGTTTGTCCACGGCCAGATCTACGCAAACGTTTGGCTCACAGACCGCATCGCCCGCATCTTGCCCGCCACCGGCAAGGTGCTGGGCTGGATCGACTTGAGCGGCTTGTTACCTGCCAACGAGCGATCCGACCCGGAAGGGGCGGTCCTGAATGGCATTGCCTGGGACGCCGCCCACGACCGGCTATTCGTTACCGGCAAGCTTTGGCCAAAGCTGTTTGAGATTGTGGTCGTTCCGGAAACCTCGAAGTCCATTCCCGTAAAGCGCAACCGGTAGCAAAATCGGAACTGCCCACCTCGACCAGCACCGCGATCACATTATCTCGTCCAGTTGTGCGCGTATACTTTTCGCCAAGGAAAGCCATGGACCCATCGTCGATCGTCCTCCCCGGTTCGCTGCAAAACGCGGCCGTGCTTACAATCTTTCTGGCCTTCGCCGGTTATCTGGTGACGTTCTCATTCACCCGCATGATGGCGCGGCGAAGCGACCGGCTGCGGCTTGTCGACCGTCGCCTCAACGAGTTCTATGGCCCGCTCTACGTCGCCTCGCGAGCCGGCAACATCGCCTACCGGTCGTTGCTGAAGAAGCAAGGCAAGACCCATTGCCATCCCATCCGCGATGAAGACAGGAAAGAGTGGATGCTGTGGATGACCACCATCTTCATGCCCCTCAACGACGTTCGCGAAAAGATCATCATCGAGAAAGCGCACCTGATCGTCGAAGAGGAGATGCCGCTCTGCCTGTTGGAGTTTGTGACCCACGTGGTGGGCTACAAGGCGGTGCTGGCCAAGTGGGCGGATGGAGATTACTCCGAGAGCCGCTCCACCATCGGCTGGCCGCCCGAGTTCGATCGCTACGTCGAGCGCTCCTATGCCGCTCTCAAGGCCGAGCAGACTCGCCTGCTGCACAACGCGGCCTGGAGGCTTTATCACCGGCTGGGCAACGGCAAGCGGCGTTAGCCTGCATTCGATGCTCGCGGCGATTCCGCGGACTGTACTAATAGAGCGAGCTCACCTGCGCTACAGCTTTTGTCAGCCGCGCTTCACGCGGGCGCTTCGTCTTCCCATCCGGCCGGGTATAGATATGCTCGATTCTGTCGATGCGGTAAGCGCCTGCGGCGAGGCCCTCAGCATCGTTCATCCCGTCGCCGGGCAACAGGACCACATCGCCTGGTTTGGGCAGCGAGTGCAGGGTCTCCAGCGGCACCAGGTTGATGCAGGTGCCGTCGTCGATCACGAACTCCAGGCAGTTCAAGCTATAGAGCGCTCCCTCTCGGGCCAAGCGCGCCTCTTGCCGTGCCCTCCACGATTGGTAGTAGGCGCCGATCATCGCCGGCAAACCAATGACGAAGCTGAAGAGGCTGGTGTAGGGCGAGAACTGCGTAACAGGGAATACCATGATGAGTTTTTGTCTCCAGGCAAAAGAGGGTCAGGATTTGAAAGTGAAGCGCCAGACGGCGTAAGGACGAGCACCGCGCGTCATGCGTAGGGAGTCCGCCTCGGAAGGATAACCCGGACCACTCACGCTTTGGTTGCTTTTTGATTAAAAGACTGCCTAATGGGTGGAGAATCCAATGTGCTCTGGCAATGTGCTTCGGCACGAAGCAATCGGAGCCGGAAGCAGTCTCAGGAAACGACGGGCGCCGGCAAGGCCAGATTCTTCCAAAGGCGCAGGGTGGGCCCGGCCTGGTTGATGGTGTAGATGTGCAGTCCCGGCGCCCCGCCGCGCAGCAGGGTCTCGCACAGCCGCGTCACCACCTCCGCGCCAAAATCCAACAGCGCCGCTTTGTCGTTCTCGAGTTCCTCAAGCCGCAACCGTATCCAGCGTGGCAGGTCGGCGCCGCATCCGCCACAAAAGCGCACGATATTGGCAAACCCCGTAATCGGCATAATCCCCGGCGTAATCGGAATCGTAATGCCCGCCCTGACACAACGGTCCATGAAGTGGAAGTAGGAGTCCGCGTTGTAGAACAGTTGCGTCAGCGCCGCATCCGCCCCCGCCTCCACCTTGCGCTTGAAGTTCTCAAAATCTACAGTCGGATTCTGCGCCTGCGGATGCATCTCCGGGTACGCAGCCACTTCGATATGGAAGTGATCGCCATGCGTCTCGCGGATGAAGCTCACTAGCTCATTTGCATAATGAAAGTCGCCCGGAGCCGAGGGACTCATTGCTGTGGCCGGCAAGTCTCCGCGCAGCGCAACAATCCGTTTAATGCCGATGCCACGGTAGCGTTCGAGCAATTCCGAAATGTGTGCGCGCGTGGATCCAACGCACGTCAAATGCGGCACAGCCTCAACGCCCGCATGCTCCACCACGGCCATCAGAGTGTTGTAGGTTCCATCCTGCGTGGATCCGCCCGCGCCATACGTTACAGAAAAATAGGCCGGCCGCAGCGCCGCAAGCTGGCTGATCACGCCAGGCAATTTCGCCAGCGCCTCCGGCGTGCGAGGCGGACCCAACTCAAGCGAAAAACTCAACGGCGAAGCCATAGATGCGATCTCTAACCACCACGTGAATTCAAGAAAATTGCCGGTTGCCCTCATCCAGAACAACCGGCAGCAGATACTTGTTCCCTGGGTCGCTCGGACCCTGCTTTTTAGTACCGGTAGTTCTCCGCCTTGTAAGGCCCTTCCACCGGCACGCCCAGGTAATCGGCCTGCTTCTTGCTCAGCGTCGTCAGCTTCACGCCGATCTTTTCGAGATGGAGCCGCGCCACTTCTTCATCCAGCTTCTTGGGCAGCACGTAGACACTCACCTTATAGGTGTCCTTGTTCGCCCAGAGATCCAACTGCGCCAGCGTCTGGTTGGCAAAGCTGTTCGACATCACAAAACTCGGATGGCCAGTTGCGCAGCCCAGGTTCACCAGCCGCCCCTCGGCCAGCACAAAGATTCCATGGCCATCGGGGAACTTGTAGAAATCTACCTGCGGCTTGATGTTGAGCTTCTCAACACCCTTCTCTTCGTTCAGCCGATCCATTTGGATCTCGTTATCGAAGTGTCCGATGTTGCAGACGATGGCCTGGTCCTTCATCTTCTTCATCTGCTCGAGGGTGATGATGTCGGTGTTGCCTGTACACGTAACATAAATATCGCCGCGCCCCAGCGTATCTTCAACCGTTGTCACTTCAAAGCCTTCCATCGCCGCCTGCAGCGCGTTGATGGGGTCGACCTCGGTCACAATGCAGCGAGCGCCCATGCCGCGCAGCGAGTGCGCGCAGCCCTTGCCCACATCGCCGTACCCGCAGATAACTGCAACCTTGCCCGCAACCATCACATCCGTCGCGCGCTTGATGCCGTCGGCCAGCGACTCGCGGCAGCCGTACAAATTGTCGAACTTCGACTTCGTCACGGAGTCATTGACGTTGACCGCAGGAACCAGCAGCTTGCCCTGCTCCATCATCTTGTAGAGCCGGTGCACGCCCGTCGTTGTCTCTTCTGAAACGCCACGCCATTCCTTGGCAACCTTGTGCCAGTGCTGCTTATCTTCGGCGTAGACCTTCTTCAGCAGATCCTTGATCACCTGCTCTTCGTGGTTGCCCGACGGTGTATTCACCCAGCCGTCGCCTTCCTCCAGCTCATAGCCCTTGTGGATCAGCAGCGTCACATCACCGCCGTCGTCCACCACCAGCTGCGGACCCTTGCTGCCCCCGCCTTTCTTGTCTTGGTGCGCCAGCGCCTGGTAGGTGCACCACCAGTACTCTTCCAGCGACTCGCCCTTCCACGCAAACACCGGCACGCCCGTGGCCGCAATGGCAGCCGCCGCGTGGTCCTGCGTCGAGAAGATGTTGCAGCTCGCCCAGCGAACTTCCGCGCCCAGGCTCACCAGCGTCTCAATCAACACCGCCGTCTGAATGGTCATATGCAGCGAGCCGGTCACCCGCACGCCCGCCAGCGGCTTGGCTGCCGCGTACTTGTTGCGGATCGACATCAGTCCCGGCATCTCCTGCTCGGCGATGGTGATCTCCTTGCGGCCCCAGTCGGCCAGCGCCATGTTGGCCACTTTGTACTTCAGTTCGGTCACTTCCAGCGTCGAGCTTGCCATAAGTCTCTCTCCTTGATATCGTCCTATCGTGATATGTTGATATGTATCAGATCTTGCGCAGCCCAGTCAATCACAAACTATGGCTTCGATTGTGAAAATCCTCCGCGTGGTCGCTGACCCCAACCGGCTCCGCATCCTCCTCCTCCTCAAGGGTGAGGAGCTTTCCGTCGCCGAGTTGCAGGAAATCCTGGCCATGGGCCAGAGCACCATCTCCACCCACCTCTCGCAACTCAAGCAGGCAGGCCTGGTTGAAGACCGACGCACCGGCAAGAGCAACCTCTACAAACTTGGCTCATCCGGCAGCCCTGCGGACTTCAGCCCAGTAGATGAGATTCTCAGCCGGGCTAAGAAGGAAATCCCCGAAGCCGCCTCCGACCAGGCCGCCATGCGCCGCGTCCTCCGCAAGCGCCAGGACAAAATGCGCAGCTTTTTCGACTCCGTGGCAGGCCGCCTTGGAAAAGACTACGTCCCCGGCCAGTCCTGGAAAGGTGTCGCCGAAGCGCTCCTCCGCCTCATGCCCCCGATGACCATCGCCGATCTGGGCACAGGCGAAGGCGCCTTCGCGCTCCTGCTCGCCCAGCGCGCCAAGAAGGTCATCGCCGTCGACACCTCCGCCAAAATGATCGAAGTCGGCCGCGACCAGGCCCTCCGCCACGGCGTTGACAACGTCGAATTTCGCCTTGGCGACATGGAAGAGATTCCCATTGCCAACGCCGAAGTCGATCTCGTCTTCTTCTCCCAATCTCTCCACCACGCCCTGCACCCCGAGCGCGCCATCGAGGATGCTTTTCGCATTCTCACCCCCGGCGGCCGCATCGTCCTCCTCGACCTGGCCAAGCACCGATTCGAGGAAGCCCGCGAACTCTACGCCGACGAGTGGCTAGGCTTCAGCGAAGCCGAGTTGGAGGCCATGCTCGAGAAAGCCGGCTTCACCGATGTGCAAACCTCCGTCGTCCACAAGGAGCCGGAGACGCCTCAGTTCCAAACGCTGTTAGCTGTAGCCAACAAACCGGGCGAACGGCTTGCTTCGAAATCGCGCGCCGACAGCGAAACCGCCACTTCACCAAAGAGCCTGCGCTCTTAGGTGGGTCGATCGCACACGCTGTTATGCTCCACGCATGCCAATTTGCATTGGTGTTCGTGGAGCGTTTAGTTTTGTTGCTATGCTGTCTCTCGGCCGGGCAAAGTATCATCTCTTCACGCTCTTTGATGGATGCAGGCAGGCCGGAGTTGCGGTAACGCTGCACTGGTTTCGATTTCGATTTGGCCGAAAACTGGGGATTCCCGAGCCCGCGCAATGGAATGCGCGCCCGCGCCAGGTTCGGCACAATCTTGCCGTTCGTTTGCATGGCAGCAGCGATACCGACGTTTTTTGTCAGATTTTTCTTCATGAGGAATACTCCTCACTTCGCTCTCTCCAAAATGTCTCCTCGATTCTCGACCTGGGCGCCAACGTCGGTTTTGCCTCCGCATGTCTCCTTAGTTATTTTCCTCAGTCGCGCATCCTGGCAGTCGAGCCCGACGTGCGAAACGTGAATATGTGCAGAACAAACCTGCAGCCTTACGGAGAGCGAGCGCAAGTCCTCCACGGCGCCGTGTGGAGTGAAAACACAAAGTTGTGCCTCTCGCATGACTCCTTTGGTGACGGCCGCGAGTGGGCTACGCAAGTCTTGCCCCCTCGCGAAGGGACGCCCGGCGAAGTTGAAGCTTGGGATGTAGCCACCCTGATCGACAAGGCAGGCTTTGCCTGTGTTGACGTGCTCAAGATCGATATCGAAGGTGCCGAGCGGGTTGTCTTTGGGGGGTCGTCGAAGACGTGGCTGCATAGAGTACGCAACCTCTGCATTGAACTGCATGGGGACAAGTGTCGTGAAGTGTTCTTTGATGCCCTCACCGGCTTTGACTATGAGTTGGATCGTTCCGAAGAACTCACCATCTGCAGAAACATTCGCCTCAAGCAATAGCCCGCTTCGCACCCTGGCAAAAACCACCGATCCTGATTAGGCCGTAAGTGGCATTACGCTGCTCTCGAACAATCGCAGCCTCCCCTCGATTCCAGTTCCTTTGCCGTATCATCCAATCATCGGAGCACAATCATGACTGCGACCCCGGTGGAGAACCGCACGGCAACAACAACCAAATCACCCCGCCTTACTCGCGCCCGCCGCACTGCGATCCTCAAAGCCCTGGCCGACCCGCGCCGCTTCGAACTGCTCGAGCGCATCGCCAAATCCGCGTGCCCGCTTGGCTGCGCGCAGGCCCGCGCCGCTCTGCCCATCTCCGCCGCCACGCTTTCGCACCACATCAAAGAGCTTGAAACCGCTGGCCTTATCAGCATCCGGCGCGAAGGCAAGTTCCACTACATGAGCCTGCGGCCCGGGGTTCTGGACACCCTCGCGACAACCCTTGCCTCCCTGGAACACGCCCCCTGCGGGCCCCGCTGAAACACTCATTTTGAGTGATTTCCACAATCAACCTGAATCCTTTCGCCCGCTCCCTAATCAATTCGATAGTTGTCGACACGTCGAAACGTAAGCGGTTCGGCAAAAGGAGCGAAAAATGAGCAATCTTAAAGGGAAAGTCGCATTGGTAACCGGCGCATCCAAAGGCATTGGCGCAGCCATCGCCCTCGAGCTCGCCAACCGCGGGGCCGCCGTCGCAGTCAACTATTCCGGCAGCAAGGCTGCTGCAGAGAAGGTTGTCGCCGAGATCAAGGCAGCCGGTGGCAGGGCCATTGCCATTCAGGCCAACCTCTCCGACCCGGACTCCATCGGTCCGCTGGTGGCGAAGACCGTCAAGGAGCTCGGCCCCATCGATGTGCTCGTCAACAACGCCGGAGTCTATGACTTCACCCCGATTGAAGCGGTCACGGTCGAGAGCTTCAGCAAGCAATTCAACGTCAACGTCCTCGGTCTATTGCTCACCACGCAAGCCGCGCTGGCGAACTTCAACCCCAAGGGCGGCAGCATCATCAATATCGGCTCGGTCGCAGCATCGGGCATCGGTATGGCCTCGGTCTACTCGGGCACCAAGGGCGCGGTCAACTCCATTACAGTCTCTCTCTCCAAGGAACTCGGCCCAAGGCAGATCCGCGTCAATGCCCTCAACCCCGGCATGGTGGAGACGGAAGGCGTGCACGCGGCCGGCTTCATCGGCAGCGAGTTCCACAAGCAGGCCATTGTCGACACGCCGCTGGGTCGCATCGGCCAACCCAACGACATCGCAGATATCGCCGCCTTCTTGGCCTCCGACGATTCAGTCTGGGTCAGCGGACAAACCATCCAGGCCTCAGGTGGCGCTCGCCTGTAACTCGACTAACTCGCCGTGCCCCATTCTTGCGGTTTCTTCGTGCAGCAAGGCAAGGATAGCGAGTCACCCGGAGTCAGACCCGTTCTGCTTCGAGGAGTTGGCGCTTGCGCTCGATGCCCCACCGGTACCCGGTGAGCGAACCGCTTGCGCCGACCACTCGATGGCAGGGAACGAGAACAGACACTCGGTTGAGCGCGCAAGCGCGGGCGACGGCGCGTGTCGCCGTGGGGTGGCCCATCTCGCGGGCCAGTTGGCTGTAGGTGCGTGTTTCGCCGCGTGGGATGGCGCGCAACGCCTGCCAGACGCGCAGTTGAAACGCCGTCCCGCGCAGATCCAACGCCTTCGGCGCGATCTCGTTTTGGAAGGCTTCCGTGCCGCGGGTCACGGTGTCCACCGCCGCATCCACGAGCTTCGTTAGCGAAGCGTCACGCCGCAATTCGGCCAGTGGAAATTCTTCGCGCAAGCTTTCTTCGGCCTCGCCAGCCGTGCCGGCCAGCGCCAGCCAGCAAAGGCCGCGGCCGGTTGCTCCCACGATTACCCAGCCAAAAGGTGAACGGGCGACAGCCCATCCGATTTTTTCGCCTTTGCCACCTTTTGCGAAACGCGCGGGCGTCATACCCAGTTGCGCGCCGTCATAGGCACGGCTCGATGAGCCGAACCCTGCTTCATAAATTGCGTTGGTCACGGTATCTCCCTGTTTGAGCGCGCGGCGCAGCGAGCGAGCCCTGAGCGCACGATGATAGGCGAGCGGGCTCACGCCCATCTCGCTCTTGAACATCCGCTGGACGGTGAAGGGGCTCAGTCCCACCACGCGCCCCAGTTCTTCAAGCGGCACCGGCCGGTCAAGATTTTTCTCAATATGCCTGCGAACTTCCTCGAAAGGGCTGCTCCACGCAGTGGCGCCTGGTTTGCACTTTTTGCACGGCCGAAATCCCGCAGCCTGCGCATCCTTAACCGAGCGGAAGAAGCGCACGTTGGCCCGGACCGGGCGCCGGCTGCTGCAGCTTGGTCTGCAAAACACTCCCGTGGTGGCCACCGCATAGAAGAAACCCGCGGCCGGATCGCGCGAGAGAACCTGCAGCCATGCGGCTTCGGGGTCAATTGCTTCCTCTGCAACCGGCTTCTGAACGAACTGACGTTTCGTGCTCATGGAAACCATGTTCGCTCATTGGAGCCCGCTGCGCTATCCGGTTCTTGCGCGCAATTCAGATTTTGTTTTGCGCTAGGGATTACCACGCTAACTACCTGCGGCTTCATGTAATCGACACTGCCAGTCCCTCGCTTTCAAGCGACTCTCAGGGGCAACATTGTAGAGAATCTCGCAATCGCAAAATGCGCCCTGTTCCATCAAGACGTGAAACACGTCGGACCAATCCGATTCCTCAAATCCACAAGCTTGCAGCGCCTGCTTTGCGTGGCGAAAATCTCCTGAACATGCCTGCGCTTTCGTTACGCTGCTTTCGGGACAAAACACGTCGTCCAGCGCCGAAAAGAAGAGCTTCGCCTTTAGCGCACCGAGCACGTTTGGAATTATGTCGGCAATGAATTGCTTGTCTGGATCATCGGGGAGCGTGTCAACATCCTCGTCGGGTGTCAGTTCAAACCAGATCGCATCCCCAAGCACAGCGTTGAAATAGTCCTTGGGAATGAGATGCAGAAGGTAGTGATACCTCTGGCGGCGATACAGCCCCTCAAATCGTTTCTCGATGAAGAACACAGCGATTCGGGATCGGTCTTGTTCCCAATGCTCTACACGCACTGTCATTTCCGGGTATGAACCATGAACGAATCCCCGAAGATCAGACTCGATCCTGGCGAGATCACTCTCTTGCATCACAATCACATCCTCTAGTGCCTAACTCTACGTTCGTGCCAGCATCGCCTCCGCCCGCACCAGGTCGTCTTCCGTATCCACGCCGATCGTGTCCCTGGGTGCGTCCGCCACATAGAGCGAGATTCCGTTCTCAAGCAGCCGCAGTTGCTCCAACCGCTCCAGCTTTTCGAGGGGCGAAGGCGTCAGCGCCGCAAACCGCTCAAGTGCGGCCTTCCGGTAGGCATAGATCCCCAGGTGCTTGCGGTAACCGGTGAACCCCGTCTTGTCACGATCGAAGGGAATGGCGGCACGCGAAAAATAGAGCGCGCGTCCGTCCAGAGCGGCGACGACCTTGACCGCGTTGGGATTGGCGACCTCCTCCGCCGGACAGAGAACAGCCAGCGTGCTGACCTCGACCTCCGGCCGGGCAAAGAGGTCCAAAAGTGGAGGGAAGAAATCCTCGGTCAATGTTGGCTCGTCGCCCTGGATGTTGACGTAAATGTCGGCGTCGAGCTGCCGCGCCACTTCGTAGACCCTGTCCGACCCGCTCGGGCACTCTGGAGATGTCATGACAACAGGAATCCCGCGCTCCCGGCAAACCGCGGCCACTTCATCTGAGTCGGTGGCCACCACCACAGGATCCATAAGGCCGCTCGCGGCCGCCGCGCGCCATACCCACTCCACCATCGGACGCCCGGCAAGAGGTCGCAGCACCTTGCGGCTCAGCCGCGTGGAACTCAGCCGCGCCGGAATCACCGCGGCGATACGGAACGTGCTCATGCAGGCGAGTTTACAGGAGCGGGCGGGCCGGCATCATCCGCCGCGTCCAGACACGCCAGTCGGGGCATCCAATCCTCCCGTCCAGGTCGCCATCCAGACCTACCGGCGGGTTTGACCTCCCCTTCGGCCCCCCGTATCATCAAGGTTGGGAATTCTGCGCCGTCTCCAGCCGGCCCTTCCCGAGCGGGCCTGCGCGGCTCGCGCCTTCCTTGCATCACTCTGGCGGGGTAGCTCAGATGGTTAGAGCGACGGATTCATAACCCGTAGGTCGGCAGTTCGATCCTGCCTCCCGCCACCAAAAATCATCATCGCCGGGGCACTCGCAAAATCCATGCTCCGGTGCATGGTTGCTCGCATCCGGAAACGATCGCCCACACCCAAACTCAGCCCTTGAAAAGAAATGACGTCTCTCCCTCCGCGCCCGATGGAACCATAGGGGAACCTTCGGGATTACGAGGGCATGTTTGCGCAGCGCGTTACACTCAAGAAGATACGGTCGTCCCCCATGACTGCTCCACGAGAAATACCGGGATCGCCCGGCTTAGAGCCGTTGTCTGTTGCGGTCATCAGCCCAGACGATCGTCGCCGCAATGTCGCCGTTCAGGCGCTGGACAAGTTTCCCAATGGGCGAATCAGGGAATTCATCTCCTACCCCCCGGATATAGAAGCTGTGACGCGGATGCTCAAGAAGAGCTTCGATGTCGTCATCATTGACCTGGACAGCGATCCGGAGTACACCCTCGAGCTTGTGGAGAACATCTCCGCCGAGGGGGGGACAAATGTAATTGTCTATTCCGAGGCGGTCGATCCCGGCCTGATGGTCCGCTGCCTTCGTGCGGGAGCCCGCGAGTTTCTCCATACGCCCATCACTCCCGCCGCCATGTCAGAAGCGCTGGTGCGCGTCTGGGCCCGGCGTGTGGAGGCGCAGCCCGAGCAGTTTGTGCAGGAGGAGGAGTCTGCGCCCCAGGACGCGGACGGCAAGTTGTTTGTCTTTCTCAGCGCAAAGGGCGGCTCGGGAGTAACGACGCTGGCCACAAGCTTTGCCGCTTCACTGGCCGAGACATCAGGCCAGCGCACGCTCCTGATCGATCTCAATCTGCCGATGGGCGATGCGGCGCTCAACCTGGGCGTCCGCAGCATGTACTCCTCAGTGAACGCATTTGAAAACGCCAGCCGCCTCGATCCGCATTTTCTCGCTTCCCTGCTGGTCAAGCATGACTCCGGGTTAATGGTCCTGGCCGCCCCTAGCGAAATGAATCCCTTCCAGCCCGTCGATGACGTGATCGGTACATTGCTGAAAGTTGCCCTGCAGAGCTTCGAATATGTGGTGGTCGATGCGGGATCGAAGATCGACCTCCAACGCGCATACCGCTTTGATGGATCCGTAACCCTCTACCTGGTCACCCAACTGGGCATTCCCGAGCTTCGCAATGCAAACCGCTTCATCAAACAGCTCCCCGTCCACGGCGGTCCCGCGCTCGAAGTCGTCGTCAATCGATTCGACTCGGGAGCCGAGGGGCTCGACGAAGCGCAGGTCGCCAAGGCCCTCACCCGGAGTGTTCGCTGGAAAATTCCAAATGACTATGCCGCTGTACGCCAGATGCAGAGCAGCGCTACCCCACTCACCAAAGACGACTCGCCGATTGCCCGTGCAATCAAGCAGATGACTCAAACCGTCTGCGGCCGGGCCGTGGAGCCGGAAAAAAAGAAGGGATTCAGCTTCTTCTCGTTCTAGGCAATTGTCTCCGGCACCCTGCAGCCGCAGTTTTCCACCAAGAAACCGCTGGTTCGCCCCTGCCGGCGTCTGCAACTTTAGTCGGGACGCCGCAAAGGCACCACTTGCGTTATCATGCGTCTAATGGGTATGCGGCCTGCTTCCCCTTGAGGCCCCCTTTGGTGGTGTGTGTGTCTCGAATCTTTCAACGAACGGTATTTGTGCTTTCCATAGCCATCTTTGCCGCCCTCGGATTGGGTTTTGCCATGGGCGAATTCGGCCTGTTCGGCGTTCACGCCGACAGCGAACAGGATGGCGCCTACCAGCAGATGCGCGTGTATGCCGAGGTTCTACAGAAGATCCAGTCCGATTACGTGACCCAGCCCAGCATGAGTGACGTCACCACCGGCGCGCTGCACGGGCTGCTTGAGTCGCTCGACGCCGACTCCAGCTACCTGAC
>JBARBP010000115.1:0-3157 GCA_049793195.1 Occallatibacter sp. | reverse complement strand
GGCGCCGGCGCCGGTTGCGTATTCCCAAGCGTAACCAGCCGTGCTCGCGCCATCTGCGCATAGAAGTAGTGCTCATACGTGCGCACGATCGCTCGGTAATTCGCCGCCGCTTGCGCCGGATAGTGTTCCTGCGTCTCGTAAAGCCGCCCCCGCCAATAGAGTGCGCCCACCGTCTCCGCGGCCGCCGGATAAATCCTGATCTGCTCGTCGAACAGCTCCGCCGCTTCCCCGTAGAGCCTCTGCCGGTAACACAGCCATCCGGCCCGCCAATGCGCCGCAGCCGCATTCTTGCTGCTCGGAAAACGCGCCGACAAATATCGGTAGTACTCCACCGCCGTCGGATAATCCTTCTTCAGCAGGTACATGTTGCCGCTTGAATAGAGAGCCTCGGCCAGCCACGGGCTGCCCGGAAATCTCGTCTCCATCTCCGCAACAATCCGCTGCTGATCCGCCGTGTCGTCGCGATCGCGAGCCAGTTCCATCAGCAGATAAAGCCGCCGCGCCCCGTTCTCGTCGTTCGTATCGGCCAGTCCCTGCACTTGCGCCGGACTCAGCCGCTTCTGCTTCAGGTCGCATGCCGCCGCAGCCACCGCAATGCTGTCCCGCTCGCCCGCGCTCAGACCAGACGTCCTGAGCAACGCGCGGTATTGCTCGGCAGCCTCACTATAGCGCCCGCCGTTGTAAAAAGCATCGCCCAGGCTCCTCAACTCTGCCGGCGTCAACGCCGCCTCGGCGCCCATCTCTGTCAGCCTGGCCCGCGCCACCAGCGCCTCCTGGCTCAGTGGATGGCTTACCAAAAGTTGCTTGAATGTCCGTCCGGCCTCATCCCTCTCGCCCAGCGCGTACTCCACTTGTCCCTCTGCGAGTTGAAAGTCCGTCCGGTCCTCCGCCGCCAGCCCTTTGGCCTGTGCCAGCACTTTTTCCGCCCCCGCAGCATTGTTCATGGCCAGTAGAACGTTGGCTTCCAGCCCTGGCGCCTCCTCGTCGAAGATGCTGTCCGGATAGCGATCCGTAAACCCGTGCAACAACGCCTCGGCCGCTGCCTCATTGCCTGCTTCATGGCTGGCCCGCGCACCCAGAAAATCCGAATAGTCGGCCAGTTCCTGCCCCGCCTGCCGCGCTTGCCGCAGGCTCGCTTCAGCCTCTGCATCGCGCTTGTCCAGCAGATACGCGTGGCCCAGCGCAAGATACGCCGCCGCTGCCGCCTCGCCCGTATGCCTGCGCGCATACGCCGTCACGCCCGCATACGCCTCCGTCGTGCGCAGCGTTGCCAGTTGCTGCGCCATCGGCCGCAACTCAGTCGACGCCACAAATGCCTGCCGCAGCCGCGCCGTTCGCGCCGCCTTTGCCGCTCGGCTGGCCGTTACTCCCCTGCTCACCGGCTTGCGACTCTTGGCCGCTGATTTTCTTTTGCTCGACTTCGCCCCGTTTGGCTTTGAATTCGTGCTGCGAGCCGACAGATGACCCGAGTGCCTCACCGAGTCATCCGTTGTCTGCGCCGCCACCGGCTGCGCAACCATCAGCACAGAAAGAGCTCCAGCCAGCCAGCGGGCCACCGTGCGCGAATAGAAACTCAGGAAGGAAGCAGCCCTCATATCTTCACTTTATTCCGATTGAACCCTACTCTGACGCTCGCGAACCACTGACGTTACCGCACAGCGACTACAACAAAAGTGGGCCTGCCGCCGCTGAGCGAGTATGTTTTACCCTTCTAACCCTTTACACAAGTCCATGTTTCTGAACGCCGCCAACCCCGCGTTTGGTTCCCTGCCCCGCCGTCCTTTACACTCTTCTTTTGGAGCTCTCAATCGGCAGGTACCTCCAGACCCCAACTTTTCGCTACGATTTCCGCAACCTCACCCCATGACGACCATCCAATCGATTGCAGGACAAGACGAGCAACATCCCGACGTAGCCCTGGTCGCACAGGTGCGCGCCGGCGATGTCTCGGCCTACGACACGCTGGTCCGCAAGTATGAGCGTCAGATCTTCCGCATTGCGCAGCACATTACGCAAAACCGCGAAGATGCGGAAGACGTCATGCAGGACGCGTTTCTCAAGGCATACGAGAAACTCGAACAGTTTCAGGGGAATTCGAAATTTTACACATGGCTAGTTCGTATCGCGGTCAACGAAAGCCTGATGCGGCTCCGCAAGCGCCGCACCGGCAAAATGGTTTCGATCGACGAGGATCTGGAGACCGAGGAAGGCACCGTTCCCCGCGACCTGGCCGACTGGGCGCCCGACCCGGAACAGAACTACACGCAATCCGAGCTGGGTCAAATCCTCGAGAAAACCATCAAGGGCCTTCCCCCCGGCTTCAAAGTCGTCTTCGAGCTGCGCGACGTGCAAGGTCTCTCTACCGAGGACACAGCCGAAGCTCTTGGCCTCAGTATTCCGGCCGTCAAATCGCGTCTCCTGCGCGCCCGCCTGCAACTTCGCGAGCGCCTCAGCCGCTACTTTCGCAACAAACCAGGGTCAAAACAAGCGGGCCCCAAGGCAGCGAGGGCTGAATCGTGACTTGCACCGAGTTCATCGCCCTTCTCGACGACATCATCGACGACTCTGTCGCCGCAGAAACCCGCGTCGAAGTCGAAAAGCACATGCACAAGTGCGGCCACTGCGAAATCGTCTTCAACACCACCCGCAAAACCATCGAGATCTACCGCTCCCACCAACTCTACGACCTCCCCAACGATCTCCGCGAACGCCTCCACGCCGCTATAATGGCCCGCTGCAAAAAAGGCTGCTGAAGCCGCAGCATTCCGTTTCAATCCAAACCCCGCACAACGACCGGTGCCCCATTCATCGCGCTTTCTGCGATGAGTGGGATACCACGCACCCCATGCGGATCCACCGGGATGCCCCAAGTATCGATTTTATATATCTGGAAATCTCAATCAGAGACGAAAGCTCTCGTGCCCCATCGATTCGACTTTTTCCGAATGAATGGGACACCACGAATCCAACCAGCCGGACGCCGGTACCACAGGATCGGTAGTCCCACCGACAATTCCTCGTCAGCAGAAGGGAGGAGTCGCTTCCGAGGCCTGGGAGACCAAGGCCCATCCCCCAACCGTAACCACCCCCACCACAACTTTCCTCATAGAATGGAGTCTGACCCTACAGCAGGTCAGTGCCGCGCGCATCACCCGGC
>JBARBP010000114.1:0-3727 GCA_049793195.1 Occallatibacter sp. | reverse complement strand
CGTTCTTGTTGAACTTGCCCTCACGGGGCTTGGCTACGACTACTTCAGGCATTGCGGTCTCTCGTTTCCTTGTATCGGGCACGGGCTACTTGGGTCCGCTCCCTTTGTTGGAACCAGAGATCAAGGGTCAGAGATCAGAGATCAGAAAATCTCTTGCTGAACTCTGATAACGCCCATGACTGCTGGCTGCGTTTAATTGTCCCGGTCAAATATCGATACACTGATCTCTGACCCTTGATCTCTGATCTCTTAGTTAAACAGCGAACTTACGCTGGTCTCCAGGTGAATGTTCTCAATCGCCGTGCCCAGCAGGCCGGCGATAGAGAGCACCTTGATCTTGGGCAACTTCTGTGCGGCCTCGCGCAAGGGAATGGTGTCAGTCACAACCAACTGCTCCAGGCGCGATGCGGCGATGCGGTCAATGGCCGGGCCCGAAAGCACGGCGTGGCTGGCGCAGGCATAAACTGACGCCGCGCCGGAGGCGTACAAAGCGTCCACGGTCTTTACCAGCGTGCCGGCCGTGTCGATAATGTCGTCGATGATCAGGCAGGTCTTGCCATTCACGTCGCCGACAACGTTCATCACTTCGGCGACATTCATGTCCGTGCGCCGCTTGTCGACAATGGCTAGCGGAGCACCGACCTTCTGTGCGAAAAATCGTGCTCGCTCCACACCGCCGGCGTCGGGCGAAACCACGATCAGGTTCGGCAGCTTGAGCTGGTTGAAGTACCCCACCAAAACCGGGCTGGCGAAGATGTGATCGACGGGGATGTTGAAGAAACCCTGAATTTGCGCGGCGTGCAGGTCGACAAAAAGGGCACGATTGGCGCCCGCTGTGGTGAGTAGATCGGCGATCAGCTTGGCGCTGATGGCAACGCGAGGACGGTCTTTGCGATCCTGGCGGGCGTACCCGTAGTAGGGCACCACCACCGTAATTCTGGCCGCCGAGGCCCGCTTGAGCGCGTCAATCATCACCAATAGCTCCACCAGGTGCTGGTCCACTGGATAGCAGGTGGGCTGCACCACAAACACATCCACTCCGCGCACGTTCTCAAGGAGCTGGAAGTACACTTCGCCATCGGCGAAGCGCTGAATCTTGACCTCTCCCACGGGAACCCCGATGTGTCGGGCGATCTCCTCAGCCAGCGGGCGGTTCGCCGTGCCGCTGAAAAGCTTGAAACGCTTGTCCTCGCTCAGGTTGCGGGTCCGCTTGCGTTCGACGGCCGGCTTAGCCTTGGCTGCATCCTGTCCTGCGCCCGGTTGAGCATCCTTCAGGGCTGCGTCCTTGCCAGCGGCCTCGCGCTGGGCGTTTGGTACCCCTTCAGGCTTTTTGTCTTCCGCTGACACCGTCAATGTTCCCGCTTCCATTCCGACTACCTCCAAGCTGGTTGGCTTTGGCTGTTCTTCGGGTACCACACTTCAAAAACTGGCTGGGCGACCAGGATTCGAACCTGGACAAGTGCCTCCAAAGGGCACTGTCCTACCATTAGACGATCGCCCAACTGAGCAGCCGTTCGCGAGTTTCAACCGCACAACGGACCACTGTCAATGCAAAAGCATCTCGCGCCAATAGGCTCTTCGCGGCAGGGTCCGGGTCAAGGTGCTCTGCACTTTTACCCCATGGACCTGCTGATTCGACACAAGCCGGACTTGAGCCGCTTCCGCATCTTCACGGGTCAGGTACAACCCGTAAAGCGCCGAACCGGACCCGGACAGCGAGGCATACAGAGCTGCCTCCGGAGTACCGAAGCCCAAAAGAAGACGCTTGATTTCTGCAAGGGAAGGATGCTGAGGGAAGACGACTCGTTCAAAGTCGTTCTTGATCCAGCTACTGATCCCGGTGCGGACAAGCGCGGACTCTTGGGGTCCGGCCAGGTCTTCCCACTCTGAGAAGACACCGGAGGAGCCTGTTCCCACCCGCCCCCCGGGGATTGCTCCCACAAAGGCGCTGGCATAGGCACGGCTCAACTCATTCAGTTTAACTGCACTGGCCTCGGCGGTCAAACCTTCGGCCGCGCTCAGCGCATCCCAGTCGCGAAAGGCCTGCGCGGTCGAGACACCGATCTCCGGCACAGCCACCACGCACCATACCGGCTCGATATCCGGCAGCGGATGGACTTCCTGCCCACGATCCACCCCCAGCACCGCTCCGCCGATCAAAAACAAGGGCACATCGGAGCCAACCTGCGCGGCAATCTCCAGGCGCTGCGGGGTACCCCATTCCTCAGGCGTATCTTGCTCGAAGGATGGGGTTTCTGCGATTCCCAACTCCGTTTCCAACCCCATCAATGCTGCCACTGCGTTGGCGGAGCCGGCGCCCAACCCGCCCTGCACCGGGAGCCGCTTCTCGATGTGAATCTCCACCTCTGCCGCGTACCCGAGCGAATTCAACCCCAGTTCCACCATCTTCCAGGCCGTATTGCGGTTGTCGGTTGGAACGCGGGGGTCGTTCGAAGTTACCCGAATCGCAGTCGACTTCGCCGCCTTCGCCGTCACTGTCACAGCGTCGAACAACTCAAGCGTCTGGTAGACAGTCGCCAGCCCATGGAAACCATCGGGCCGCGGCGAGCCAATGCCGAGACCCAGGTTGATCTTCGCGCGCGAACGGACTGTTGTCGGCATACCGGTTAATTGTATGGCCTCCTCCATTTTTCAAATACGCCCCTTTCGGTTGCCGTCCCGCTAAAAGTGAAACCTCGCCATCTTTCGTCGCCTGCTGATTTGCCAATCCCGCGCGGTGGGCTAACTTGCAGCATTTGTTCTTTAAGTCGGGCCTCCATTTTCATCCGGCCGCTCAAATTGCAGCATCCCCAGAATCTCGTATTGAAACCGGGAACTCCGGGAGTAAACTCTGCGTAGAACACTGGGAACCGATGCGGGAGCTTCCATGCATTTCTTGATTTTTGTCTTCGCTCTCTACTTTGTGCCGGCCATCATCGCTGCGGTGCGGCACACGCACAACGCCACCGGCATTCTGTTACTGAACATCTTCCTGGGCTGGACTTTGATTGGCTGGTTTGTCGCGCTCGTCATGGCCATCTGCTCGGCCCCTTATTACGTCCAATACTACCGCCGCGGATGGTAGCAATGACTGCCGGCTCGCCCGAGCCGCGCTGGGAATTTCGCGATTGGCTTGCCGCTGCCGGGTTGTTTCTAGCCACGGCGTCTGTGGTGCTGTGGCAGAACGCGCATGTCGCGGTCCTGTTCGATCTGAGCTACATTCTCAACACCGCGGAGCGCATCGCCCTGGGCCAGATGCCGTATCGCGACTTTCCCCTGGCGCACGCGCCTCTCACCTTTCTGCTTCAGGCCGCGATCATTCGTCTCACGGGCCGCGTCTTCTTTCATCACGTGCTCTACGCCGCGTCGATCGGTGGGCTAGGCTCGGTGTTCGCGTGGAGGATCGCGCTCGGCTCACTGCGAGGGCGCGTGAGGGCAGCATGGCCAACCGCGTGGCTCGTTGCGCTGCTCGTCGCCGCGCCGCTCTGCGTCCTGGGCATCTATAGCATCCTGCCCACTCCCGAGTACGATTGCGACTGCGGGTTCTGGATTCTGGTTGCTGTCTGGATGTTGCAGCGGCTCGATGGCGAGACAAGTGCATGGTTCGGCTTTGCCGCAGGAGCGGCGCTTTGCGTGCCGCTCTTCTTCAAGCAAAACATGGGGCTGCCGCTTTTGTTGGTGGCCATCGGCGCCGTTCTGCTATCGCTCGCGCTGAACGGGCTCAGGC
>JBARBP010000113.1:0-5747 GCA_049793195.1 Occallatibacter sp. | reverse complement strand
CGCGGGCGAAGTGGCGCACCTCCTGGGGTAAACCGTAGTTCCATAGTTCATCGAAAACCGGATATGTCCAGCCAGTCGTCGTCGGAGCCTTTTCTACTGCGTAGCCGAATCCATACTTGCTAAAGGTAGGCAGTGCGTTACCCATCAGAAGGTTGGCCATGGTGAGACCGCCTTCGCCGTAAATCTCGATCCGATCGTCCATGCCGCCAAGA
Source organism: Occallatibacter sp. (assembly GCA_049793195.1). Classification (GTDB taxonomy): domain Bacteria; phylum Acidobacteriota; class Terriglobia; order Terriglobales; family Acidobacteriaceae; genus Telmatobacter. Next base: position 5,535 of record JBARBP010000113.1, on the reverse strand, counting down.
CGGCTCCAGCTGTTTTCAATCACGGCGAAAGCGTCGCCCTCGAACTCGATGATCGTGACGCATTCGTCGTCGGCTTTTGTCTTTTCCCGGTGTACGTAGGTGCCGAGCTGGGAGTAGACGCTGACGATTTTAGGTCTACCGAGAAACCAGTAGGCGAAGACGATTCCGTGGGAGCCCAGATCCAGCAATGCTCCGCCGCCCGATCGACTCACATCCCAAAACCAATCCGAGTGCGGCCCAGAGTGCTTTTCACTGTGCTTGACCAGATGCACCTTGCCGAAGGCTCCAAGGTCTGCCATTTCCTTCGCCTTTTGGTATTTCGGCGTGAAAAGCAACTCGTCGGCATAAAGCAGCATGACCCCATTGCTGCGGCAGGCCTCGATCATTAAATCGGCTTCGTCCAGCGTCAGGCAGAGCGGCTTCTCGCAGATGACATGCTTTCCAGCGCGCGCAAGCGCAACGGCCATCTCGCAGTGCAGCGAATTGGGTGCGGTGATAATGCCGGCCTCAACCTCCGAATCGGCGGCCAGTTCTCTATAGTCTGTGTAGACGCTCTGAATGTTAAAGCGGTCAGCGAATGACTGTGCATGGCCCGCAGTGGGTGAGGCCACGGCTACTAGAGACATGTCGTCGGGAATCATACTGATTGCCGATGCGTGACCGTCTGCCTGGAACTGCGAACCGATAATGCCAACCCGCACTGGACCGTTCTTCATCGTAATCTCACCTTCCAAGAAGTTTGCCATTGCATGTTTCGTCCAACTCGGGTCCCCCGAGAGTCTCACTCGGTTCGGATTCGGCGGAGAGACAGACTACTGCCACCAAGGCGCAGGCTACCCCCACAACTTGCAGCCGCGTAATGGACTCATGCAGGAGAACTGGAGCCAGCACAATGACTACAAGCGGATAGAGCGCGGTGAGCGGGGCAACGATCGATGCTTTTCCGCCGCTCTTAAGGGCGGCGAACAATGCCCAGGCGCCAAGCGCATTCAAGACTCCGCTCAGCAGAGCCCAGGAAATGTTCAAGTTGGAATAACTAAAGAGCGTCTTTCCCGGATAGACAAATGGCTCGATCAGCAAGAAACCAACTCCGAGCCAGATCAGCGATGACTCTGCGGAGATGAAATTTGTCGAGAGTTTCTGCAGCAACCCGACAATTCCCCACGCGAGGACTGTGATCATTGCAAACCAGAACCATGGCGCAAGATGAACCATAAACGCTCCTATTGCGAAAAGATCACGACTGCGACAGCCGCGAACCCGAGGCCGACCGCCTGGATCGCGCCGAACCGTTCACGAAGGATTGTGACCGCCAGCAGCACAGTGATCATCGGGTAGAGCGCGGTCAACGAGGTGATCAGCGACGTGTTGCCATTTGTGTGGTAAGCGGCAAAGACGGCAAGACTGCCGATTGATGAGAGTACGCCATTCAATACTGCATAGAAGATCCCTTTCGGGCTCTTCTCCAATTTGAAACGCCGTGCGATGAGCAGAGCAATGCAGACAGGCATCGCGCCCAAAGTGAAAAGGAACTGCATCGTCTCTGGAGGGACTCCCCTGGAACCGAATTTTGCAGCCAGCGCCCATCCTCCCCAACAGAAGACGCAGAGCACGGAATACCAAAACCAGCGGGCTTTCAGTGTTTCGCCGATTACCATTGCAAGAGAGACCCCTCCAACTGAGCCTGGGCATGAACGAGCGGACTTACCAAGCCAGCTCATTCGACCATGCATTGGCAGCGCCTCGCTGCCTGTTTGTAGTGCCGGACTTCCTCACTTCATGGTGAAGCTTGATTCATCTGTTGCGACCTGGGGAGCATAGCGAAAACTTCCAGGTACAATTCCCCTCAGCTCGGCCATGCGCAACGCTGCCGCTTGAACGGGAACAATCTCAAAAATCGGGGACAGTATCTCGGGCACAACTGGTATGTCGCACCATTCCAGTTCTGATGCACGGGCTTGCGGCGGCCCGATTACTCGGACCTGTCCACCGAATCGTACAAGGTCCTTTGCAAGGGCCAAATTGAGATCCTGGGTTTCTCCCACCTGCGCGAAAATGAGGCCCCTGAAGTTCTTGTCCACCAGTTCCACAGGCCCGTGGCGGAACGATGCCAGCGGCATTCCGACAGCAGGGAACTTTGCAGTTTCGTTGAAGAGCAAAGCGCCTTCCAGAGCGGAACTGCACGACGGTCCACGCGCAAGAAGGTGTACAGGAGAGCCGATCTCGAGAAAGGCGTCCCATCTTTCACGCTGGCTGAGACAACGAGAGACGAGGTCCGCAAAGCTGGGGAGCAGAGCCTCGACTTCCTCTTTGCCACGGTCCGTCCGATCATCAATTGCACAGTCGAGCAGGTACCCGGTCAACAGGGTCCCGGTGTACGTTTGAATCGCCACCATCTCATCGGCGAGGCTGCCGATGTGCAAACTGATATCGGACTCGCGGGCCAGGAGGCTACCCGGCTCATTACTGATTCCGATGATCGTTTGCCGGCCCTTGAGAAGCTGCAGAAGCCGGGCAACCTCGACCGACTCTCCAGACCGCGAAACAATAACCACCGTCGCATCGGCATAGCCCTTGTGTCGAAAATGCAGCAGTTCGGCGGCTTCGACGACAGTCGCGTCAATTTGCCGGGAGCAGAGACGATACTCAAAAGATACGGATGCAAACAGCGACGCACCCATTCCCGTGATGAGGACTCGCCGTGAGGATGCCAGGAGATGCGCTGCTTTCAGGAGCGCCGCCAACCCGTCTCCCGATTGATACCGCAAAACGCTGGAGAGAGAATCCAACTGAAACTGAATGTTTTGCTCGAGCTGCGACGGATTCGATTGCAAGTTCCCCCTCAATCTGATGGCGTCGGGGTTATGGTTGAAGGCTACTGTTAGTTGCCTGGACCCGGACTGAATTCATCCGCTGTTTTATCGGGCAAATCAAAGCGCGAACTCAGTCGTTTGCGCCCCATATAGGCGTGCAACCGGAAGTTTCTAAAGCGAGCAGCGCGTGCCGCCCGTTCCGCAAAGGATTACTGAAAATCGCTTGCGTAATGTATAGAGGCTGCTCATCAGTTTGTCAATTGACAAGGGTTTGGACACCCCTACTGTATCCGCGAACTGGCTATTACTGACACGAGTGCAATCCCTGTTCACAGGTTTTTCCAACCGAAGCGATTGAATCCTAACGAGGACGTGAAACCGAGCATTCAAGATCGGGACCGCAACGGCGCACTGCAAAAACGGCGAAGGAACACACAAAAAAGACGAAAGTTCTCCCCTCTATCAGCACCCCTAGACTCTCCGATTTCCCTTCTATAAGCGCTTTCAAAATTGAAGGCCGGCGTATGATTTCCATTGCGCTTCCATTTCCCTCATTTTCTATGGCTTTCGCCGCTGAGACAAAAACCGCTTTCGCGCTATTTCGCTTGCTAGAGGGGCCAAAACTTGATTAGGTAGAAGAGCGGCGCGAATCAGGAAAACTCTAAGATGGTGGTGCATGAAGCAACTCTGTTCCAGTTTCTTCCCCGTTCTGGCCCTTTCCGTGGGTTTTCTCCTGCTCCATGCCCAGACGACTTCCTTTCACAATGCGCCTGAAGCCGCTCAGGCAGTGAAAAACCCCTACGCCGGACAGCCCGCCGCAGTATCGGCCGGAAAAGGATTGTTCGCAAGCAGTTGCGCCAGTTGCCACGGAGCTTCCGGCGAGGGAGCGGGAAATGTGCCACCGCTCGCGCATGGCGCTTTGCAAGGCGTCTCGGACGGAGCGATCTTCTGGTACATCACCAAAGGTGACTTGGATAATGGCATGCCGCCCTGGGCAAGCCTGCCCGAGGAACAGCGCTGGAAACTGGTCACTTTCGTGAAGTCGATGAGCGCTTCCGCTGTCACCGCCGCCGTGGCTAGCGCGTCGGCAGCAGCGGCACCGGGCGCCAACGCAATTTCAAATGCCCCTCCCCCCAGCCCACCATTCACAGACTATCGATATGAAAAGCCAGGAACCTTTCGCCACATTCGACCGAGTGATCTTCCAGCACCGTATGCCTCTGAATCAGCGACGAACGGCCCGACTATCGTTCCGCGGCCGGCCAATGCGTGGCCCCAAGCGCCTCCGGGGTTCAAGGTTGGGCTGTTTGCAGCGGGACTCCAAAATCCGCGCATTCTCCGCAGAGCCCCGAACGGCGATCTCTTTCTGGCCGAGACCAGCGCCGGAGACATTAAGGTCTTCCGCGGTATGACCAAGGACGGCGAACCCGAGCAGGTGGAGGTTTTCGCCACTGGTTTGAATACACCATTCGGCATTGCCTTCTATCCGCTGGGACCAAATCCTCAGTGGGTCTATGTCGCCAACATGGATTCAGTGGTGCGGTTTCCATATCGCAACGGCGATCTAAAGGCCTCTGGGCCGGCTCAGCATCTTGACGATCTGCCCAGCGGCGGACATCACCGTTCAAGAGACATTGTGTTCTCGCCGGACGGCAAGAAGATGTTGGTCTCCGTAGGCTCGCAGGAGAATGTCGACGATTCGGCGGCCGAGAAAGATCGGGCAGATATCCTCGAGTACAATCCCGACGGCTCCGGTAAGCGCGTCTTTGCCTATGGGATCCGAAACCCCGTTGGGATTGCGATCGATCCTAAAACCGGCGAACTGTGGTGCTCCGTCAACGAGCGTGACGGCCTGGGTAATAACCTCGTGCCCGACTACATCACTCACGTGCAACCGGGCGGCTTTTATGGATGGCCCTGGTGGTACATGGGACCTCAACAAGATCCTCGCTTTCCAGGGCAGCGACCGGACTTGAAAGACAAGGTCATTACGCCCGATGTGATCTTGCAGCCCCATGACGCATCGCTTGAGATGACTTTTTACGACGGCAAGCAATTCCCTGCTCAATACCAAGGTGACATCTTTGCTGCCGAGCACGGCTCCTGGAACAGAGCACCCCGAGCGGGTTATGAGGTGGTCCGTGTGCCTCTTCACCATAGCGGACACGCAACCGGAGAATATGAGGACTTTCTAACTGGGTTTGTCGTGGATGACAGTAGCGTTTGGGGACGTCCCGTTGGAGTGGTGACCGCGCCGGATGGTTCCTTGCTGGTCAGCGACGACGGCTCGGGCTCCATTTGGCGCGTCACCTATGTTGGAAAATGAAAGGGACAAGATAAATGAAGCTAATGCGAACTGCTCTACCTTGTTTGGCTGGATTGATGCTGATTGCGAACGCTCCTATGCAGGCGCAGCAGCTCGCGGTCAAGAAAGCTCTCACCCTCGAAATTGCCAAGCGGATCGCCGCCGCTGCCGAACAGACGGCGGTCTCTAACAACCTTCACATGTTCATTGAGATCATGGACGATGGCGGCAATCTGATGTACATGGAGCGTATGGACGGTGCACAATTGGGAAGCTTTGAAGTTGCCCTGGAAAAGGCGCGCAGCGCAGTTTATTTCAAGCGGCCCACGAAAGCATTTGAGCAAGCTTTACACGACCAGGGCTACACTCCAGTGCTTAAGGTCCCAGGAGCGATGCCGGTCGAGGGCGGTATCCCTC
>JBARBP010000112.1:0-5927 GCA_049793195.1 Occallatibacter sp. | reverse complement strand
GCGGACCTAGCACAGTTGGAAGAGCAGATTGTAAGCCTGAGCCTGCTGGAAGCAGCGGCCCTGGTAAAGAAGCTGGAAGAGCGGCTTGGCGTTTCAGCGGCGGCAGCGGCTCCGGTAGCGGTTGCGGCTGGCGGCGGCGCGGCGGCTGCGGTCGTTGAAGAGAAGACCGAGTTCCAGGTCATCCTCAAGGACTTCGGCGCCAACAAGATCAACACCATCAAGGCAGTGCGCGAGGTTACTTCGCTTGGCCTGAAGGAAGCAAAGGACTTGGTCGATGGGGCTCCCAAGCCGATCAAGGAAAACGCGACCAAGGACGAGGCAGAGGCCATCAGGAAGAAGTTCGAAGGCATCGCGACCATCGAAATCAAGTAGCCCTCGGGGGGACTTGCAACTCCGGCCGGGACGCGTTACGATATTCGTTGCGCGTCTTTTCGGCTCATCCCGGTTTCTTGGGGAGTGGAGCGGAGCCGGACCGAGCGTTTTTGCGAATCATGGATTGGCACGCAAGCGTTCTTGGGCAGGGGCAAAGCCAAGCCTTCTGGCCACGAACATCTCGCAGTAATTAAGTGCCTTAGGGTCAATAAGTTATCTGGAGTCAGGCCAGGTGCTGATTGACGAGGGTCGAGTGGCTGGCGAGCGAGCGGTTGAAGCGAGTTTTGGGATCGGCGAGCACAGGGCAAGCAATTTCGGATGGGAGCACAGGCAAAGGGCCGCGCTCGTGAGGCATTGTGTCCTCACGGGCCTTTCGTGTCTCCCGGCCACAGCAGACGAACGATTTTCATCCACCATCTGCCCTGAACGCAGTATCTTCCCGTGCGGATTTTCCCGGCTTAAAGGGGTAAATTCGCTCGAATTGCTTCCTCCGATTGAGCGCAGTCTAGCGCAATTGCCGGATTCGGGGCAATGCCTGCCAGGTGAATTTAGCTCGACGGACGAACTCGATTCTGAATTGGGAATGACCTGACCTGATGTTCCTGCAATGCCCGGTATTGCGTTGATGGGCAGCCTTCAACGCTTGCAGGCAGCGCATCGGCAGCATAGCGATGGGGGACGGATCCTCGCCCTCCGCTGGTCAAGGTTTTTCGATCTACTTACCGTAATCAGCCGGCGCCACGAGACTCGGGCGCTGGTCCAGTCCGAACCCAATGGCGGGGGACGGCCTGGTGTGAAGAGCCTCAGGAGTGAACATGCCCAACGAGAAGCGCGCGATCCGCAGCCGGCTCGATTTTTCGAAGATTCCCACCGCAACCCAGATTCCTAACCTGATTGAAGTGCAGCGCCGCTCCTACGAGCGCTTCCTGCAAATGGACAAGCTGCCCAACGAGCGGGACGACTCGGGGCTGCAGTCGGTGTTTGTCTCCGTTTTCCCCATCACCGACTTCCGCGGCATCTCGCAGCTGGACTTCGTGGATTTCTCCATCGGCAACTGGGAGTGCAAATGCGGCCACTTGAAAGGGCTGCATCACTTGCGTACCGCCTGCGTGCATTGCGGATCCATGGTCATCACCGATCCGTTCCTGCCCGGCGACGTGCTCTGCCAGAAGTGCGGCACCTACAACAAGAACACGCCTGACTTCTGCAACAAGTGCGGCGACCCCGTCAGCCTTCAGCTGAAATACGACCAGCAGGAGTGCGAAGAGCGCGGCATGACCTTCTCTGCGCCTCTGAAGGTCACGGTGCGCCTCACCATCTACGACAAAGATCCCGAGACGGGCAACAAATCGATCAAGGACATCAAGGAGCAAGAGGTGTTTTTCGGCGACATTCCGCTGATGACGCCGAACGGCACCTTCATCGTCAACGGCACCGAGCGCGTCATTGTTTCGCAGTTGCACCGCTCGCCTGGCGTCTTCTTTGAGACGGCGAACAACCGCACCTACTTCCTCGGCAAGATCATTCCCTACCGCGGTTCGTGGGTTGAATTCGAGTACGACCAAAAGAACACGCTCTATGTGCGCATCGATCGCAAGCGCAAGTTCCTGGGCACCATCTTCCTCCGCGCTCTCGGGCTGCGCTCGGACGAAGAGATTCTGAAGACCTTTTACACCGTCGACCGGTTCCACATTGCCGATGGCAAGCTCCACTGGGCTGTTCAGCAGGACGCGAAGTTGAACACGCACCTGGTGGGCGCCAAGCCGGCGCACGCCGTGCTGCACAAGGGCGAAGAGATCGCGCACTCCGGCCGCAAGATTACTGCGCACGCGCTCAAGGCGCTTCGCGCTGCCGCCATCGAAAAAATCGAGGTTGAGGCTGCCGAACTCGATGGCGCACTCACCGCGTCCGACGTGGTCGATACGTCCACCGGCGAAGTGATAGTCGAAGCCAATGTCGAGCTCACCGCCGACCGCCTGCACAAGGTGCTGTCCAGTGGCGCCACCAGCTTCGAGGTCTTCTTCCCCGATCGCGACGACGTAGGCAACATCATTACCAATACTCTGAAGCGCGACTCGGTCCACAAGCCGGAAGAGGCGCTCATCGAAATCTACCGCAAGCTTCGGCCGGGCGACCCGCCGACGCTCGATACGGCGACCGCGCTCTTTGAAGGCATGTTCTTCGACGCGCGCAAATACGACTTCTCGCGCGTGGGCCGGTTGAAGTTCAACATCAAGCTCTACGAGAGCCAGGATGCAACGCAGCTCGATCACCGCACACTGACGCCGGAAGATTTCTACGCCACCATCCGCTACTTGCTCAAGCTGCGCAAGAACATCGGCATGGTCGACGATATCGATCACCTCGGTAATCGCCGTGTGAGAGCCGTCGGCGAGTTGATGGAGAACCAGTTCCGCATCGGCCTCGTCCGCATGGAGCGCGCCATCAAGGAAAAGATGAGCGTCTATCAGGAGCTCTCGACGGCCATGCCGCACGACCTGATCAACGCCAAACCGGTAATGGCGGCCATCCGCGAGTTCTTCGGTTCGTCTCAGTTGTCGCAGTTTATGGATCAGACAAATCCGCTCTCCGAGATCACGCACAAGCGCCGCCTCTCGGCACTTGGACCGGGCGGCTTGTCCAGAGAGCGCGCAGGGTTCGAAGTGCGCGACGTCCATCCCACGCATTACGGACGCATCTGCCCCATCGAGACGCCGGAAGGTCCGAACATCGGACTCATCAGCTCGCTAAGCTGCTTCGCGCGCATCAATGAATACGGCTTCATCGAGTCGCCTTACCGCAAGGTCAAGGACTCGCGCATTCTCGACTTCGTCGAAATCGTCAACGCCGGCGAAAGCGGACTGCGCGTGGGCGATCACATCGAGAAGGAAGAAGCCGCGCGCCTTAATGCCAAACTCAAGAAAGACGGCAAGCGCGGCATCGATCACATGCCGTTCAGTTTCTACCTGTCGGCATGGGAAGAGGACAAGCACACCATCGCGCAGGCCAACATCGAGTTCAACGACCAGGGCGAGATCACTGAAGACCTGGTGAACGCCCGCCGCCAGGGGAACTTCGTGCTGGTGAACCGCGCCGAAGTGGACTACATCGACGTCAGCCCCAAGCAACTCGTTTCGGTGGCCGCGTCGCTGGTGCCGTTCCTCGAGCACGACGACGCCAACCGCGCGCTGATGGGCGCCAACATGCAACGCCAGTCTGTTCCTCTGCTCGTGGCCGAAGCTCCGCTGGTCGGTACGGGTATGGAAGGTGTTACTGCGCGCGATTCGGGCGCTGTGATCCTGGCCAAGCGCAACGGCATCGTGGATTCGGTCGACTCCGAGCGTATCATCGTGCGCGTCGAAGGCGAGCATCATCCCACGCAGTTGTCGCGCGAGGTTGGTTCCGACATCTACCAGCTCATCAAGTTCAAGCGCTCGAACCAGAACACCTGCATCAACCAGAAGCCGGTGGTTCGCGAGGGCGACCGTGTGGTCAAGGGCCAGGTCATCGCCGACGGTCCTTGCACGGAGCAGGGTGAGTTGGCGCTGGGACGCAATGTGCTGGTGGCTTTCATGCCCTGGCGTGGATACAACTTCGAAGACGCGATCCTCATCAGCGAAAAGCTTGTCCGCGAGGATTACTACACCTCGGTGCACATCGAAGAATTCGAAATCGAGGCGCGCGACACCAAGCTCGGGCCCGAAGAAATTACGCGCGACATTCCCAACGTCAGCGAACACGCTCTGCGCGACCTGGACGAGAGCGGCGTTATCCGCATCGGCGCACAGATCAAGCACGGCGACATCCTGGTGGGCAAAGTGACGCCCAAGGGCGAAACCCAGCTCACTCCGGAAGAAAAGCTGCTGCGCGCCATCTTCGGCGAAAAGGCCGGCGATGTACGCGACGCTTCGCTCACCTGCCCTCCGGGTATCGAGGGCACGGTGGTTGACGTGCGCATCTTCAGCCGCAAGGGACAGGAAAAGGATGAGCGCGCCAAGCTGATCGAGGGCGAGTATGTGGCCAAGCTCGAAAAGAACCTTGGCGACGAAATCCGCATTCTGACCGACGAGCGCCTCAAGAGGCTCGACGCCATCCTCGGCCAGAAGGAAGTGCTGGCCGACCTGCACGACGAGCGGACCAACAAGCGCCTCCTGACCAAGGGCGCGATTCTTGACCGCGACACCATCGAGCGCATCTCGACAAAGAATCTCAAGCGCATCCGCTATAACGACAAGGATCCCCGTGTCAACGAGCAGATCGACGAGATCGAAGAGATGACCTCGCGTCAGATCGAAGTCCTGCGTAAGATCACCAACGAGAAGGTGGCCAAGCTGCAGAAGGGCGACGAGCTGCCTCCGGGCGTCATCAAGCTGGTCAAGGTCTATGTCGCCATGAAGCGCAAGCTTTCGGTCGGCGACAAGATGGCAGGCCGTCACGGCAACAAGGGCGTGATCGCGCGCATATTGCCGGAAGAGGATATGCCGTATCTGCCCGACGGAACCCCGGTCGAGATTGTGCTCAATCCGCTCGGGGTGCCTTCCCGTATGAACGTGGGTCAGATTCTCGAAACGCACCTCGGCTGGGCCGCACATGCGCTGGGCAAGAAGATTGCCGACCTGATCAAACTCAATAATGCCGCGGACTACACGCGCGAGCTGATGAAGAAAGAGTTTGCCGGAACTGCAACGCTGCGCCAACTGCTTGAACTCGACGACGAGATGTTGCTTCGCGTTGGGGCAGGTATGAGGCGTGGCATCTGGTTCGGCACTGCGGTCTTCGATGGCGCGCAGGAGAGCGAGATCAAGGCGCTGCTGGCTTCGGCCGGTCTGCCTTCATCGGGTAAGACGGCTCTCTACGACGGCATGACAGGTGATCAGTTTGAGCAGCCGGTAACAGTCGGCTACATCTACATGCTCAAGCTCTCACAGTTGGTCGACGACACGATTCACGCCCGGTCGATCGGGCCGTACTCGCTGATTACGCAGCAGCCTCTGGGCGGCAAGGCGCAATTCGGCGGGCAGCGTTTCGGCGAAATGGAAGTGTGGGCGCTCGAAGCTTATGGTGCAGCCTACATCCTCCAGGAATTGCTCACTGCCAAGTCCGACGACGTTTATGGCCGTACCAAGATCTATGAGGCCATCGTCAAGGGCGAGGCTGCAATCGAGCCCGGCGTGCCCGAGTCGTTCAACGTGTTAATTCGCGAATTGCAATCGCTGTGCCTTGATGTGGAGTTGATCAAGCGCGCCGATCTGATCAAGAAACTGCCGGTGCCGGAAGTAGCGGCGGTCGCCGACTAAGTACGAGGTACTCCAAGTCTCAGAATCGAGACTTGGGGTACCAGGTATTAGGTTTTGAAATGAACGGTGGTTTTAGCAGGAAAACTGACCACTGTTGACTGGTTACTGTTTTAGGGTCCTTCTTGAGAGCGGCAATCACCGCTTCCCGGGAAGGAAGGATCCTTAAAAGAATCCCGGGAGTTACCGCGGTGGGCGTCAAAAAGGCCTGCCAAGGAGGGTCGCCTTGTTCCGTTCGAACCCGTTTGAGCTATCTGGTCC
>JBARBP010000111.1:0-20360 GCA_049793195.1 Occallatibacter sp. | reverse complement strand
GGCGTCACCGTCAGTCGTATTGCAAAGATCCGCCCCACGCTTGAAGACGTTTTTGTTTCGCTCACCACCACACGCGGCGCGGCAGAGGTGCGCAAACCATGAGCCTGACACGCCTGCTGGCCGTGGCAAGAAAAGAGTTGCTGCAAATCCTGCGCGACACGCGCAGCCTCGGCATCGTCGTCATCATGCCGGTTACACTGATGCTGCTCTTCGGCTACGGCGTGAATCTCGATCTGAAGGGACTGCCCGTCTATGTGTACGACCAGGACGGCAGCCAGCAGAGCCAGGACCTGCTCAAGCACTTTCAGGCGAGCCCCTATTTTCACATCGTGCGCGCCGTTGACAACGTGCCCGCCATTGCCCGCGCGCTGGACTCGGGTGACGCCAAGATGGGTCTCGTGATCCCGTGGAACTTTTCGCGGCGGCTGAGCCAGGGCGGGCCGGTCGAGGTGCAGGCGCTTGTCGACGCAAGCGATGACAACACGGCCAATGTGCTGATGGGTTACGCGCAGGCGGTAGTGCAGGGCTACTCGGCGGGCGTCGAGGTTTCCTGGATGCAATCGCATGGTCTGTCGCTTCAGTCGGTGCCCATCAATATTGCCACGCGCACCTGGTACAACGAGGATCTCGAGAGCAGCGCGTTCATCGTTCCCGGCGTACTGGCGCTGGTGATGTCGGTCATCGGCGCGTTTCTTACCTCGCTGACCATCGCGCGCGAATGGGAACGCGGCTCGATGGAGCAATTGATTTCAACGCCCGTGACTGCCATGGAGATCATGCTGGGCAAGCTGGCGCCTTATTTTGTTCTCGGAATGATTGACGTAGCCGTGTGTGCGTTCCTGGCCATCGCCTGGTTTCATGTGCCATTTCGCGGCTCTTATCTCACCTTGATGATCTGCTCAGCTTTGTTCCTTGTAGTTGTGCTTTCGCTGGGCTTTTTCATCTCCGTTGCTGCCAAAAGCCAGTTGGCCGCGAGCCAGATTGCGCTCATCATCACCTTTCTTCCCGCGTTTCTGTTATCGGGATTTCTGTTTTCGATTGACCAGATGCCTACCGCGCTGCAGTGGATCACGTACATTTTCCCTGCACGCTACTACGTCACACTGCTCAAGAAGATTTTTCTCAAGGGGACGCCGGCCGCAATGCTTGGCGCGGATTTATTGCCGCTGGCGGCCTTTACCGTGGTGCTTGCGCTGGTAGCGACGCGCAGCTTCCACAAGAGATTGGAATAGAAAGGGAACCGATGTTCGGACGGCTGAAGCAGATGCTGATCAAGGAACTCATTCAGGTGGTGCGCGACAAGCGCACGCGCTTCATCCTGATTGGGCCCCCGATTCTGCAGATGCTGATTTTCGGCTACGCGGCCAACTTTGAGATTCACAACGTGTCCACTGTGGTGGTCGACATGGATCACAGCCAGCAGAGCCGCGAACTCATCTCGCGCTTCACGTCGAGCCCTTACTTCAATGTGCAGCAGCAACTGAGCAGCACTAGCCAGGCGCACGAACTCATTGACCAGGGCAAGACAACGCTGGCTCTCGAGATCGATGCCGGCTTTGCGCAAAAGCTGCACAACGGCGAAACCGCGCCGCTGCAGGTGATTGTGGATGCCACCAACTCCAATACTGCGCTGATTGCTTCCTCTTACGTCTCGCAAATCGCGCTCGGCTACGCCCAGCAGGCACAGCAGGAGCAGATCGACCGCATCGCGCCGCAGCTTATCGAGCAAATTCCCTGGGTCCAGCTTGCGCAGCGGCCGTGGTACAACCCGGATCTGCGCAGCCGCTGGTTTTTTGTCCCCGGTGTCATTGGCAGTCTGACGACTTTGCTGGTCATCACGCTTACGTCGTTTGCCGTGGTGCGCGAACGCGAGATCGGCACTCTCGAACAGATCATGGTCACGCCGATCCGTCCCGTCGAGTTCATTCTGGGCAAGACATTGCCGTTCTTCCTGATTGGTCTTTTCGACGCCTTGCTCATCGGCACCGTGGGTACCTTCTGGTTCCAGATTCCTTTTCGCGGGCACGTCTTCGTATTGCTGACCGGCGCCGTACTTTTCTTGATCTGCATGTTGGGCATGGCGCTGCTCATCTCCACCGTCTCGTCCACGCAGCAGCAAGCGATGGTGACCGCGTTCTTCGTGATCATGCCGACCATCACCTTTTCCGGGTTTGGATTTCCCATCAGCGCAATGCCGCAATGGATGCAGCTCGCCAGCTACGCCATTCCGCTGCGATATTTTCTGATCGTGCTGCGCGGTACCTATCTGAAGGGGGTGGGCTTCGACATTCTGTGGCCACAGATGGCGGCCATGGCCGGCATCGGGCTATTCGGCTTGATGGTGGCGATTTCGCGATTCCATAAGGCGCTCGACTAGACTGCGAGCGGGCCGGTTCTCTTCCTGGATAGTGGGCTGGACTCTCGTTTCATCAGCGCGGTCAGCCCTTGAATAATGTGGAATGCATCAAACGGGAACGGAGCCGTCCGGCCTTCCGTGCTTTCCGGTTGAATTCATCGATATTGCGGCGATTCAGGCCGACGCTGAGATACGCCCAAATAAGGCATCCGACGATTACTGGGAGAAACCAAGCCATGGCCATGGGAGGAACCTCACCACGGCTGATAGCATACGCCCAATTCAGGCCCATGAAGCAAAAATGGTTTTGCTGCGATCCAACATCGAATTTCCCGTCCAGGCCGGAGCAAAATTTCCGGCTCCGGCATTAATTACTGGCATCGGGTTCCTGTTCCAATTCGGCGTTCAGATGAATCGTTCCTCCGGTGACGGTGAGCGTCTTGCTCCAGGCTGTGAAGCCCTTCTTCTTTGCGGTGATCTGATGGCTGCCGGGCGCCACGGAGACGGTGGATGGCGCGTTGCCAACAAATGCGCCGTCGATCTCAATATCGGCGCCGGGTGGGAAGGAGTCGATGCTCAACGATGCCTGGGTGACAGTGGACGCGCGCTGGGGCAAAGCACCTTGCCGGGCCGGCGCTGAACTTTGTTGCGGCGTCACCGGGTTCGCGTCCGCAGCTTTTGAAGATGTCTGTGCTGCACTAGATCCTGGCGATGGTGCAGCCGTTCGCGCAGCCGCCAAAGACGGCGAAGAATCGAAATGGCCTGACCGGTATCCCTGTGCAATTGATTGCGGACTCAAATGGGGATTGCTGGGGATGGACTTTTGGGTGATTGGCGCGGCTGGGGTGGGAATTGATTCCGAGGAAGCCTTCAGATCCATGGGACGTTCGCTATCGACGTTGCGCGACTGTGAGTCTCCAACCCCGCTGAGCCGGAGCACCCCCAGAACGGACAGGAACAAGACGGCCGCAGCTGCCGGAATCCAAAGCTTCATTCCGCTGTCCGCGGCCTGACCCCAGCGGGCGAGCGTTTGCCGGAGTTGCCTCCAGGCTTTGGGCGCACTTGGACGTTTCCCGGAAGATTTGCCTGCGTAAGCGATGGATTTGCGTGATCTGCGACTCAGTTGCAGGCTTGCCGCGACTTTTGCAATCATGGCGCCGTCCACCTGTTTGCTCTCCATGGCGCAGCACAGTGCAAGCGCGTTGAAGCACAGGTTGTTGATTGTTCGAGGAGTACCTTTGCTGGTCTTCGCGATGAGCCTGAGCGCATCTTCACTAAACAGCGGATCGCCCACGTAGCCTGCCTGCCTCAAGCGGAAGTCGACGTATTCAGCGGTTTCTTCCGGGGTAAGCAAGTCAAGATGGCAGAAGGTCGAAATGCGCTGGCGAAGTTGCACAAGAGATTCCTTGAGCAACTTGTCAGTGAGCTGCGGCTGACCCGACAGGATGATCTGCAGAAGCTTGCCCTCTGAATTTTCGAAGTTCGTAATCAGGCGAACTCTCTCCAGCACGGCATCCGAGAGGTTTTGCGCCTCGTCGATCACAACCACGCACTTGCGCCCCGCCTCAGTCTCTTTAATCAGAGCGTCGCCTAACTGGTTGTGCATTTCGGAACTGCTTTGGGCTGGAGTGACGCCGAATTCGCGCAAGATGTAGCCAACGAAGTCGCGCGGCTTGCACTCGGAGTCGATATCGAAAAGAAAGACACTGCGCGCGGTGGCCTGCGTGTCCTCAAGAAAGCGGTATAAGAGCGTTGTCTTCCCCATTCCAGGGGGCGCGATCATGGCAATGAAACCACGATTGTTATAGAAGCCGTTTTCCAGCGCTGCCAGTGCCTCCTGATGGGTGCGGCTGGGATACATGTATCGGGGATCGGGGCTAACCCTGAACGGGTCTTCCTTAAAACCAAAGTACTGCAAGAAAGCCACGTTACTCTCCGACCTTCGGCGGTGCATCAAGAAGCCCAAATAGGGGGCGATATCGTCCGGAGAATGGAACACTGGATCCATAGCGGGAGTTTTCCTCTAGGTCTAGATTGTCAGTGGGGGGGTACTGCCAATATATCGCATCGGTCTATGCGCTGGATCTTTCTTTTTTCCACTGCACTGCCGAAGCTCTGGCGCTCCCCCGGTGACCTTCACCTGTGCTTTCATCTGCCCCCAAGAGCCTTGAGGCGGCGGATTTCGAAGCAAATCATTGAACCTTCACTCCTAAAGCCCTCGAAGCGTATGGGTTGTGCAGAATCTGCCTGGGGAAGGCGCGGTTGGTGACAGGAATCTGCTTTCTGGCGAATCGACCGCTTGATGACGAATCGACACCTCTACTGCCTTTAGATGAGATGCAATGAGAGGGATGTCGTTGCATCTCATCTTGTGGAATTCTTCGAAAAGCAACACGCGCAACTCGCCTGAGATTCCAAGGTGGTGCGACGCCGGTTCTGGGCCCGTCAGCAAGCCTTCGCGATCGCGGCTGGACCCATAAAAGCAACAGCACATTGGGAATGTACATCAACACACTGGCGTCAATTGTTGTACCTTTAGCTTTTGGCGCATGAAGTCGGGTATTTAGTGGGCGGTTTAGTAGAACAGCCCGGCAGTCGCTCAAGGGAATCTTCAGACGGGTACGGCAACGGACTGCGGCGGACCGGGCAACGGCGAAAGCAGGGATCGGCGAAAGATTGATACCTATGATGGAATTCCACATATCGCGGAAGGCGCGGGAACGCTACCAGTTCGCGGAGACTCTCTTCTCCTATACGGGCAATGTCGTTTTCCCGAATATGGCCGCATGCCGCGAGTTTGCCTACCGCATGAACAAGGTGCGCGAAGCCGACAATCATCCCGACCGGGCGGTACATGCGGGCCAGCTTTACGCCATGGGCCTTATCGACGAAGCCAGCCATGTGCTGATGGCGCGCTACCGCGAGCAGCTCGATCCCGAAGTGATGACGGCGGGGCTGGACTGGTTTGCCGCGCAGGTGGGGCCAGACAGTCTGGATGCAATGCTGCTCGCCTTTGTGGAGCAATTCCCCGGCTCGAGCGTCCTCCGTGGTGTTGAGACTCCCCGCCAATGGCTGGCAGGCACGACCGGAACCATGCCTCACCGCGCCGCCGCCCTTGAAGAACTGCTGCTGCTGTGGACCGCCAACCGCAACCAGGCTTTCCGTCCCTTCGAGGAGCTGTTTGAAGACCGCACCCTGGCCGAAAAGACCGTTTACCGGCAGGTAACGCAGCGCATGCCGGAGTACTTCGCGACCCGGCCACTAATCCCGGTTCCTGACGCCAAGCCGATGAACCTGTTCGACCTTCTGCGTGCGCCGGCGGTCGGTTCTCCCCACTCCCTTAGCGACCAGCTTGCCCTGATCCGCAAGCTCTGGAAGCCGCTGATCGGCGATAGCCTGGAGCGCCTGCTCGAGATCGCCTCGGAAATTCTGCGCGAAGAAGAGCTGGCCATCTGGATGCAGTTCAATCCGCCAGAAGCGCAGGCTGCCGAGGGAGCGCGGCGTCATGGACACAAGAGTCCCTTCGCCGAGGGCCACGCCGACGTGCCTGTCTTCGGCGATCCCGCTTTCGAGTACGAGAAATTTTCGCCTGACCAGGCGTGGATGCCATCGGCCGTCCTGATCGCCAAGAGCACCTACGTGTGGCTGGCGCAGTTGAGCAAGCAGTACGGGCGGCACATCGGGCGGCTGGATGAAATTCCCAACGAGGAGCTGGCGACGCTCGCTCATCGCGGCATCAATTCACTGTGGCTCATTGGCGTGTGGGAGCGCAGCCGCGCCTCAAAGACCATTAAACTGCTTTGCGGCAATCGCGATGCGGTGGCCTCGGCTTATTCGCTCTTTGACTACACCATCGCCGAAGACCTGGGTGGCGAGCCAGCCTATATTGTTCTCCGCGACCGCGCTTATCACCACGGCATCCGCCTCGCCAGCGACATGGTGCCCAACCACATGGGCATCGATTCGCCCTGGGTCATCGAGCACCCGGAGTGGTTCATCTCCCGTTGGGAGTCGCCTTACCCCGCCTACAGCTTCAACGGTCCCGATCTTTCGCACGATGGCCGCGTCGAAATCAAAATTGAGGATCACTACTTCGATCAATCCGACGCGGCCGTGGTTTTTCGCCGGCGCGACAAAGCCAGCGGCGAAACCCGCTACATCTATCACGGCAACGACGGCACCAGCTTTCCCTGGAACGACACGGCTCAGCTCGACTACCTGAATGCGGCGGTGCGCGAGCAGGTGATTCAGACCATTCTCCACGTCGCGCGGCTGTTTCCCGTGATTCGGTTCGATGCCGCCATGACCCTGGCCAAGCGGCATTTTCACCGGCTTTGGTTTCCTGGACCGGGCTCCAGTGGGGCCATCCCTTCGCGCGCCGAGTATGGAATGAGCCAGGCGGACTTTGACCGCGCCATGCCGCACGAGTTCTGGCGCGAGGTGGTTGATCGCGTCGCCGCCGAGGTGCCTGGCACGCTGTTGCTGGCCGAGGCTTTCTGGCTCATGGAGGGCTACTTCGTCCGCACCCTCGGCATGCACCGCGTGTACAACTCGGCATTCATGGTGATGCTGCGCGACGAGGACAACGCCAAGTACCGCTCGGTGCTGAAGAATACGCTTGAGTTCGATCCGGACATCATGAAGCGTTACGTCAACTTCATGAGCAATCCCGATGAACGCACAGCGGTTGACCAGTTTGGCACGGGCGACAAGTGCTTTGGCGTGGCGGCGATGATGTCTACGCTGCCCGGCCTGCCCATGTTTGGGCACGGGCAGATCGAAGGCTTCACCGAGAAGTATGGGATGGAGTACCGCTGGCCGCGTTACGACGAGTCGCCCGATCACTGGCTTGTTGAGCGGCATGAACGAGAGATCGCGCCGCTGCTCAAGCGCCGCTGGCTGTTTGCCGAGAGCAGCAATTTTCTGCTCTACGATTTCTTCCAGGGCAACGGCTCAGTGGACGAAAACGTCTTTGCCTACTCCAACCGCAACGGCGGTGAGCGGGCGCTGGTGGTCTACAACAACCACTACGGGACGACGCACGGCACCATCGAAAACTCAGCCGCCTATGCCGACAAGGGTGCAGGGGGACTTCGTCAGCGACGCCTGCGCGAGGGGCTTGGCCTCGGCGGCGACTATGCCAACGTGATCGCTTTCCGCGATTCGTTGACGGGGCTTGAATATCTCCGTCGTGCCTCCGACCTTCTCGACCGCGGCCTTAGCCTCGAGCTGCATGCTTACCAGTGCCACGTATTTCTCGATTGGCGCGAGTTGCGCCCCACGGCGCAGCACCCATGGGATCGGCTTTGCGATTCGCTCAACGGCCGTGGCATGCCTAACCTGGACGATGCGCTGATTGGCCTCGAGCTGCAACCCGCGCACGACGCGCTGCGCCGGCTGTTGGAACCCGGCATGGTGCGCACGTTTGGCGACCTTGCAGAACATCCCCGCAGTGGAGATGCCGGAAAGAGCGCCAAGACCCCACAGGAACGCGCCGAACTCCGCGAGCGCAACGAATTCTTTGAGCAGGCCTGGACGCGTTGTGAAGACTTTTTGAGTGTGGCGCAGGCGGCTTATATGGCGCGCCTACCTGAAGAAGGCCGCCGCGGGATCAACGAAAGGCCGACCGGGGCTAGCCTGCTGGCGCCTGCCTTCCGCGAAAGTCTGCGCGCCGCCATGCGCATTCCCGCCACCGAGGCGCTGTTCCCAACCCCGTGGACCGCAGCCGCCCGCCGCATGTTGCCCAGTCCCAGCCCGCAGTACACGGCGACTGCAATGTGGGGTCCGATCCTTGCCTGGTGCGCTCTGGAATTGCTGGCCGAATCCATCGACGCGGAGAAACCGGAGCGCGTGGCCCTTGACCTCTTCGATCGGCTCCGTCTCCGCGAACCGTTCGCCCGGGCCTTCACGGCACTCGGATTCGAAGGCGAGGAAGGCTGGCGCGTCGCTGCCCGCATCAAGGTGGTGCTGCTCATCGGCGCCGGTGTGGGCAAACCCGATGAGACTCCCACTGAAGTCGAACCTCCAGCGGAGCAAGAATCGGCCGGCGTGAAGGGTACGGGCTTTAGCCCGCACATCAGTCCAGCAGACTCATCCGGGGCTTTAGCCCCTGAGGGGAATCCCACCGCCGAATCGAAGCCCGCAGCCAAACCTGCATCCAGCGAGGAGAAAGTTGCGCTCGCGCCTGAACTTTGGCTCGATCCCGACGTGCGCTGGCTGACGGGTATTCACGAAGCGGAGGGGCACCTCTACCTTATCCGTGAACTCTATGAGGAGTTGCTCTGGTGGCTGCTTATGCCGTCTCTGCTGCGCCTTGCCGGCGAGGCTTCTCCCAGCCGCACTGCGGTTGAAGAACTCAGCAAGACCGTCGCAGAGGCCTTGTCCACCGCCGAAGCCGCCAATTACCGCATCGACGAGCTCCTCGGCTCCGCAGCCCCAGAGAGCGAGGAACCGGAATCGCTCGCGGCGGAGGATACTTCGCAAACAATTGAAGAGGGAATTGAGAAACCCGTCGAGCCTGCACCGCAGAAGCCCCAAAAATCAGCCAAATCGCCGAAACGTTGAATCGGCTGGCCGCGATTCCTTTGGCGTGATCCGGGATTCAACCCCGTCCTCTCATGATCGGAGAGACTGAGGATTCCATGTTTATTGTGAAATGAAGTGGTGCGCGGTGATCGCCGGTCAGGCATATCAGGGAGTAGTCTCGGAGACTGTGGTTAAATTTGAAGTCGCACTTGACCGCATCCATTCGGCACCAAAACAACGAATCGCCTGACTCGGGTTCTTGATTATGTAATTCCGCATCCCATTCGAGGTCCCCATGAAACAACTTTCACTGTTCGTTCTCGCTTTCACGCTTGCCGCTGGATCCAATGCCGTGGCCGGAGCCGCTTCCACCCCCGCAGACCGGTTTGTGCACGCCAGCGGAAAGTACCTGGTGGACTCCGAAGGGCACAACGTGCAACTGCGGGGCATTAACCTCGGAAACTGGATGGTGCCGGAAGGGTACATGTTCGGATTGGATGGCGGACCGGTGTCGCCGCGGGAGATAGAGACGCTTTTCAATGAGTTGATAGGCCCGGCCGAAGCGGCGCAGTTCTGGAAAGCCTATCGCGATGCCTACGTCACCGAAGACGATATTCGTTACATAAGCCAAACCGGTGCGAATTCCATCCGCGTTCCATTGCACTACAAGTTCTTTACACCCGGCAATGACGAAGGGTTCACTTTGCTGGATCGCGTTGTCGGGTGGGCAGAAAAGAACCATCTATATGTCATTCTCGATATGCACTGCGCGCCCGGAGGCCAGACCGGCGCCAACATCGACGACAGCTGGGGCTATCCGTGGCTCTATGAGTCGGAGGCCAGCCAGGATACGGCAGTTGCTGTCTGGAAGCGGATTGCCGAGCATTACCGCGACAACTCCACAGTTTTGGGTTACGACCTGCTCAACGAGCCGATTCCGCAATTTCCGGCGCTACAGAAGTACAACAGCAAGTTGGAGCCGATCTACAAAAAACTGACCGCTGCCATCCGAACCGTTGACCCAAACCACGTCATCATTCTGGGTGGCGCGCAATGGGACTCCAACTTCGACGTCTTTGGTCCGCCCTTCGACTCGAATCTGATGTATACCTTCCACAAGTACTGGACCGCGCCGACCGAAGGGGTCATTCAGCCCTACCTCGATTTCCGCAACCGCTACAACGTTCCCATCTGGCTCGGCGAGTCGGGCGAGAATTCCGATGCCTGGGTGCACGACTTTGTGCAGGTGCTGGAGAAGGACCAGATCGGCTGGGCGTTCTGGCCCTATAAGAAGATGAACGCGACGTCGTCGTTTGTGACCTGGCAAAAGCCTGTCTATTGGGACGAGATCGTCGCCTACGGAAAATTGAAGGAGGGTATGGGAGATACGGAGAAGCGGATTGCCGCCCGGCCTTCCCTGGAACATACGCGGGCCGCGTTCCAAAGCCTGCTTGAGAGTATCCGTTTCGCTCATTGTCAGACCAACGCCGGCTACCTGCGGGCCCTGAATCTGACCGTTCCGTCCGCAAAGATGAACTGATGGAATCTGCGATCGAAATTCTTGACCGGTTGCTCTGATTCCGATCGAATCTGGAGGCGTTGTGAATAAGAAAGAAGTAACCCGGCGCAGCTTTCTGAGGGCATCGTCGGCTGCAGGCCTGCTGGCAGCAACCGGACCGCTGGGGATTGCCCGGGCAGCATCGGCCGGCGGCCTGGCGCAGGGAAAAACTACTGCCGCTCATACAAACGACGATGTGAAGATGTGGCCAATTCCGTCCTGTGCCTGGAGCAGGCCTCTGGGCAGTCTGCCAAAGATCGAGTTACGTCCTGAGAGGGACAAAGACTCGGGCGACCTGATCGGCCTCAACACGCTCACGCGCACCAAGAAGGGTATTCCGCTGGGCGGCATCGGCGCCGGCAACTTCATGTACAACCTGTGCGGCTCCTTCGGTCCTTGGCAAATGAAAGTGGGCCGCTACGAGGAGCGCTTTCTACCCCAGGCAGCATTTCATCTGCGCGAAGAGAGCGCTGGCGGTGAAGTGAGAGCACGGACGTTGGCGACTGAAGATGTTTTGCCGGCATGGCCAAGACTAAAACCAGGCGAGGGCGAATACCACGCTCTCTTTCCCAAAGGCTGGTGCTCGTATACGGGTTTTTCGTCCGACATCTCCATGCAATTCTTCAGCCCCGTGATTAAAGACAACTATCGCGAGACCTCGTATCCGGTGGCGTTGTTCCTATTTCAAATTCACAATCCCGCCAAGGTCAAAGCAAAGCTGTCGGTGATGTTTACCTTTCCGAACGCTCCCTATAACGGGCCCCAAAATACGCCGATGGGGAGCGACCCGGATTCCATCAAGAACGCGCGGGTGCGGCGTGGGCTAAGCAATCGGGTCATAAAGAATGCCAAATACGGCGTCACCGCAATTCTGATGGAAGCGCATGATCCGAAGAATCCTCACGATACGGAAGGATCGGAATGGTGCATTGCCACCAGCCATGAATCTACCTATGTGCCAATGTGGGACGGCGACAGCGACGGCGCGGATATCTGGAAGAGTTTTGCCACAGACGGCATTTTGACCAATAAGGATTTGGTCCCTGCCAGCCAGACTCCTGCAGGCGCGCTCTGTGTCACGGTGGAACTTGATCCGGGAGCCAGCGCGACGGTGCCGTTTGCACTGAGCTGGTATTTTCCGCAGTTGCAGTTCGATTCTGGAACGCGGTGGTGGAGGCGGTTTACCGAGTGGTTCCCCGCCGCTCCTGAACAGGCTTTTCACATCTGCGAAGAGGCCTTGCAGAATCGCGACGAGTGGCTCGCCGCGGTCGATGGATGGCAGGCGCCAATTATCCAGAATGAAGCGCACCCTGAGTGGGTTAAGCAGGGCGCGCTCAATGAACTTTACTACAGCACCTTTGGCGGTTCGTTCTGGGAAAATGGTTGTGTCACCAAACCCAAACAATTTGGCAACAGGCCTGGGCAGCACATTTCTTTCGTGATGGAGTGCCAGGAGTATTCCTTTGCCGAGTCCTTCGACGTCCGCCATCATGCCGCGCGCAGCAATCGCGATCTATGGCCTCAGCAGGAGCGCTCCACGCTGCTGCTGTTCCGCGATTTCGTGATGGATACACCCGACGGCAGTTGCCCGCACGATGCGGGCGCAATCTACCGTGATCCGCTTTTTGCCTACGATGGCTACGGTCACGACTATAACCAGAGCCCGAAAGGCATCCCAGGGCGCATCACGACGCCATGGTCCGAACTCTCTCCCAAGTTCATACAACAGTGCTATGCATATTGGCATAAGACGAAGGACGATGCGTTTCTCGAAGAGGTCTGGCCGGCCATGGTCCGCAGCTATCGCTACCAAATCACTACCGATCTGGATGGCGATGGACTAAGCGAGATGAAAAGCTCCGAATACATTGAGAACAAGCTCTTCAACGCGGTGCTATGGCTTGGCGCGCTGGAGATGATGCAAGCCGTTGCTGAATCGAGAAAAGATGGTGCTTTGGCTGAGGAGATCCGCCAGTTGCTCGACAAGGCGCGCACCAGCGCGGAAAAGCAATTCTGGAATGCGCAATACGGCTATTACCAGTACAACCAGCACAACGACGACCTGATGGGCGATGCGATGCTGGGACAGCGCTACGTGGACGTAACTGGGCTGCCTCCGGTGCTGGCACGGGAACGCATGGCCTCCCACTACCGCCAGTTATTCCGGCGGGGTGCTCTGGCGCTGAAAGACAGCAGCGGCAGCGGCGTTGGCAATGTCGGGATCGCGAATGCGGTCCATCCGGATTCCCTTCCTGGCGTTGGCGACAGCGAGTATCTGCATCAGTTCGAAGTATGGACCGGCGTCTCCTACTGCGCGGCCGCCAATATGTACCACTTCGCGAGAGATATGAACGACGGCGCCTTGCAGGCCGAGGCATTGCTGGCGGCCTGGGGCGTGTACCACCAAACTTGGAGGAACGAGGAGACGGGTTACTGGTTCAGCACTCCGGAGGCG
Organism: Occallatibacter sp.; assembly: GCA_049793195.1. Taxonomy (GTDB): domain Bacteria; phylum Acidobacteriota; class Terriglobia; order Terriglobales; family Acidobacteriaceae; genus Telmatobacter. The sequence goes on along the minus strand of JBARBP010000111.1, from coordinate 7,466 downwards.
TGGCGAATCGACGATCCCAGGAGCTACAGGGCGCTGATGTACCAGCGTGCTCGCGGCATTTGGGAGTTTGCCATGGAGATTCAGGATCCATACAAGGCGACTTGATCCGGCGGCAACCGCAGGTTCCGGTTACCTGTGCGGTAGCAAATCGCCGCACCGTTTTTATGACTTCTGTTTATTGCCCAATGCAGCCATTTTCTAAGGCCTGAGGCGCTCATGACATTCTTTCGCAAGTTCGCTCTTTTCACCGGTGCGAGCCTGATGGCATCGCTGCCCGCGGCTGCTTCCCATATGGTTACCGGCAACGGATTCGGCTTTGCCGTGGTGTTGCCCGAGACAGGTACGGTGAGCAAGTTCTATGCGCACCCCTACTGCTATACCCGGCACGATCCTGATAACCCTCTTAACGAAGGCATCGAAACCGCCAATTTCATTAAGGATCTTGGCTGGAGCGGCGCAAGCGCGCAAGGAACATCGACGGAATACGAAGACGATTCGCACGTCGTTCGTATCCACGGCAGCGAGGGTGAGGGCACAGTCTATATGCCCTTTGGCCTGCCGCACGCGGCTCTCGTGATTGACTGGGAACCCGGTTCAGAGAAAGCGCAGGGCGGCTGGCATGTGGATTGGAACCAGCCGGTCAAGTCACAAAAGGACGTGCGGCTTTTGGGCGCCGAGTTCCTGCTGCTGAAATTCGAAGGCATTCAAGAGTCCCTCCTGCTCATTCCACTTTACCGACGGCAAGCTGTGCCGGCGCAACCGCAGCAGGATCTGGCGGGCGGGCATGCATGGGCGCTCATCTCTTTGGAAGACGATGACGAATTGGAGGCTACGGTTCGTGATTTCAACCGCTGGCGGGCAGGACTTGGGCCACGCGACCTGACCAGGCGCGAGATCACGGAGATTGAACACTGGCGGGTCAAACCGGCAGTGCATTTCAAGGATGATGCGGAAAGGCATCTGTGGCGTCAAAGCGAGGTCCTGCTGCGCATGGCGCAAAGCCGCGAACCGAATCGTCCCGGACGGAACAGCAATGGCCTTATTGTTGCCGCATTGCCCGACGGCTTATGGTTTACCCCGTGGGTGCGGGACATGGCTTTTGCCACTCTCTCGCTGGCGCGCATGGGCCATCGAGACGAGGCGCGCGCCGCGCTGCTCGCTTACTTCAACGCACAGCCCACGGGAGTGATGCGCGCAGAGACACGCGACGCCGATTATCAGGTCTCGGTCGTGCGGTATTTCGGGGACGGCTCCGAAGAACCTTTTTTCACCGGAGAGGGCGTTCCCAATATCGAGTTCGACGATTGGGGAATTGTGTTATGGGTGCTGGGAGAATACGAGAAGCAATACCACGATAGCTCATTGCTGAGTGTTCCAACCTACCGCGGCAGGCTCTATGAGAGCGCCCGGGATTTCGTGGTGAAACCTCTGTTAGCAAATCTGGATCCGATCGGCCAGGGTTCAATTGTCTCCGCTGATACATCGATCTGGGAAGAGCACCAGAAAGACAGGAAACACTTCGCATTCTCTACTGCCATGGCTATTGTGGGCCTGAAAGATTTCGCCGAAGTGGCGCACGAAGCAGGCGATGAAGCTACCCGGAAGAAGGTTCTGAATCAGGTAGCGCTTCTCGAGCAGGGATTCAACCGGGCCTTCATTCGGGATGGAAAGCTGCATGGAACACTGGAAGCGGAAGAGAAGAACGATATCGATGGAGCACTTCTGCCCATTATCAATCTCGGCGTTGTCACTGATCCGGCCGAAGTAAACGACACGATTGAAAGAATGGACCTGCTCAAAGTGGCTTCAGGGGGCTACCGGCGTGTTCGAAGCAATTACACCAATCCGGCCATCTTTGAGTATTGGTATGAAAGGCAGGAATTTCTGTTTGTCGATTTCAGTCTCGCGGAAGTTTATCGGCGCCTCGGAAGGAATGCGGATGCGGATGCGATCCTCAAGCGAATCGTGTTGAAAGCTGCAGCAGACCACGACCTCATCCCTGAAATGTATGTTGCTTTGCCCTGCCAATTGTTTCCCGGCGGGTTGGGCGATCCAGCCGGCGCCTTACCCATCGTGGGATATGGATCGGGCGCCTATATTTTGCACATTCTGCAGCGCGAAGAGTCGAAGAGTGTCCATTAATTGTTCGAGGCCTGATGATTCGCGCGAACGAAACGCGAAGCTCGAATGCGCACAGACTCTGCCGGGAGAATTGCGGGAGAACGAAGATGCTCACAGGCGGTAAGGACATGAATCGGATAGCAAAATCATGCAAGGGAGCTATGTTGCCGCGTACACTTCTGGCGCTGGCGATAGGCGTTGCCACTGTACTTGCAAATGGGCAGAAGGTAAGCGTCGTGCTGGATGGGAACAGCCCCGGCAGAGTGTTTGACGGCATTGGAGCGGTGAGCGCCGGTGCTTCTTCGCGGCTGCTGATCGACTACCCCGAGCCGCAGCGCAGCCAGATTCTCGATTACTTGTTCAAGCCTGGCTACGGAGCGGCGCTGCAACATCTCAAAGTAGAACTGGGTGCGGATGTCAACTCCACCGATGGCTCCGAGCCCAGCCATATGCGCACCGCTTCGGATCACAACGCCACGCGCGGTTACGAGTGGTGGTTGATGGCGGAGGCGCACAAGCGGAATCCTCAAATCGTGCTGGAGATTCTTCCCTGGGGCGCGCCCGCCTGGGTCGGCACCAAAGTAGCGGGCAGGGAGACGCTTTACTCCGCCAAGATGGCAGATTACGTGGTGGACTTTATCCTCACGGCGAAGCGCGATTACTCGCTGGACATCGCCTACGCTGGGGTGTGGAACGAGAGAGACTTCGATATTGCCTATATCAAGGATCTTCACCGACGCCTGAAGGCCGACAATCTAGCGACCAGGATTGCCTGCTGTGATGGAGACTGGTCGATCGCCGATTCCATCTTGAAGGACCCGGAACTTGTTGACGCCATCGATGTGATCGGCGCGCATTATCCACGCGATGAGAAGGGCAACGTAACCACCACGGATGCGGCGCGCAAGACCGGCAAGCCGCTGTGGTCCAGCGAAGATCAGCCCAATGACGGCGGTGGGCCTTTCGTCAGCCGCGACTGGCCTGCCGGCGGCCGCATCCTGGCCGGTTACTACAATCAGAATTACCTGCTGGGATCGATGACCGCTACCGAGATTTGGAGTCCCGTCACTTCTTATTACGACAACCTTGCGGCTTCCAACTCTGGACTGATGTACGCCAACACCCCATGGTCAGGGCACTACGACGTTCAGTCCACGATCTGGGTGACAGCCCATACCACGCAGTTTGCCCAGCCGGGCTGGCAGTATCTCGACTCTGGTTCTGGCTTTTTGCCGGGTAAGGGAAGCTATGTGGCGTTGCGCTCCGGAGATAAAAAGAATTGGAGCGTGGTCCTGGAAACGATCGGCGCCAGGCAACCGCAAACTGTTACTCTCCGGCTTGCGGGGGGACTGACAGCCACCGAAGTTCACGTCTGGGTGACAAACAGCACACACATCTTCGAGAAGCTTGAAAGCGTCAATCCAGTAGACGGTGCATTCGAGTACACATTCCAGCCTGAATCGCTCTATTCATTGACCACCACCACAGGACAGGGCAAAGGAACTGCCCAACCCCCGCCTGCCGCGCCATTTCCGTTCCCGTATGAAGACGACTTTGAGAAAGAGCCGTTGGGAAACTCTCCCAAATATATGTCGGATCAAGATGGGGCCTTCGAGGTTCAGCCATGCGAAGGGCGCGCTGGTCAATGCCTGGAACAAGTGATTACCACCAAACCCATTCCATGGGCATCGACGCCCGATCCGTTTACGCTGGCCGGCGATGCAGGCTGGACGGATTATCGCGTCGCCGCCGATGTGCGCTTTCTCTCCGCAGCGCCAGCAACCATCATGGGCCGCATTGACTCCGCTGACAACTTTCAGGATGGCAAAGCGCTCTGGCCAAGCGGCTATATTCTGCGAGTCGAGCCCAATGGCGCCTGGAAATTGTTGTCAGAGTCGTTCCACAAGCCTGCGGCGACGCTAGGTTCAGGATCGGTGAAGCTCGATAGCAGTTCATGGCATCATTTGGAGCTGCGTTTCAAGGGCAGGCAGATTGTCGCTTCGCTCGATGGAGCGCAACTCGCGTCGGTGGAGGACAGCGCCCATACCCATGGCATGATCGCCCTGGGCACGGAGTGGGACCGCATTCAGTTCGATGACCTTCGCATTACGCAGTAGATTGCCTGCGGCGCTCCATAGAAAAGGGAGACGGCAGGCGATGCTGCCATCTTCCCAAATGTAGCCACCGGTTTCATACTCGGTATACTTCTTCCTGGTCCTCGCTGACAATTTCGACTGTGGGCTAAAGGATGGTTGCATGCAATTGGGGAGATTGGCTTGGAGTTGCGCGGTACCGGTACTGACGTTGAGCGCAGTTGTAGCTTGCGCTCAGAGCGTTCCGGTGGTCACCGGCAATGAGCGGGTTGACAAACTTCTCGGCCAGATGACGTTGCAAGAAAAGCTGAATTTAATTCATGGAACGCAGGAAGATGCAAAGGTCTACCAGGGGCAGGCCGGTTATCTGGGCGGCATTCCGCGGTTGGGAATCCCCGGGCTGCGCTTTGCAGACGGCCCTCCCGGGGTGTTGACTCGCCATCCCTCGCAGGCGGAGACAGCCACCATGGGAGTGGCCGCGACCTTCAGCCGCAAGGCTGCTGAAGCCAATGGTGTCGTGATTGGCCGTGAGGACCGCGCCCTGGGCATCGACGTCTCGCTGCAGCCTTTCGTCAATATAGATCGCGATATGGAGTACGGCCGCGGCTACAACACCTTCGGTGAAGACCCCTTTCTGACCGGCGAGATTGGCGCAGCGGAGATCAAGGGCATCCAGTCGCAGCATGTGATGGCGCAGGTAAAGCACTTCGTCGGTTACGATTCTGACGGTACCAGCACCTGGATGGACGATCAGACCCTGCATGAGGTCTATGTGGCTCCGTTCGATGCCGCCATCCAGGCGGGTGTGGCTTCGATCATGTGTTCCTACAATCTGCTAAATGGCACCTATGCCTGCGGTGCAGAGTCCACACTGACGAAAATTCTGCGTCAGGAAATCGGTTTCAAGGGGTTCGTCACCTCCGATTGGGGTGCGACGCATGCTGTCACTTTCCTCCACGCTGGCCTGGATATGGAGATGCCGGGCGAACCGGCGCCGGACGCAGGCTCCTGGGCGCTGCCCTCCTTCTTCGATGCCCAGCCCATGCCGCCTCCGCCACCGCCCACTACACAGAAGACTGACGAAGGCGATCTGGGCGGTGACATGTTCGGCGGCTATATCCCCGAAGAACCCAGGCCGGGCCCCGATGTTGCGGATGGCGATTCTGGTCCCAAGCTGGATTCCAAGAAGATCCTTCCCGCGCTGAGAGATGGCACCATCAGTGAAGCCGATGTCACGCGGGCCGCCGGGCATGTGCTCTACGAGATCGCCCGCTTTGGCTACCTTGACGGCCTCTCAAAACACGAAGTCACCGCACAGTCGGTGGTAGAGAACGCCAGAATCATCGAGAAGACCGGCGAAGAGTCCGCCGTGCTGCTCAAGAACGACGACCAGGCCTTACCGCTGAAGGCCGCCGATCTGAACTCCGTGGTGCTGATCGGCCCCACTGCCGCGCAGATCGACGCCATCGGCATCAACGGCGAGCGCTCGGTGGGTCTGCCGGAACGCCAGATCGGGCCACTCGACGCCCTGAGGAAGATCAGCGGCAACGCCAACATCCGCTTTGCCGTAGATGATGACATGACCGGCAGTACCATTCCTGCCAGTGCCTTCAGCCACAACGGAAAGCCGGGCCTTGTCCGCTCGGGTGCCGGCGCCAAGACGGTAGACACCCAGATCGACTTCACCGTGGCCAACGGCAAGGCGCTTCCACCCAACTCCACCTTGGTGTGGAAAGGCCGATTCACCGCGCCTCACGCCGGCCACTACTGGATTTATTTGCAAGCCATGGGCACCAACGCGATTATCAAGTTGGATGGCAAGGGCCTGTGCGGCACCGGCGCTGCCCAGGGGGGCGTGCATGGCGACATTCTGCAGGCCAACCAGGACAACGCTATCCCCACCACCGACCGCCTGGATAATGTGCGCCGCCCTGTCGACCTGACCGCGGGACCGCATGAAATCGAGATCAGCACCAGTCCGGACAGTTCCAATGCACCGGTGCAGGTGCGTCTCAACTGGTATACCCCCGAGCAGCGCAAGGCCGACCACGAAGCGGCCATCGCCGCGGCAAGGAGCGCCAAGATCGCCGTGGTGTTTCTTTGGGCTCGCCTGGCGCCGGTCTTCGGCCTGCCCGGCGACCAGAACAAGTTGGTGGATGAGATTGCCGCCGTCAACCCCAACACCATTGTGGTGCTTAACACAAGCCAGCCCGTGGTCCTGCCCTGGGTGAACAAGGTGAAGGCAGTGCTCGAAATGTGGTGGCCGGGCGACGAGGGTGGCTGGTCGACGGCCAACCTACTGCTGGGCAAGTCCAGCCCTGCCGGCCGTCTGCCCGTGACCTGGGCCAAGCGCATTGAAGACTACGCCGCCACCGATCCCAAGCATCCCGAGCGCTCCAGGAAGGGCGTGGACCACAAAACCATTTACAGCGAAGGCGTGAACGTGGGCTACCGCTGGTTTGACAAAGAGAAGATCGATCCGCTCTTCGCCTTCGGACATGGACTCAGCTACACCAGCTTTGCCTACTCTGGATTGCAAGCGGCCAAGGCTGCTGACGGCGGCCTCGACGTACATGTAACCATCAAAAACACCGGCGCAATGGATTCCGGCGAGGTTCCGCAGGTCTATCTGGGTGCGCCCAACGAGATTCCGGCAGGCGTCCAGTTCCCCGTGCGGGCGCTGGCCGGCTTCGAGCGCGAGTCGATTTCTGCCGGCGCATCGAAAGAAGTCACGATCCACGTGGCTCCGCGCCAACTCGAGTACTGGTCGACCGAAGAAGGAAAGTGGCTACGCCCCACGGGCGAGCGCACACTCAGTGTCGGAGCTTCCAGCCGCGACTTGAGGCTGGAGCAGGTCATCGACTGATAGATGCAATGAGGTTTGCAAAGAACCGATCCTCGACAGTCATACTTAGTCCAACCGATAGACAAGATTGTCGAAGAGCAGTCCCTCTGCGCTCTTGAAGCTGAAATCGACGCGTGCACTCGGGTCGGGCGAGCCTGTGTTCAGACGGCGCAGTTCTCCCGGCTTAATGGCGGTGCAGCGGCGGTTCCGGCTGGTCCCCCTAAGATGATTGTCACACCGCCCTGTGACGTGAGGCACATCCTATTGTCCACCGATAGTCTCAATGTTCCAACGGACAATCTCTGGGGAGAAGTGCGTACGGCTGCACTTGGATTTGAAGTGTAACGTTCTCTTTCGCCAGGTATATGAAGCGTTGTTGGCGACTGCTCTTTTCCTTTGTTTTCCCG
>JBARBP010000110.1:0-8011 GCA_049793195.1 Occallatibacter sp. | reverse complement strand
TCTCTTTCTTGAGGAAGCGATAGAGAGGGTGAGCGTTGGGACCGTTCACGTCGGTCTTTGCGAAGAGCGGGAAGGTGACGCCATAGTTCTTGTCGCAAAAGACGCCGATTCCCTCGTCGCTGCCCGGTTCCTGGGCCCCGAACTGGTTGCATGGGAAGGCAAGCACTTCAAAGCCGCGGCTGCGGTACGTACGATAGAGGGCTTCAAGGCCCGCGTATTGTGGCGTGAAGCCGCACAAGCTGGCGGTATTGACGATCAGGAGCACGCGGCCGCGAAAGTGATCCAGGCTAAGTGGCTGGCCATCAAGATGGGGGACCAGCAGCGGAGCCGGAAGCGGCGCCAGGAGCGGGACCAGAAACGGTGCTGAGAACTCATAAACGGTTTTCAAGGCTCAATCCAGGTAGAGAAACTCGTCTATTTTGAACGGTACCCTGTGCGGTTTGTGCACGTCTAACAGGGATGCTGCGAGTCGAAGAGGGGATGCAAAAGGGCCTCGACCCAGTTCGTTCCGGTAGACTGGGTGATGGGTAGAAGCTTGTTAGGATCCCCGGCGACCGGTGTTCGGCGTTGAGGCAATAGCAAGAGCCCGGCCCGCGTCGGCGAGGGGCAATCGCGGCGCGGAAATTCCGGGAAAGACACGATTTCCGAACCGATTGGTGTCCGGCCGTTTGGGCGGGACCACCACGGTCAAATATAATCATTCTTTCCTTGAGGCAGGACCAGATTTTTTCAGCAATGAGGGTGTGCATATTCTTCCCGTGAAGCCGATTTTTGGAACGCACCAGCACTTGTACTCGCCGCAGGGCTCCAGCCCGGTGAAGATCAAGCACACTTCCATCTTCCGCAGCGCGCGGAATCAAATCTGTGCTTTGAGCCTGGCCGCGCGCTGGTGCTCGGGCATGGGCCGCTTGTTGCTCGTGACGGCGCTCGTTGCCGGCGCCGGTACTGCCCTTGCTCAGGGTTCGCAAACGATTGAGCAGATTCGTGTCATCGGCAACCGGCGTATCCCCAAGGAAACGATCCTAGCCAGGCTATTTACCCACGTCGGCGACACCTACGACCCGATTTCGGTGGAGCGAGACTTCAACTCGCTTTGGAACACGTCCTATTTCGACGACATGCGCATCGAACGGGAAGATACCGAAAAGGGCATCATTCTGGACATTTTCGTCCGTGAGAAACCGAATATCCGCGAGATCAACTACAAGGGACTGAGCACCGTCTCGGTGTCGGACGTTCTGGACCGTTTCAAGAAGGAAAAGGTGGGACTGACGGTTGAGAGCCAGTACGACCCGGCCAAGATCAAGCGGGCCGAGACGGTGATCAAGCTGCTACTGGCCGAGCACGGCCACCAGTTCGCCACCATCAAGACCGAGGTCAAGACGATTCCTCCCGCCTCGGTGCAGATTAACTTCAACATCAAGGAAGGCCCGGTGGTGAAGGTGGGCCAGATCAAGTTTGTGGGCAATGAACACGTCAATGCCCTGGTGTTGCGCCGCTCGATGAAGAATCTGAAGCCTATCGGCATTCCATATTCGATCATCTTCGAGGATCTGTTTCCTCAGACTTTCGACGCCTCCAAACTGGAGGAAGACACGGAACGGGTGCGGCAGGCCTACCGCGACAGGGGCTACGCTAACGCGGCAGTGGAGCAGCCAAAGACGCAGATTCGCGACGAAGGGGGACTGAACTGGTTCACGTTCCGCCCCAACAAAGGCAAGCGCATTGACATTCTGATGGGAATTGAGGAGGGCGGGCGCTACCGGCTGGGGAGCATTACCTTCTCCGGGAACAAGGCAGTAACGAACCTGAAGGCCCTGCGCGGCACCTTCGCCATGAAAGACGGCGACTGGTTCAGCGCCACGGCCATGGGCAAGGGCCTGGAAAATCTCAAAAAGGCTTACGGCACCCTGGGCTACATTAACTTCGGTGCCGTCCCCAAGCCTACCTTCGACGACCAGAAGAGAGTCGTCTCGTGGGACATCGATATCGACGAGGGTAAGCCTTTCTACGTTTCGCGCATTGAGTTCCAGGGCAACACGATCACGCGTGACCGCGTGATTCGCCGCGAACTGATGCTGGATGAAGGCTCGGTCTACAACTCCCAGCTTTGGGAGTACAGCCTTCTGCGTTTGAACCAGTTGGAGTACTTCGAGCCGCTCAAAGTCGACCAGGACTCCGAGGCCCACCAGGACCCCGATAATGGCACGGTCGAATTGCTGCTAAAGGTGAAGGAAAAGGGCAAGAACTCGATCGGCATGAATGGCGGTCTCAGCGGCATGTCAGGGGCGTTCGTCGGCGTCAACTACCAGACCAACAACTTCCTGGGCCTGGGCGAGACGCTGAGCCTGCAGGCGAATCTGGGCAACGTCAGCCGTACATTCACGTTTGGCTTCACACAGCCATATATCAAGAACCGCCCGATCCAGATCGGCTTCCAAATCTACAACAACAAGCAGGATTTCAACGCCGCCAAGAACTATCAGGCCACCACCGGCTTGTCCGCGAACCTGACAGCGGCTCAGCAGTCGCTCACGCAGAATTACAACCAGGCTGCGGACGGGCTTAACTTCTCCATTAGCTATCCACTCAAACGGCACGCCTTTCAGCGCGTAGGCATGACCTATTCGTGGAGCAAGTCTTCGATTACGGCCTTCAGCACCGCGTCGCAGACCTTCTTCCAGACCATCAGCTTCCGGTCCGGAATTCAGGGATCGAATGCGCTGGCCGGCATCATCAACAGCCAGGTATCGTTCACCTATTCCTACGACACAATCAACAACCCAGTACGCCCGCGCACCGGCAAGGAATACACGGCGGCGTTCCAGGCGGCAGGCATTTGGGGCAACGTACGCTACTTTTCGCCTCTGGTCGCCTACAAGCGCTTTATCCCCATGCACTACCTGATTCCATCGGACAATGGCCATAACGTGCTCGGTGTCCGTGCTCAGTTGGGTTATGTTCAGGGCTTTGGCGGCGATGTGGCACCACCGAACAACCGCTTCTACGCCGGCGGCGAAAACGAATTGAGGGGCTTCGACGTTCGCGGGGCGACACCGTATGGCTACGTGCCAAGCCATATCAACTTCCAATTGACGAATCCAGACGGCACTTGCGTTCCACGCGATCCCACCAATCCTGAGGACAACCAGTGCATTCAGGTGCCGCTGCCGGTCTACGGCGTGGCGTCTATCGGTGGTGACACCAACCTGAATACCAATCTCGAGTACAGGATCCCGATCGTGGGTACGCTGATGTTCTCGTTCTTCGACGATTTTGGCATCGACGTGGCGACCAATCATGGGCAGTTGAAGCAGAGCCCCGAAGGATTTGCCGCGCTGACCGCGCCGCTCTACGGTTGCCCAGTCTATAACAACGGCGCCTGCCAGGGAGGCATTCCCGGATCGAAGGTTGGATTCCAACAGAACATTCGGCCCATCTCGGGCACCAACTTTGTACCGCGCATGTCGCTTGGCGGAGAGCTATCGGTCATCATGCCGATCATCAACGCGCCCTTCAGGCTCTACTACGCTTACAACCCCTTACGGCTTTACGAAGAGCCCTTTTGCAACGACGTGCTCGTGGGCGGCAAGCAGGGAAGCTGCTCGGCAGAGCTGATTACCCGCGCGATGTTCCCGCCGGGAGGCGCAGGAGACTATTCGTACGATGAGGCAATCCAGGCCTACGGCGCGCGCTACCAGTTCCGTGAGCCTCGCAAAACCTTCCGCTTGACTGTTTCGACGACCTTCTAGCCGCAGGCATCCAGCCATGGGACCAAGGGCCGCTCAACTGAGCGGCCCTTCGGTTTCGTCCGGGGGCATCGCATTCCTCCAGCCTGAGCAGACCGGTGCATAGGCCAGAGAGCCGGAGTTGGAAGCGAAGCGCCTCTCATTCGACGCTCAGGGTCATTTCCCTGGCGTTTGACGCTCTAACCCTGGCCTCCTATAATCCATCTAGTTCCTGCTGACGTCTCCATTCGCGTCTTTTCCTGTCTCTGTCGCCGGTCGGCGCAGAGTTCCCGAAAAAATGCCGGGGTCCCCAGCGACAGGTCTTGGTCGATGGGGTGGTAAATCGGGGTCTCAGGCGACAGGTCATCGTTGCCGGGAAGGGAATGAGAAAGCGCGGGGTTGCTCAGGAGGCACAGGCTCGGTTTCGCGCCTCAGCGCGGGCAGCCACACAGGAATCCCGAAGGAGCTTTTGAATCAAATGAAGCGTTCGCTTGCACTCATTCTCACGCTGGCCTCTGGCTTTGTCCTGAGCGCCGCAGCCCAAACTCCGGCCGCCGCACCCGCACCGGCGGGGCCCGCCAAAGTCGCCGTCATCGCATTTCAGGTGGCAGTGGCCCAAACCAACGAGGGCCAGCGCAACTTTGCCGACCTGCAAAAGAAGTACGACCCAAAGCGTCAACAGCTCAAGGCCTTGAGTGACGAGGTCGATAGCATGACGAAGCAGTTGCAAGGGCAGGCTTCCACGCTGACACCGGTCGAGCAGCAGAGCAAAGCCGCCGCGATCGATAACAAGAAAAAGCAGTTGGATCGCGACAGCCAGGATGCCTCGAACGACTTCCAGCAAGAGATGCAGGACGTCTACAACACACTGGCCTCGAAAGTCTACGACGTGATGCAAGCCTACGCGGAGCTGCACGGATTTACGCTGGTGCTGGATGTTTCGCAGCAGCAATCTCCGGTGCTCTATGCATCAACGGCCACAAACATCACGAAAGAGATCATCGACGCCTACAATCAGAAGTCGGGGATTCCCGCGCCGCCTGGCGGGCCTGCGGCAGGTGGTTTAGATGCACCAAGACCGGCTCCCCGGACCGCCCCCAAGCCAGCTGAGACCCATTAAGGATCGGTTGCGACAAGTGGATTGAAGCGAACACAAAAGCCCCGAACGCAGGGGCTTTTGTGTTGCTGTGAAAATGGGTCTTGGGTGTCCAAAGTGACGCCCCGCGAGCGCGTCCATGGTCATTTCCAGCGCCACCCTTCTTTTTGTGGAAAAAAATGTGGATTACTTTCGGAAAGCACAGGCAAAAAAACCCCGTTAACCTGTTGCCAACTGTCTTCCCTTCTGATATGCGAGGCAACTCCTTATTTATCAAATAGAAGCAATCACGACGATTGCCTGAGAGTGCAGATCCGCCTCCTCTCGCTCCAATGCTGGAATTTGGGAGGTTTCCACAATTTCAGATGAATGGGAGGTGACTGATGTACCCGTTCGATCAATCGGAATGCCTATTTCTGCTGATCTTCGCCCACGCGCAGAACCGCCAGGAAGGCCTCCTGGGGAATATCGACCTTGCCAATCCGCTTCATGCGTTTTTTGCCTTCCTTCTGCTTTTCCAGCAACTTGCGTTTGCGGCTGATGTCGCCACCATAGCACTTCGCCAAAACATTCTTGCGGAGGGGACTGACAGTTTCGCGGGAGATGATCTTGGCGCCGATGGCGGCCTGGATGGCGACCTCAAACTGCTGGCGCGGAATTAGCTCACGCATCTTGGATACCAGAGCCCGTCCGCGCTCGTAGGCAAAGTCGCGATGGACGATGATCGAGAGTGCATCGACGGGCTCACCGGAGACCAGGATGTCGAGCTTCACCATCGGCGACTCCCACTCGCCGGCCAGTTGGTAATCCAGTGACGCGTAACCGCGCGAGATGGACTTGAGCCGATCGTAGAAGTCGAGCACAATCTCGTTGAGCGGCAATTCGTAAGTGAGCATCACGCGGGTCGGCGTCACGTATTCGAAGTTGATCTGCTTGCCACGTTTCTCTTCGACGAGCTTGAAGATGCCGCCAACATACTCTTCGTTTGTCAGGATTTTGGCGGTAATGACCGGCTCACGGATGGAGTCAATGTTTGTGGGTTCCGGCCACCGCGAAGGATTGTCGACCTCGATCACGCTTCCGTCCGTCAGGGTGATGTGGTAACGCACGCCGGGCGCCGTGGTAATCAGGTCCAGTTCATACTCGCGCTCTAACCGTTCCTGAATGATTTCCATGTGCAGCAAGCCCAGAAAGCCGCAGCGGAAACCGAATCCCAATGCCACCGAGCTTTCCGGCTCGAAGAAGAATGAGGAGTCATTGAGCCGCAATTTTTCCAGTGCATCGCGCAGGAGCGTGTGCTCATGCGAGTCCACCGTGTACAAGCCGGAAAAAACCATCGGCTTGATATCTTCGAAGCCGGGTAGTTGGGCAGCGGCGGGCCTTGCGTCGTCTGTGACGGTGTCACCGATTTTGGTGTCGCCTACATTTTTGATGGTAGCCGCAAAGAAGCCCACTTCGCCCGCGATAAGCAGGCCGATCTCGACCGGCTTGGGCATGAGCACGCCCATCGACTCGACTTCAAAGGATTTTGAATTTGACATGAACCGAATGCGCTGGCCTTTGCGCATTGTTCCCTGCATTACTCGCACCAACACGATCACGCCGCGATAGGCATCGAACCAGGAGTCAAACACCAGCGCCTGTAACGGTGCGTCGGGGTCGCCGGTGGGCGGGGGCAGCCGGTGCACAATGGCCTCAAGCACTTCGTCCACGCCCTGCCCGGTTTTGGCGCTCACTGGGATAGCGTCGGTAGCGTCCAGGCCAACTGCCTTCTCAATGGCTTCTTGCGTACGCAAAATGTCGGCCGAGGGCAGATCAATCTTGTTGATGACCGGAATGATTTCAAGACCGTGGTTAATTGCCAGGTAAGCGTTCGCCAGCGTCTGCGCCTCGACCCCCTGACTGGCATCGACGACGAGCAGGGCGCCTTCGCACGATGCAAGCGAACGCGAAACCTCGTAGCTGAAATCCACATGGCCGGGCGTATCGATCAGGTTCAGCTGGTAGGTATTGCCGTCGTGCGCCTTATACATCATGCGCACGGCATGGGCTGTGATGGTAATGCCGCGCTCGCGCTCGAGATCCATGTCGTCGAGGATCTGGGCCTGCATTTCGCGTCCGGTGACCGAACCTGTGAATTCCAAAAGACGGTCGCTCAGCGTCGACTTTCCATGGTCGATGTGGGCGATAATCGCGAAATTGCGAAGGAAGCGGGCGTCCATTGGGGGGCTTGCTTAAGGAGGCACATACGCCGTTCCTGCGCGTCCGCCGCTGCGGACCTCCATGGCATAGCTTATCATCGGCATAGTGTCCTTTGTTCGCTCACAGTCGCAGGGTTGGTTGCGTTGTTTCACGCGCATCCAGTTGAGCCGGTCAATCCTGCCGGCGTGTTTCTTGCTCACCTTTTTGGTATCGGGTTGCGACCCTTCAAAGCCGAAAGCTGCTCCACTGCCGGCCCAGGCCACGGCTCCGGCACTTCCATTGGCCCCACAGCAGGCCCCTCAAGCGGTAGAACCGCCTGCTCCTTCCAGGGAAGAGCGGCAGGTACGCGTGCTGATTGATCAGGTGGAGGCAGCCTACGCCCGCGGCGAAGCAGACTATCGCAAGGGGATGTTGCCGGAAGCGAAGGTAGAGTTCGATCGTGCCGTTGACCTGATGCTGTCGAGCGGCATCGACATCAAAGACAACTCGCAATTGCAGGAGGAGTTCGATCGCATTGTGGACCAGGTGAATGCGCTGGAGATGGAAGCGCTGAAGCAGGGCAACGGATTTGTCCCGAAGGTGGAGGACACCCCCGCCGAAGCGGCCGGCGATGTGACATTCCAGGTAGATCCTAATTTCGTGGCCAAGGCCAGGGCTGATTTGGCCACGACTAAGTCCGACTTGCCGCTAATGATGAACGACTATGTGGCCGGTTTCATCAATTTTTTCGCGAACTCGCAGCGCGGTCACAACACCCTGCTGCACTCGTTTGAGCGCGCCGGTCTCTACAAGGGCATGATTCAGCGGGTCCTCGCCGAAGAAGGCGTACCCCAGGATCTCATCTATCTCGCCGTCGCCGAGTCCGGCTTCAATCCCAGGGCCGTCAATCGCAAATCGCGCGCCGGCGGAATGTGGCAATTCATGCCCTCCCCGGTTTATGGCCTTAAGCGCGACCCGTATGTGGATGAGCGATTCGACCCCGAAA
>JBARBP010000109.1:0-11457 GCA_049793195.1 Occallatibacter sp. | reverse complement strand
CTCATAGCCATGGCCGACCAACTCAACACCGGCGATATTCTTACACTCGACAGCGATTTCGCTCATTATCGTTGGCGACGGACACGCGCCTTTCACCTGATGATTCCTTTGGACTGATTGGATGCCTTTTGGCCGCAAATCTTCGAAACCCCGCCCCTTCCTGAACGAAGCCGGGCTCTTCAACTACGCCACCCTGGCGCTGGGCCGGCAGATGCGCACGGAAGCCGATCTGCGGCGCCTGATGCAGAGGCACGTCGAACCGGGTGAGCACGGCGATGCAGTGATCGAAACGGTTGTTGCCCGTCTGCACGAGTACGGCTACCTGGACGACGCCGCCTTTGCCGAGACCTATGCGCGCCTGCGGCAGGAGAACGAGAAGCTCGGGGTACGGCGCGTCCGCCAGGATTTGCAACAGAAGGGCGTCAGCAAAGAGCTAATAGCCGAGACCCTCGAAGCCCGCTACGGTCAGACCAACGAGGAAGCCCTCGCCCGCCAGCATCTCGAACGCAAACGCATTCGCAAGCCGGAGAACGAGAAAGAGACCGCCCGCGTGATGCGCCGCCTGGTCACGGCCGGTTTCTCGACCGGCGTGATCTACAAGATCCTCCGCCAATGGGAGGTGCCGGAGGAGAGTCTCGCGGCGCTGGAAAATCCGGAAGATGATCACGCCGAGAGCTAACCGGCTCTCGCCTCGGAATTAAGCGCCTGGCGCCTTGGCAGCAAGAATCTCCAGCTTCTCGACCCGTGGCGGCACGACAAAAAGTTCCTGAGCCTTGGCAAACAGCGCCTTGGCAATCTCTCCCGTCAGGTGCGCGTTTCGGCCTTCCTCGCCCTTAAACGTATCGAAGATACCGAATTTTGCCGGGCCAAGCCTCAGCGCATACCAGGTGCTTGTGCCTGTCTCTCTCATTGCGAGCGGCTGGGCCGACTTCAGAAACGATTCAACTTCCTGCTCTTTTCCTGCCTTCGCCTCGAGCATGGCAAACAACGCGAGCTTGTCCATTGGGGAACCTCCGGGGATTTTCCTACGTCTTGTAAGATGCCGCAGCGCCGCAATGGTTACCGCGGTAAGCGATGTGAGGGAAAATCGCGCGAAACTGATTGCGCTGGATTGCGAACTGGGTGCAGCGCCGGGTCCAATACTTGAGTCCGGCGCAGCAAGGGGCGTGCAGCAACGCTTCTGCCAATTACACTAAATAAGCCATGCAATCCAGGTCTGGGAACGAGATACGCGAAGCTTTTCTGCGATTTTTTGAGACGAAGGGACACCGCCGTGTTCACTCTTCGTCCTTGGTGCCTGCCAACGATCCGACGCTGCTGTTTACCAACGCCGGAATGAACCAGTTCAAAGATCTCTTTCTGGGAGCTGAGAAACGCGACTACTCCCGAGCGACCACTTCGCAAAAATGCGTGCGCGCCGGTGGCAAGCATAACGACCTTGAAAATGTGGGCTTTACCCGGCGGCATCACACCTTCTTTGAGATGCTGGGCAACTTCTCGTTCGGCGACTATTTCAAGCGCGACGCGATTGCCTATGCCTGGGAGTTGGTCACCAGTCCCGAGTGGTTCGGAATTCCCAAGGACCGGCTATACGTCACGATTTTTGAAGGTGCGGATGGCGTGCCCCGCGACGACGAAGCCGAAACCTACTGGATCGAAGCCGGGGTCGCGAAGGACCGGATCTACGAATACGGCTTGAAGGATAATTTCTGGCAGATGGGTGAGACCGGCCCCTGCGGTCCCTGCTCGGAGATTTTTTACGACATGGGCATCGAGGCTGCGGAGACACCGGGACTCGACAAGCCCTTCGGCCACGACGAGGCCCGCTACGTCGAGATCTGGAACCTGGTCTTCATGCAGTTTGACCGCTCGGCGGTTGTGGATGCGGCGGGCAAGACGGCCGGCTACAAACTGGCGCCGCTGCCGAAGCCTTCGATCGATACCGGCATGGGGCTGGAACGCGTGGCCGCGGTGCTGCAGCGGAAGATCTCGAATTTCGAGACGGATTTGTTTACGCCGTTGATTGAAAGAGCGGCGGAACTTTGCGGAATGCTGCGAGATCCGATCCTTCCTGTTTCCAATGAGCCGATTGAAGAGGGAGGGGTGACGCCAGCCGGACCGAATTGGCAACCAGACCCGTTTACCAATAACGCATCCCTGCGCATCATCGCTGACCATGCCCGCGCCGCTACCTTCCTCATCAACGACGGCGTTATTCCTGCGAACGAAGGTAGGGGCTACGTTCTGCGCAAGATTTTGCGGCGCGGCATCCGGCATGGGCGGTTGCTGGGACAGGAAAAGCCGTTTCTGTTTGAGATGGTGTTTGCCGTGCGCGATCTGATGCAGGGGGCCTATCCGGAGTTGGTAGATTCTGCTGCGCGAGTGGCTAAGGTCGTGAGGGCTGAAGAAGAGCAGTTTGACCGCGTGCTGAAGATCGGGCTCACGCGGTTAAATGAGGAGCTGCAGAGCGAATTCACGGGCGAGAAGGCTTTTCATCTTTACGAGACATTCGGATTGCCGCTCGACTTTATGGTGGATGCGGCACGCGATGCTGGTGTGAAGTTTGACGAGGCTGGGTTTGAACACGCGAAAGAATCCGAGCAGGCCCGCGCCCGCGCAAGTTGGAAGGGTGGAAGCCCGAAGTCGGCGAGCCCTGCCTTCCGCGATTTGCCAAAGACTGCCTTCGAGGGTTATCGCCAGCTCAATTCCACCAACTGCGAAGTGCTCGCCATCGTGAAGGATGGCCTCGGCGTGCTGGCAGCCGCGGCGGGCGACGCGGTTGATGTTGTGCTCGATCACACCAGTTTCTACGGCGACTCCGGCGGGCAGGTGGGCGATGCAGGCTGGTTCACTTCAACCGATGGCAACGCCACCGTTGCGGAGATTGAAGGATGCGTGCTGCCGGTGCAGGGCGTGCGTGCGCACAAGGCTTTGCTTAGACAGCCGCTCGCCATTGGCGATCGCGTGAACACAGTCGTCGATGGAGAGCGCCGCAATTCCATCCGCCGCAATCACACCGGGACGCACCTGCTGCACGCCGCGCTGCGCCAGGTTCTGGGCACGCATGTAAAGCAGGCCGGCTCGGCGGTTCATCCTGACCGGCTGCGCTTCGATTTTTCTCATTTTGCGCAGGTCGCCGATGAGGAACTGGAAGAGATCGAGTCCGTCGTGAACCGCGAGGTGCTGGCCAACGCCAGGGTTGAGACGCTGGAAGACGTGCCCATCGATGTGGCTGTGAATGAGTACCACGCCATGGCGCTGTTCGGCGAAAAGTATAGCGACAAGGTCCGCGTCGTGAAGCTGTCAGATGGATTTTCGACGGAGCTTTGCGGCGGCACGCATACGTCGGCCACGGGCGAGATCGGCCTGATCAAAATTGTGGGCGAGGAATCGGTCTCGTCCGGCGTACGAAGGCTTGAGGCGATCACCGGTATGGGTTCTCTGGACACATTTCGGCGCGACTTTGAGCTTGCGCAGGTGGCTGGGCAGTTCGTTCCTTCGGTCGAGAACTTGTCGGAGGGCCTGCGCGCGAAGTTTGCTGCGCAAGAGGACGAGATGAAGAAGCTGCGCCGCGAGCTCGACGAGATGCGGATGAAGTCTGCTTCTGGCGGGCTGGACGAGGCGCTTAGTCATGCAGTGGAAGTGAAGGGCGTGAAGCTTGTGACGCTGCGCGCCGATTCGCTCGAGCGCGGACAGTTGCGGACTCTCGTGGACAACCTGAAGCAGAAACTCGGCGAGGGTGTCGTGGTGCTGGCCTCCGCGCAGCCCGAGGGCAAGGTGGCCCTTATCGCCGGCGTTACGCCGGGACTCACGAAGCGCATTCAGGCCGGCAAGCTGGTAGGTGGCGTGGCGAAGCTCGTAGGCGGCTCAGGAGGTGGAAAGCCGGAGATTGCCGAGGCGGGCGGGAAGGACCAGTCGCAGATTGACGCTGCGCTCAAGGCTGCGCCGGGGATTGTCGGGGAGTTGCTCGGGTAGACCTGCTCATTCGCCTGCTGATGCAGGAATGAGGGTCGCTTCGTTACCGGAAACGGCCCTTTGTGCTCCGTTCCAGGAGACTACCGGAATCGGAAGGCGTAGGATGCGCCGAAGGAAAATATCGGGTAGACCTGCAGTGCGTTCAGTTTCTTCGTCCACTTGCTTATCTCTGAATTCAGATTGGCCTGTGCATTTGCATCGGTAGCCATATTCACGCAAGAAGGCCCACTGATAGCTACATCCAATCGATTTGTACAACCATATCCGGCGATGAGCAAGTTAAGGGAGGGCGTACCTGTGAACGCCGCGCCAAGTTCAAAGGGGAAAGACCAGTGGCCGCCCCGGCGAGGAATCACATTGCCCCAGCCGGTGGAGATAGTGAAGGCCTGTTTGTGAGTATTGAGGGCCAGGGCCCCGTTTATTACGATAGGATCGGCCGTTTCAGAATTGTAGTTAGTGCTATTCAGTACGATGCTCGACCCGCTCAAGCCGGTGGCGCCACCCTTGATCTGGTTATCGTTATAGAACAACAAACCCGGACTGAGACGAAAACCGTGAGTTGGGAAGGGGTAATAGTCCACTGAAACGCCGGCGGTGGCGAAGTTAATCTGGCCGTTCAGGCTAAATCCGCTGGCGTCGATATTACTACTACTTACCGTGTACCGGAAAAAGTTGCCGGTACCGCGCAGATTTAAATGCCGGTTGATATTGGTCGCCATCTGCAGATCCACACCCATCAGTGAGATTCCACCGCCGAAGGCGAGCCGGGAAAACGGCGCGTTCGCGGGATCGTATTTCACTGGCGAGGCGACCTGGGACATCGACTCGCTGGCTTCGCTGGAAAACGAGTAGAGACCGAACAGGCTGCTGGGGCCATGGCTGGTTTGTGAAATCAGCGCAGGTGATGTAGCCAGCATGCTAATCATTAGGAAAAAGACATTGCGATTCATTCAAGATCCTCTTTTAAGCCGCGATTATTACATCGGCAGAATAGTGGGCATTCCTGGCAATTGAATCAGAAATACTCCACGGTCCTGAAGATTTATTGACTTCCATCAAGCTTGTGAGGTCTTGAATTGGCTCCAAGCTAGCACGATGCATTTCTTAGCGCAATCAATACTTAACGCCACTGTGTGTTCTGGCATTCAGAGACTAAACAGACCATTTGCTCAGATTGAGGCTGACACCTCAACGTGAGCAAGTGGCCTGGCAAGATCCGAACGCAAGAGAACCTCTCCGGGAGTTGTTCGGCTAGCAGCCGCACTCCAATTCAAAAAATAGGGCCGCTTCCCAAACGGGAGCGGCCCTTCTTGCTGACATTGTTAAGGTTTACCGTACCCTGAAGCTGTATGTCGCGCCGAAGTTGATGATGGGGTAGTACTGGAACGGATTCACATCGTTCCTGTACTTGTTGAGCTGAGCCTGAAGGTTTGCCTGCACGTTGGGATCGGTGGCCACACTCACGCAATTCTGGCCCAGGGCATCGCAAGCTTCCCCGCTGGTGAGCGCCATATTGATGGTAGGAGGACCTACCAGGGCTGCGCCAATCTCAAACGGGAACGCCCAGTGTCCGCCATGGCGGGGGATCATGTTTCCCCAGCCTGTTGTCATGGAGAAGGCCGGGTTGCGCGAGTTCAGACCCAGGCCGCCGTTGCCAATGATGGGATTGGTGCTGGACGCGTAGTACTTGATGCCGTTGAGTGAGAAGCTGGTGCCGCCGGCAACGTTGACTGCGGCGGTGACCGCGTTCTGGTTGTAGAACAGCGCTCCGGGGCTCAGCCGGAAGCCGTGATTCGGGAAAGGATAGAAGTCAAGCGAAGCCCCTGCCGTGGCAAAGTTCAATTTGCCGCTGATGTTCAAGCCGTTCGTCGAGATGTTGTTGACTGTGTAATTGAAGACATTGCCAACACCGCGGAAATTCAGATAGCGGCTGGCATTCACGGCGACTTGCAGGTTGATGCCCAGTGGCGAAATTCCGCCGCCCACGGCGAGGTGCGAATATGGGCCGACGTTGCTATTCCAGGGTCTGGTCGCCAATGAGGATACGCCGGTTGATGTTGCAGACAGCATCGGCTGTTGTGCCGCAACAGGTGACGACGGAGAGAACAAGGCTGCGGAAGCAGTCAGCAGGATAAGCGTCAGGCAAGAAGTAATGGCTTTCAAGATTCCTCCAATTGCATAGCACCGAGTCTCGGTCGATGTGTCGCCCTGCCCTTGGTTGCGGCAGGCTGAAGATGTCCCAGCCAGGTTACCTTTGGGTACGTCGAAACATCACGCCGGAAAGAGCTGTTTGGAATACGACCTTACCAATCTGCCACTTGCGGCACAATGACCAATTCGTGGCATATGGCCCATTAAGGCCCATTTCGACATTCCGAAAGTAACGTCCCGAAATAGTCCGGGTAGATGCCGTAATCTGAGCGAATGGCAAGGCAGGAAGAAGAACGTGCCAAAATCGCCAGGCTGCGCCTTTGCCTGATCGAGTGGTATGAGCGCAACCGCCGCGACTTGCCCTGGCGGAACAGGCAAGATCCCTACGCGATCTGGGTCTCGGAGATCATGCTCCAGCAAACGCGCGTGGCTGTCGTTGTTGACCGCTATCAGGCATTTATGGCGCGCTTTCCTACGCTCTTTTCGCTTGCCCTGGCGCAGGAGCAGGAGGTGCTGGCGTTGTGGAGCGGGCTGGGCTACTATCGCCGCGCACACATGTTGCACAAAGCGGCGCAGTTTGTGGCCAAAAATCTGGAAGGGAGTCTGCCTGCCACGTCCGCGGGTTTGCGCGCGCTGCCCGGCATTGGCGATTACACAGCCGCAGCCATTGCCAGCATCGCATATGGCGAGCCTGTAGCTGTCGTCGACGGGAATGTGGAGCGGGTGTTGTGCCGTCTGGCTGGCTGGGAGAACGCCAGCCGCGCAGGAGCTACGGCGCTTCGGAGAAAGATTGAAGATCTGGCGGGGCGGCTCGTCGACCCTGAACGTCCTGGCGACTTCAATCAGGCACTCATGGAACTGGGAGCGACTGTTTGCCTGCCGCGTAATCCGCAATGCCTGGTGTGTCCAGTCGCCGGCGACTGCAAGACGCGCGGAGAGCACAAGACGTCGCCCCGGCCTCGGATGTTGAGCCGCGAGGTGGCGCACGCGCTCTCAGTGCGGATGGGGCAGGGTTCGGGCAAGGCGCGCGGAACCACAAGCAGAGAGGTTCTGCTGGAACAGCGCCCTGCTACACAGTCTGTGATGCCGGGTCTTTGGGAGTTGCCCGTCTTGCGCGATTCGGCGGTTCCTGAGAAGGATCTGCGCATGACTGTTCGGCACGCCATCATGCAGGTCAATTACTATGTGCGCGTCCGCATAGTGTTTGAGGACGATATTGAGGCGATTTGCGTGCCTGGCGGTATGCGCCGTTGGGTTCCACTGGGTGAGGCTGCCGGTATGGCGCTTACCGGCCTCACGCGCAAGGTACTTTCTCGTGCTCACTTGCTGCCCACGGCGTCGCTCGACGCCATTGCCCCGCAACAGGAAGCCGACGTACTCTGAAGAAGTTGATTCCGGCGTCCTCCTGGACGCGAACGCCTTGAAGTTCCTTCATTTCACGGAGATCTCATGCGCAACTCCTTGGTCCTGGCCATCCTGTCTGCAATCTTCCCGGCCTCGGCTCTCACCAACGCCCAGCACTCTGCAGTTCCTACGGTTCCGGCAATCGTGGGTCTTCCCGAGACAGCGCGCGCCGCCGCGGAATCGATCGATCCTGAAAAAATTCGCGCCCATGTGCGCTTTCTTTCGCTCGATCTGCTTGAAGGACGCGGTCCCGGCACACGCGGAGGAGAACTAGCGGCCGAGTACATTGCCACTCAGTTTGCTCTTGAGGGACTGCAGGCCGCCGGGGACAACGGCACCTACTTCCAGCGCGTTCCGCTATTCGCGGTGCACACCATCGAGGACAAAACGAAATTTTCATTTGTTCCCGCCAGCGGCGCGCCGGTGGATCTGGCCTACGGTTCCGAAATCGTCTCAAAGGACCAGACAGGGCAGCAGACCGCCGACTTCAGTGCGCCGATCGTCTATGTCGGCTATGGCATTCACGCACCCGAATATAGCTGGAACGACTATGCAGGCCCCAGCGGCCACGATATCGACCTGAAGGGCAAGATCGCGATGATCATTGTGAATGAGCCGCCCTCCGACAATGACAAGGTCTTCAAGGGCAAGGCCCTCACCTACTACGGACGCTGGACATATAAATACGAAGAAGCGGCGCGCCGGGGAGCTGTCGGAGTGCTCATCATTCATCGCAGCGATCTGGCGAGCTACGGCTGGGAAGTCGTTCGCAACTCCCAGGCAATCGAAAAGAGTTATCTGCAGGGCGACCCCTCTGCCACGTTGCGCGCCGCCGCATGGATTCAGCACGATGTTGCTCAGAAGCTGTTCACGCTGGCCGGCCTCGGCAACCTTGACGATTCGATTGAAGCTGCGGGCGAGCGCGGGTTTCACGCTGTTGAGCTTCCGGTCAAGCTTCGTGCCCATATCGAGAGCCAGGTCCGCCACTACGAAACAGCGAATGTAATTGGCCGCGTGCCGGGAGCCAGTTCCAGCGGTCAGGCCGTTCTCTATACCGCGCACTATGACCACCTCGGCATCGATCCCAATGCCAAGGGCGACAACATCTACAACGGCGCAGCCGACAACGGAACCGGGTGCGGCATTCTGCTTGAATTGGCGCGCGCATTTGCGCAGTCCACCGTGCCGCCTCCCCATGCCGTCTATTTCGCCTCCGTTACTGCCGAGGAACAGGGGCTGCTCGGCTCGCAATATCTTGGCCTGCACCCGCCCATTCCCGCCGGCGAGATTACGCTCGACCTCAATTACGATATGTTGCTGCCCATCGGGATTCCGCTCTCGGTAAACGTAGGTGGCGCCGAGCGCCTCGACTTCTGGCCTACGGTTCAGACGGTTGCCAAGGGGTTCGATTTGGCCTTGCTGCCCGATCCTAACCCCATGGCCGGCTCCTACTACCGCTCCGACCATTTCTCGCTGGCGCGGATTGGCATTCCCGCTTTCTCGGTCGACCAGGGCGATCTGTTTGAAGGCCACATCCAGGAGTGGGGCCGCGCGCAGTCAAAGGACTACACCGCAAAACACTACCACCAGCCCTCCGATGAATACCGAGCCGACTGGGACTTCCGCGGCAACGCCAAGCTGGCGCGCTTCGGCTTTGTGCTCGGATGGCTGGCTAGCGGACAGCCGAAACCAGTGGAGTGGCTCCCTGGCGACGAGTATGCGGCCCAGCGGTTGGCGAACCGGGTTCAGAAGTAATCGGCGCAGCTCAGGTAATAGCCGCACTGCGTGCAGACCAGCTTGCAATGGTGGCCTGTGAGCTGGTGGCTGCAGGTTGGGCACACCTGACAGTGATGCTCTACTTGCTGACGGGTTGCATGGTCGCCGGCCGGCTCACCATGTGAGAAATTAACCGCAAAATCAGGATCAAGGGCTGTAGGCCGCTGCGGCAACATGGACGACAGATTACCATGGAAGAGCAGGCGCGACTGCACGCAGTTTTCCCGCAGGCGCCTCCACCATCAACGCTCCGGCTGTGCCCACTCTTCCCCTGGAGGCGCATCGGAAACAACCACCGGATTTCAAATCCCCAAAGGAGGGACTATGGCAAGCAAGGCTAGTGCGGTTTGGACAGGTTCACTGAAAGAAGGCAAAGGCACCATCTCAATGGCGACCGGCGTACTGAAAGACGCCAACTATTCTTTCGCCACGCGTTTTGAAGGCGCCGACTCCGGCACCACCCCCGAAGAACTGATTGCGGCGGCTCACGCAAGCTGCTTCTCCATGGCTCTGGGCGCGCAATTGGGCGGTGCGGGCCTCACCCCCACAAGGATTGAGACCAATGCGGCCGTCACTCTGGCAAAGACCGACGGCGGTTTTGCGGTCACTCGGATCGCGCTGACAACCACAGCCAGCGTTCCTGGCGCCACCAAAGATATCTTCGACAAGGCCGCGGCCGACGCCAAGGCCGGCTGTCCCATCTCCAAGCTCTTCGCCAACAACACTGAGATCGTGCTCGACGCCAAGCTGGTCTAAGTCAGAGGCCCTAGCGGCTATCAAACTATGATGTATCTTCACCAAATCCCTGCCGCGCCTTCGCCATGCGAGAGCGCGGCAGGCTGCTTTCCGAAGCTCTTTTCGAATTTGCGCGCGGCGGCCGGCTGATCATCGGCAAGCCAGGTGTGAACCCGTCGCCGGCTCCGCTCCAAAAGGTTTAGAGATGAAGAAATACAAGTTCAAGGCAACTATTCAACCTGGCATCGGCGGTGGCGCCGGCGTCATCTTTCCCTACGATGTCGAGCGAGAGTTCGGCACCAGGGCCAGGGTCCCCGTAAAATCGACCCTCGACGGCGTTCCTTACTCCGGTTCCCTCATCAAGTGCGGCGCAACAGAGCATATGCTGGGCGTGCTAAAAGGCATTCGCGAGCAAATCGGCAAAGGGCCAGGAGACACAATCGAAGTCGTGGTCTGGAAGGATGAAGAGGAAAGAACCGTTGAAGTACCCGCCGAATTCAAACGGCTAATGAAGAACGAGGGCTTGCTCGCTGGCTTTGAAAAACTCAGCTACACCCATCGCAAGGAATATTGCCGTTGGATCACCGAGGCCAAGAAGGAAGAAACCCGGTCGGCTCGCATCAAAAAGGCCGTAGAGATGCTCCGTGGCGGCGTTAAGACCCCCGGTTAGTGTGGTCGCTTGCGATGCAGCCCGGTTATTTGACACCAGTTGCCGCATTTGCGAGACTCAAGGTTGCTGCGTTGCTCAGTGAACCTCGCTGTGCAAGTAACCGTGCCGAAGTGGCGGAATTGGCAGACGCGCGTGGTTCAGGTCCACGTACTCGCAAGGGTGTGGGGGTTCGAGTCCCTTCTTCGGCACCATAGCTTTCATGTCTGGTTGAGTCCAGATTTAAATACAATTAAATCAGCGCCTTCACGGCTCAATTCCCGCACATTTTTACTTGAATTCCAGCGCCCGGTGTCTACCCAAGTCCTTTCGGAAATCCCACCAAACCTAATTCTCCGTGGCAAGGCGTTCAATTCGGGCAGTGCTCCAGAGTCGGGATATTGGGTCAGAAACCGTCACCACCAGTTGTATTCCATTTGGTTTGAGGCTCATGAAGCAAGGAATGGGGAAATTGGACTACACTTATTCGTACACAGCGCAAGGCCTCTGAAATCAGTCTCCAAAATGCCCGACCGAGAGCCAATTTGGCGTGTAGTAGTTTCGATAGCACTCATCGTGCTGTTGCTGGGCATGACGTCCGGCATGCTATTGCACCATCACGCCAATTGTTCCACCGATACCTGCCCGCTCTGCCATCTGGCCATTTCGCCGTCATTGGCAGGCGCCAACGCTTGCGACCTGGTTCCAATCGGGGCCGGTCTTGGGCATCAATACATTCGCTTGACCTCTCGCGCAGCCTTGCCACGGAT
>JBARBP010000108.1:0-6430 GCA_049793195.1 Occallatibacter sp. | reverse complement strand
ACACAGTCATCCTGGATGATTTGATACAGGTCCACCCGATGATAGAGGACAGGCCGTTTCGGAATTCCTTGATCAGGCTGGGAGGTGTTGCGTACCCGCATGGAGGCGTGCCGTTGGACATCAAGCTGACCTTCATCCATCGAAACCTCGCGCGGCAATCGCTCGAGAAGCTCCTTTCCTGGGATTTCGATAGGTTGATCATTGCTCACGGCCCCTGCATCGAAAAGGACGCAAAGGCATTCGTGGAGCGGGCGTTCCGATGGCTCGCGCAGCCGCTGCGTCCTGAGTAGATTGCCTGTAGCGCCTTACCCCTTGCGGCCGCGAACGGCTTCCTTGGCCTCTGCGTGGCCGGTCGCAGGTACTTCGGGAACATCGGCCTTCACAGCGCCAATGTTCAGCGCCTTGCGAAGCGCGCCGTCCATCTTGGCGAAGATATCCCTGTTCTCCTTGAGAAAGGTGCGGGTATTTTCGCGGCCCTGCCCAATGCGCTCGCCGTCGTAGCTATACCATGCGCCTGATTTCTCAACAATGTTATTGGCCACAGCCAAATCCAGCACGTCCCCCTCGCGGCTGATCCCTTCGCCGTAGAGAATGTCGAACTCGGCTTCGCGGAAAGGCGCGGCCACCTTGTTCTTCACGATTTTGACCTTGGTGCGGTTGCCCGTCACTGCGTCGCCTTCCTTGATGGCGGCAACACGGCGGATATCGACGCGGACCGAGGAGTAAAACTTGAGTGCACGGCCACCTGTGGTCGTCTCAGGATTGCCGAACATGACGCCGATCTTCTCGCGGATCTGGTTAATAAAGATGAGAGCGGTGCGGGACTTCGAGACGCTTCCCGTGAGTTTGCGCAGCGCCTGCGACATCAAGCGCGCCTGCAGGCCCATGTGCGAATCGCCCATCTCTCCGTCGAGTTCGGCCTTGGGTACCAGGGCGGCCACCGAGTCGACAACCAGCACGTCGATGGCGCCGGACTTGACCAGCGCCTCCGTGATTTCGAGGGCCTGCTCGCCGGAGTCGGGCTGAGAGACGAGCAGGTTGTCTACATCGACGCCGAGCTTCTTGGCATAGCCGGGGTCGAGTGCGTGTTCCGCGTCGACGAATGCGGCCAGACCGCCATGTTTCTGGGCTTCGGCAATGATCTGCAGGGTGATCGTGGTTTTGCCGGAGGACTCTGGGCCGTAGATTTCAGTCACGCGGCCGCGGGGGATCCCGCCGACGCCCAGCGCGGCGTCAAAGCTGATCGAGCCGGTCGAGATAACGGCAATGGGCAGCAGCGCTTCGCGCGACCCGAGACGGACGATCGACCCTTTGCCAAACTGTTTTTCGATTTGGGCGAGGGCTAGTTCTACGGCTTTGGCGCGGTCGTCTGCTGCGATGGCCATCGGGAGAGCTCCTGAAAAATCGCCCTGATCGTCTTGCTTCGGGGGCAAAAAACGACGCGGGCTTGAATTGGATTTCGATGGGATTGTAGCAGGGCGGGAGAGACAAAGACAGAGAAAAATGGCGAAGATATGGAGAAAGTCAGTTCCTGGCAGGTTATGGCCTGGATTTGCACATATGGAGCGGCAGCGTCAGACCAAAACTGCCCGTCTGAGCACCGTAAGGGCTTCTAAACGGTGTATGCGCCGATGCGGGTTTCTCGGCTTGTGAGCGAATCGCAGGCCCTATCGAGCACTTCGTAGTCCTGGTCGTGCTCCTTGCGGAAGGCGCGGAACTCGGCCTCGCTGGCCCAGCGGTCGACCGTCAGATAGCTGCCCGGAATGTAAGCGTCGCGGAGCAGCTCCGTGCCAAGGTAGCTGGGTGACGTCCTGAAAAGCTTTGCCCAGGCGCCCTCAGGCCCATATGCAGCTTCAAACCCGGCGATCTTGTCTTCCCCAATTTCGAACTGCCAGACGACGACAAACATATCAAGACCAATCCTGTGTGTATGGTAGCGCATGGATACCTCCATTCCCAATAAGCGTCTAAACAGGTACCAACCTCGTGAATTCCACACCTTGAAGGGCGGCATGACTTTTGTGTGCCGAGAAGTTCGAGATTAACGCGTCATTCACAGTACTCAAACGCCGTTTATGAGTTACACTGGTAATCCCTGAAGTGAAAACCAATGAGCCTGTTATTTGAGGCATTAAGAAGAGTAGAGGACGAGCGCACCAGTATTGGCTCGCCTCCGGCGCCGGACGCTGCCGAGTTACTTCGGTGCGTCGAGGGTACCGATGTGTCGATTAGGGAAACTCCGGCGAAGGTACCGGGCGACCCGGGCCGCATCCGCGAAGCGCCAGTCTCCGCCGCTCCTTCAAGTGCTGTCCTGGCCGGCTCCCAGGCAGGTTCCGGCGAGGAGCATCCGCTCAAGCATCTCTCCGGTGTAAAGCGCACTATGTCCGCGCTTCAAACGGCTCTGCCGATCGTTGAGAGCATTCTCCTGCTGTTTGATCGAAAAAGATTCCCGGCTGTCTCCCGTCCATCAATCCCGCAGCAGCTTGCGCCTCCCGTTGCCCCGCCACCGCCGCCCGGGGATCTGGCACTCATCGAACTCAGCCTGTCCAGGCTCAGCGTCCAGAACCGCGAGCTGCGCGACCAGTTCATTCAACTTGACGCATCGGTCAAGCATGCTGGGGATCATCTCGAGAGAGTCCGCGAGGCCACCGACCGCAACACCCTCCAGCAGCAAGAGCTGATTGAAGATCTGAAGAGCTTTGGCGGCAA
Source organism: Occallatibacter sp. (assembly GCA_049793195.1). GTDB lineage: Bacteria > Acidobacteriota > Terriglobia > Terriglobales > Acidobacteriaceae > Telmatobacter. The sequence goes on along the minus strand of JBARBP010000108.1, from coordinate 3,721 downwards.
GGTCAAAATCGTATCCTTGTTGGCCATCGGCCTGCTGGCCATCTCCGTGGCCATCAACCTTGTTTTCTATCTTCACTTCCTCAAAGTCGGCCGCTGACCTTTCGGGTCGCCTCCCGCCAATTCGCTCAACTTCAAACACGCGCCTGGACTCTCAGCTCCTCTAACTCTCGAGCCATCAATCCCCAATGGCATGACAGCAATTCTCCAACAGCCATTCAAAGCAAATCGGCAATGGGCGGAAAAGTCAGCAGCAAACTCAGCCCAAGCAGAATCAGCGCCGCCGTAGTCGCACTTCCCAATGCCACCATTCTTCTGCTCCAACGCCTGTGCAGAATCGCCCAGGCAATGAGCCACGCAAGAATGGCGCATGTGGTCACCCCGGAAAGCGGGCCGGTGGGCTTGTAGAAGATCATCAGGCTTTTGATCGAAGCCACCTTGTCGGCGAGGATGGCGAAGACGGCCACCATGAACGAGCCAATGCCCGCCGCCAGCAACGCGGCCGCGCCACCGCCATTGGCAAAGTCCTGCGCGTGAACCGAACTCGTTTTTGCATTCATGGCTTCTCTCCGTGCATCAGTTGAATCGTCTGCCCGCCCTGAACCGGCGCGTACTTGTTGAGCATCGCGCCAAAGAAACCTGCAATCCCGGCGGCAACGAACGAGACAAGAACAAAACCGAGAACGGCGTTGCGGAGTTCCGGGTGGCGTGTAAGATTGCGGCCGTGGCGGATGAACACGGCCGCGGCCATCGTGATCGAGATAGGCACGAGCCACGCCACATGCTCCTTCCACTCCATCCCCAGCGAGTGCCATGCAATCGTTGTCGGGCTCGCCATCAACAGCCGCTGCGGAAAGCCGCTCAAATCAACCGTTCCCGGCGGCGGGACCGCACGGTACCAGGGGTAAATGACGTAAGTCCCGGTGAGCACCGTGATCCAGGCCAGCACCGACATCGCCACCAGGTAGGCGCCGAGAAACTTCTCGTCCTGGATCTCGATTGGCCTTATCGAGCCCGGCGAATAGCGCCGGTATATCTCGACTAGCGCTCCGGAGCAGGCAAGAAGATAAAGCGCGCCGAACCCCATGCCGTGAACAAGCGTCAGCAGACTGCGTAAGGTGATTTCCATTGACTAACCTCATCGGCGTTTGAACTTATGCAATTGAAAACCGGAGTTACCAGCTCGTCCCAAAGCGAACTAGAACCCGCCCCCATAACCATGCGCCGGAAACAGCGTGTTCCCGGCAGATTTCTTGTCATCCTTGCCCCAGGTCCAGTACATCCCGACGTAAGCGTAGTTTTCGGTTTGTCCCGTAACGGAATGGCCATAGCAAAACAGAAACTGCTCGCCCTCGTGATGCTTGAAGTGGTAGTACCCGCCCAAATCGACCATCGCCGAAGCCTCTGTCTGGGGTGCTGCCGCTCCCTCGCTTCCATGCGAGAACACCTCTACCCCCAGCTCAAGCCTCTCGCTCAACTCTTTCTTTACCAGGAATCCGCCGTAGGGAAAGTTGCGGTAGTCCGTCTGCGGAACCACCTCGTACCCGGCCCCTCCGTCAAACGTCCATTTGCCCTCATTCTTCTGCACCCAGATGGGAAGTTTGTACCAGACTTTTCCAATGCCCAGCCCCTTGGTATAACTCCCGGTCGGCATCTCAAACATCGTGAAGCTGCCGATCTGCGGCACGCGCTTCGACTCCTTGATGAAAGCAATCTTCACGCCCAATTCCATGTCGGTTAACCCGAAAGCGCTCGGCCCTTGGCCAGATGGGTCGTATACAGGACTGTTCAGCGGAGCGGACTCTCCCCATGGAAGAATTGCGTGGATCTGTACGCGGGGAATCGCGCCCCAGTTGAACTCGAAGGCCGGCCCGGCGGAGGTTACGACCACCGGCGTACCGTCCAGGCCGCCAAAAATATAAAACTCGTAGTGATGAAGATCCACCGGTACGGGATCGTCCGTCTGATAAGGCGGTCCCTGCGCCCACAGCCGGGGAACGGCGAGGAAGCAAAGCAGCATCGCAGCCAGATTCACAAAGTTGCTGGGGACTTTCATTGACGCTCCAGGAAAGAAATCCGACGTGACCGAAATCTAAACGCGGGATCCAGGCAGGCGCCTCAAAAGAATTTGGCCGTGATAAAAGCTAAAAGCTTTTGGTTGGCCGGGGAAGGTGCGCAGCCTTCAACTTTGATGCAGCTTGATAGTAGAGATTTCCAGCCGAGCAGTCCACAGTCATCCTGCATTTTCATCGGACGTTAACCTGCCAATTGCTTCTTGACCAGTTCGCTCACCGCGCGCCCCTCGGCGCGAACCCCCGCGGCCTGCAGCTTGCCCTGCACAGACTTCATCACCTGCCCCATTTCCTTCTGGGTCGGCTTGTTTCCAGTGGTAGCCGCAACCTCCGCAACTGCCTCTGCCACCAGCGCAGCCAGCCCGGCCTCATCCAGCGCCTTAGGCAAGAACTCCTCAATCACCACAATCTCCGCAGTCTCGATCGCCGCCAGTTCCGGCCGATTGCCCTTGGTGAATTGATCGATCGAGTCGCGCCGCTGCTTGATCATCGTGGCCAGCACCTGCTCCGACTCGGCCTGCGTCAGCGGCTCCCGCTTCTCGATGGCCTTGTTCTTGAGCGCATTTTTGATCAGCCGCAGCGTACCCGTGCGGACTGCGTCGTGGGCCTTCAATGCGGTGACAACTTGTTGACTGACAAGAGCTTCGAGTGCGCCTGCATCCATAGCGGTTCTTCCTGCCTTACCTTTTCGGGTTTCCGGGCGTTAATGATCGCGCCCAATGAGAATTGTACCCATTCTGGGCGAGACGGTCCGGATTTGGGTTTGAAATGACTTTTGCACAGACTAGAGTTCACAAAAACCACAAATATGTGTATTCTGTGATTGTTGGACCGGCGCTCAACTCAATTCCACCAGCACCCGGTCCGAAACGAGGAGAAAAATGATCCGGAAGACCCGTTTATTTACACCAGGCCCAACGCCGCTGTTGCCCGCAGCCCAGTTTGCCATGGCCGCGGCAGACATGCACCACCGCACCCCCGAATTCCGTGCCCTCTTTCAGAAGGTGCTGGCCCAGTTGAAGGTCTTTGTCGGAACCAAAAACGACGTGCTCCTGCTCTCCTCTTCCGGTACCGGAGCCATGGAGGCTTCCGTCTCGAACCTGACCTCGCCCGGCGACCGCGTCCTGGTGCTGACTGCCGGAAAATTCGGCGAACGCTGGACGGCGCTGGCCAAGGCTTTCGGATGCGAAGTGGACGTATTGAATGCGCCCTATGGCCAGACCTTCGATTTGGGTGAGATTAAGAACGCCCTCAAGCCCGAGCATCGCGTAGTTTACATGCAGGCCACTGAGACCTCGACCGCGGTGCGCCACGATGTTGAAGCCATCGCGAAGATCGTCACCGCGACCGAAGCACTGCTGGTTGTGGATGGAATCACCGGCCTCGGCACCACGCACTTTGACGTGGACGGCTGGGGCATCGACATCCTCATCGGCGGCTCGCAGAAGGCGGTCATGATTCCCCCCGGCCTCGCCTATCTCAGCGTGAGCGACAAGGCCTGGAAGGCAATGGACGCCTCGAAGAATCCGCGCTACTACTTCGACCTGCGCAAAGAGCGCAAGAACGCGGTCAAGGGCGAAAGCGCCTACACGCCGGCTGTTGCGCTTGTTGCCGCGCTTGGCGCCGCGCTCGATTACATTGCAGGGCAGGCG
>JBARBP010000107.1:0-16800 GCA_049793195.1 Occallatibacter sp. | reverse complement strand
CCCCGAAGCCGACATCAAAGTAGACACCGCGTTTACGTCCTTCAATGAACGCCTTGCTGGGCCCGAGCGTAACGGGATCCTGCTCATGCCGAAGCCCCGAGTACATGTGCGTGTAAATGTCGCCGGGACGGAGCTTGCTAGTCAAAAGATCATAGATAGGCCGCGTCGGCCGGTCAACGCCGAAGTCCACCATGACCGGGATATTCGCCTTGGTTCCTGCGATCACGGCCTGCTCTACCGGAATCCACTCCGGACCGGCAAAGTGTGCGGTCTTGATCCCGACGACCGTCTGCGGATACTTCAAAGCCATGGCGGCGGTCGCTTCGCCATCCATATCAGCGGTGTTCTGTTCGTAGTTCGAACCGCGCATGCCGGCGCCGACGATGTTCAACAAGGCGAAGACGCGGGTTTTCGAGCGGTCGATAATGCGCTGCTTGAAATCCTCGAAATTTCGCCAGCCCGAGCATCCGGCATCCACGACGGTTGTTACTCCTGCCCGAAAGGTAAAGCCGTCCGGCGGTACAGCGAGGTCGCCTGCGTACGAGTTGCGTTCACCCGTCCCCGCGTATACATGGACATGAATATCGATGAGCCCCGGGGCCACGTAGAGACCTTTTGCATCGACCGTCCTCAGCGCGTCAGAAGGCGCGATGTTTGCGGCAACTTTGGCGATCTTACCGTCTTTGATCGCCACGTCCATCACCGAGTCGATGTTGTTCCTGCTGTCGAGAACATGACCGCCCTTGAGCAGCAGGTCGTAGATGGGCACAGATGAAGTGCTCGCTGGCGTTTGTGCCAGAATGCCGACAGCACTAAACAACGCAAGCGCAGTCCACGATCTACGAATGCTGTGTGCGGGGCTGTTACTGCGAAGCGGATGAATCATGAGACCTCCATCAATCCACGGAAATTCATTTACACGGGTTAACCGTTCGAATGTGCCTCAACAAATTGCTGCACGCAAAAATCGTCGGCTCAATAATCCCTGGCGCCGTCACCCCTCAACGCGGTTCGCGCGCCAGGCGGCTTCGCCGTACTCACCGAGATTGACGGTGCCGGCCATCTCGTTTCCCTGAACTTCGCCTTTGAATGTCCAGGGAATGTCATTGCCGCTCACACTCATCACACTTCGCAATTCAATCTGGTTTGCGTGCACACTGCCCTGAATCGCAGCTTTGTAGAGTTCGCCCTGCTGTGTTCCGGTAAGGTCGTTGCCAATCTGTTCGAGCATGAAGTGCTGCTCTCCGGTACCGCGCGAGTATTTGATTGCGACGGTCCAGTTGCCATGCACCTGCGCCGGTTCGCCGGCTGGAACGACCGGATTTTCGTAGTGCCCCGGCCTGGTTAGGCCTTCGAAGATGGCATCGGCAACAATCCGTTCTTCTCCTGAATCCATCATGTACGGCATGATGGTTACCGAGCTTTCCATTCGGTTGGGACGCACGCCTGTGCCGCTGTCAACAAGGATTCGGGGACGGCCTGCATCGAGACGAGCCACGAGCTCCGTGCCGGTGATCTTGAGTTGCATTGCGTCCCAGTGAATGCGAAGCTGTGGCGCCTTGTTGGAGAGATCTTCAGGCTGAAGATACTCCGCCGTCACCGAAGGGAGGCCTTTGACGCGCCCCTCGATATGCTTGAGCCACGCGAGCCACTGGCGCTGCTCCGCCGCGTGATCGCGCTTGTACCATTGACGAACAGCGGCGAACAAACCCATGATTTCTTCTTTGCTGCATTTGAATGCGCGTCCGTAGTTATGGTGGGGCGAAGCCTGAAAGTAAGCAGCCCGGCAGAGATCCTTTTGCCCTATCAGCAACCCGGACGACTGCGGGCCGCGCATGCATTTGCCGCCCGAGTAGCCCACCAGCGTTGCTCCGTGTTGAATGTGAATGTTTGGAACGTTGGGTTCTTCGGCAGCAGCATCCACAAAAACCGGGATATTGTTCTCTTTGGCGATTGCGCAGATGTTTGGAATGCCGAGCGGGCCGGATTCCGCCGCAGGGCTGGAGAGGATATAGATCATCGCGGTGCGCGCGGAAATTCTGTTCCGCAGCTCATCGGCGGAGTTGACCTCCACAAGCTCAACACCCGTTATCCGAATCCCGAAGTCGTACGGATTGCGCGAATGTTTTGGGACAATCACCTGGTCACGGCTTTTGATGTAAGGCAGCGCCTGCGATTTTTCCGGATCGGCCCCGGCGATGCAGGCCACCGTAGCCAGAGCGATTGCGGCCTCGCAGCCAGTGGTTGCAACACCCCATGCAGCGCCGGTAAGCTGCCCCAGTTCCTTGCCAACCGCATCCATCAGTTCGTCGAGATGCACATAGTAGTGCGAGGCCTCGAACATGGCCTGCTTCACCTCTGGAAGCGAGCGCGAACCGCTGATCAAAGTGTACGTGCCTCGAGCATTGATGAGCGGCCTCACGCCGATCCGGGTGTAGAGATTGTCAGCATCGGTACCGAGAAGTTCAGGTGATGCGTCGCCGGATCGAGAATCCGCGAGCGAGGCGGCGCTGGCGGCCGCAGGCGCCATGGCGGCAGCGACCCCAATGGCTGAGAACACTCCAGACCGCTTGATGAGTTGCCGTCGTGTCCAGAGCCTGCTACGGAAGAAGGTCATGAAATATCCAGATCCTTGTGCGCCGATGACGGCGAGTCAGTTGTTGCGGTGCGTTATGTGCCACGCAAGAGAGCGGCGCTTAGGGACACTAGATGTATGCGATTAGATCAATTTCCACCAGCGAATTCCCAGGGATGCCGCCGGCGGGAGCCACGGTGGTCCGGACAGGAGGAATTTTTCCCCAGCGGCCGGCGTAGGCAGTGTTCATCCTGGCCCAGTCGTTGATGTCATTGAGATACACATTGACCTTAAGGACCTTCTCCATCGAGGAGCCTGCGCCGATCAGATTCTTCTCCAGTTCGTCGAGGACGTGCTTGGTGTGCTCCTCGATGGTCCCTTTGAAGTGCGCACCGACGCCGGCTAGAAACAGAAGGTTTCCGTAGGAGACCGCGCTCGAAAAGAGTGGCGGCGCGGCAGCAGCATTGTCCGTATTTGCGTTCGCGGGATACGATTTCTTCTCGAGCTTGTCCGAGGCCTTGGCCTCAACAGGCTTAATTGAAACAGCGGCGCCGGCAACTGCCGCGCCGGCGACGACTGCATTCTTGAGCAGGGCTCTTCTTGACTGCATTTGCATGGATCGGCTCCTTGTGCCTTTTGGGGGTAATGAGTGAATTAACTTCGTGCCTTCTTAGAGCTTTGACGTTGTGAGTACCTTTCGCAGGTGACGGCCGACGATTTCAGCCTCTCCCGGTTGCAGCATCCATGTGCCGACGACAATTGTATTTTCGTTGGAGTGCGCTCCAAGGCGTCCCGTTGATCCGGTGGCAGGATTGAGTTCGATCCGCGGGCGAAGCGCGCGCAGGCTTTCCTGCACCTGCTTTGGGGTCATGCCTACAACCGACGGATCGTAGGCAAGGATGAGATGCGGTACGTGGTTTGCAATCTCGGGGACAAAAATTTCAGTCTTCATGGTGGGAATATCTTTGACCATCTGAATGATGATCTTTGCCCGGCGCATATACTCACGCTGGTCGGCTTCGTCGTTTTGTTCCAGAAGCCAATCGACAGCGGCGACCATGCCCACGACCTGCTCCTTGGCGACCTTCATGCCGCGGCCCACGGCGTCCGAGTTGGGGTTGTCGTTTTCCGCGGCCAGTTCTGTCAGATGTTTCTTTCCGAGCAAGAGGCCGGCGTTCTGCGGTCCGCGAATTCCCTTGCCTCCGGAAAAGGAGACCAGATCGAAACCCATGCCAGTGTACTTCCACAGGTTTTCGATGGGGGGCATGTCCGCGGCCGCGTCAATGTGGCAGGGCACATTGTGGCCATGCGCAACTTCGAGCCATGTCTCACGATCGATTTCGCCCGCCTCGGCCGAATTGAAGAAATTGGTCATCACCGTCTTCGCCGTGAAAGCGCGCTTGTAATCGTCGAGCGAGACAACCTCGATGATGCGCACCCCGCAGAGGAGCATGGCGTGGTCGTACTCGTAGCGATGCGCCTTCTGAACAATTACTTCATTCTTCATGAAGCTGACTTCTTCAGGAATCTGGTCAGGCTTAGCTCCGTTGGCCGAAGCGATGCAGGCCGCGGTTGCGAGCGTGAGAGCCGCCGATGCGCCCGAAGTGACCAGGGCGCCCTCGCAGCGAAGCCGCCTGGCGATGTATTCGCCGGAAGCGCGCTGAAGATCTTTGAGCACAACCGGGTGCAGCGCAGCCAGAGCAACTGCCCGCTGCACTTGCGCAGGCATGACCGCCGCAGTCAGATAAGTGTAGGTTCCCGCCGCGTTTATGATTTTCTCGACGCCAAGTTTCTCGTAATAGTCATCGCCCGCCCCTGTAGCGGCTGACTTGGGCGCCGATTCGGAGGTGGTTGCAAGCGAAGAGGCAAGCGCCGGTGATAGCCCAACCGCCGCCAGCGCCGATTGCGACCAGTGGAGAAAGCGCCGGCGTGAAAACTTGCGTCGATTCATGCCAGTAGACATCTGTCAATCCTCCTGCCACCATCCGCGAGTATATTGGCCGCGCCTAGATTCTTCCGAATTGCCTTACCGCTTCAGTAATTGAATGGAATTTTTCAATGAACGGGTACATGGAGTGCTCAGTGTTGTCGAGTTGCTGTGCCCGAATCAGGATCTCGGCAGCGTGCTCCTGAGGAACAACGACAACGCCGTCCTGATCGGCCACAATTATGTCGCCCGCTCTCACGGTCACACCATCGCAATCCACGGGAATGTTAACCCCGGCGAAACGGTAATGTCCAACAGATGTGGATGGAACCGGACCGGTGGAATAGACCGGAAAGCCGATGCGCTTGAGCTGCGGACTATCGCGAATCCCTCCGTCAATGACCGCGCCGGAGAAACCCCGCGCAAACATGGCGCTTCCCATCAGGCCGCCCATGCCCGCGACGTCTGCTCCATCTTCTACCTGCATCACATAAACTGAGCCCACTCCCCCTGAATCGATCGCCTGCAGCATGCCTGACAGCGCATCAGGGGCGTTGTTTTCCATCCTGGCCAGCTTCACGGTAAGAGCCCTGCCGGCAAACTTGGTGGGAAAGATTGCCTGCATGCGATGAGACATGAACTGCTTTTCGTGGAGGATTTGCTCGATCGCATCGGAGACAGACGCCGCCTCAACGTGTCGATAGGCTTCCATCATCATAGCGGGATCAGCGTTGAATTCTGCGGCCGTCTTCGGTGCATCGGAATAGAGCACGCGGGCGGCTGCTGCTGACAGGATTGCTGCCGCCACAATGGCAAGCGCAACTGTTTTGAACCGGCCGCGCTCGAAAACTGTTTGCAGCCACCGTGTTGGAAACGTGCAGATCGTCTTCATAGAAGATTGCGCCATATTATCACTCCCGGCGCGGCAGTGGACGTAGAGTTCCGCCGCCCTGCCTTGCGGGGATTGAGGAAGTTACACCTTTCGGTAGTGTCAACAGGCCCTAGAATCAGAATCGAATCAAGGCCGCCGGGACAGGGGTTATGGAAAAAATGCGCCGGGACACCGCGCATTGAATTGCATCTTTCCACCTGCAGTGGACCGGCTTCCCTCCAGCGAGAACAACATCGTGAGCGAGATCACTATCTAGGTGGGGGTGTGGAAGTTGTAACCGAATGAGGGTATGATTGTTCCGCGGCAGGTTCGCGAAGTCCAGCGGGATGCGGCGCGAGGCTAATAGGGATAGCGTAGGCCTATTTTTGAAAGGCCAAACTTTTACCTGTTTCAGCGTACGAACCGCCTCGATGCACAGGGGTGTCTGATTGTGAGCGTGAAGATGGATCGACGGGATTTCGTCAAGACCGCGGGGTGGGGAACTGCGGCGCTATTGTTTAACTCGGGTGTCAGCAGAGGGCAGGCAAGTCCAAGCCGGCCGGCGCTGCCTCCGATCGAGGTGCATGGGATTCCTCCCAGTAAGCCGTCGCCTCTGGGAATCCCGGGCCTGTTCCCTGGGCGTGTGGTAGAAGTCTTCCACGGGGATTCCATTTCAGGCAACCGTGTTTCCCAGCCGATCGTTGGCCGCATGCTGAACGAGGGGATGAAGGAGCTTACCGGCGAAAGTTCGCCGGCGGCGGCGTGGCAAAGGTTCATAGAACCCCACGACGTGGTGGGAATCAAGATCAACTCATCGGGGGCTCCCGTGTGCTTTTCCTCCCCCGAGATTGTGCGCGAGATCATCGCGGCGCTACGTTCGATTGGCGTCCCCGCTGAAAACATCGTGGTGTTTGACCGCTATTCCGACGAGATCGAACTGGCCTCATACCAGGCTCTGGTGCCGGCAGGAATCCGGCTGCTGGGCATTGAACACGGCGCCTTCGATAACGCACGCTACGATTTCGATGTGTATTGCGATGCAGATTTCTTCGGAGAGACGGAGACGCGGTGCTATCTGGCAAAAGTAGTAACCCAGGAATTGACCAAGATCATTAATATTCCGACGATGAAGGATCACTCGGCCTCCGGAGTGACGGGTTGCCTGAAGAACATCGGCTACGGGTGCTTCAACAATGTGGCGCGCACCCACCAGCAACCTTACACATTTACCGATCCTCTCATCGGTTATCTTTGCTCCACCGAGCCTTTGCGCTCCAAGACGGTACTCCACATCATGGATGGAATGCGCGAAGTTTGGCACGGGGGCCCAATAACCTCGCATTGGGAATTCGTCTATGAAGCGAAGACCCTTTTCAGTGGCACCGCCCCGGTGGGGGTGGATACCGTCGAGCTGGAGGCCATCGAAAAGAAGAGGCGTGAAGAAGGGGTAAGTTCGGTCTGGGATATCGATCCGAAGACTTTAACGACGAACGACGCCGAGTTCCACGAGAATCCCCTTAAGAACCTTTACTTTCGCCAGCCGGGACATATCGCCGCGGCCGGCAAACTTGGATTGGGCGTCTCGGACCTCAAACTGATCGATCATCGCCACCTCCGACTTACGTGAATACTATGACGGGCAGTCCTGCAAGCACAGATCGCGATTGGGTAACCTTATTAGGTGAAAACTCCCGCATGGGACGACAGAGTGAGGCGTCATGGCAAGTGCCCAAAGGCGTGCGATGGCAGTTTCGCGCCGGCCGGGCCATCCGTTCAGCGGCCGTCCTGCGCGACAATCTTTTGTACGTGTTAGAGATTCATGGCGCGGTCTATGCCCTTGATGCCGATAGCGGGCGCCCTAGGTGGACCCGCCAGTTCCCCGACTGGATTCACTCCACCCCCTCGATTTCAGGAAACATGTTGCTTTTTGGCTGCGACGGAGGGAAGGTACATAGCTTAGACCGGGACACGGGCAGAACCATTTGGGAGACCGCCACGCAAGGGGAAGTGTGGGGTTCACCCGTTGTACGCGATGAATCCGTTTTTTTCGGTAGCGCCGACGGCCGCTTCTATGCGGTGGAGCTCAAGACCGGAAAGCCGCGTTGGACACAGACCCTCGGAGGGCGAATCAGCACTTCTGCCTATGCCGCCGAGAAGCGTGTTTATGTGGGTTGTGGTGACGGGAAAGTCTATGCGCTGGACGTCTCGTCCGGAAGAATCCAGTGGAGCACGCCAACAGGGGATGGCATCGATTCCACGCCCGCTGTGGTGGGCGACACAGTTCTGGTGGGGTCGGAGGACTTCTTCTTCTACGCGATCGATGCGGGCACTGGAGCCGTGCGTTGGAAATTTGAGACGAAACTCGGAGTATCCTCATCTCCCGCCGCTTCACAAGAGGTGGTCGTCTTTGGCAGCAAAGACGGAAATCTATATGCGTTGGACATTCCGACCGGCAAACTGAACTGGAAACTCTCCACCGGGCGTGCGATCACATCTCCCTCCGTGATATGCGAGCCAGTGGTTGCCGTTAATGCTGAGGGCACCGCTATGTGCCTCGATATCGCTTCAGGCAAAGTGCTTTGGAAGGCTGGGTTGGGCGGTGGCACTCCGGTCCTGGCAGGTGGCCGCACCTACGTGGCAAGCCACTATGGTACGGTCTATGCGCTGGAGTAGCCGCGTCCCAGATGGGGCTCCTCAAGGCTCTCTGCTGACTGCGTCCATTCTTTTGCCAGACCTGTCCTTAGGCCAGTCCCTTCTCCCTGTTTTCAGAAAGCACTACGCCATGGGCGCGGTTTTTGAAATCGTCACTTACGGAACCAATCCAACACAAGCGTCGCAGGCTATAGATCATGCCTTTCAGGAGATTGATCGCCTGGAACAGGTGATGAGCATCTACAAACCCACGAGCGAACTAAGCCGCTTGAACCGCACAGCGCACCTCGAGGCGCAAACGGTTACCCAGGATTTGTACCAGGTGATTGAGGAATCGCTGCGCTATTCCGAGCTCTCCGAAGGTGAGTTCGACGTCACGACCGGGCCGCTAGCTGAGCGGTGGAAAGCCGTGGGCCGCGGCGAGCAGGCTCCCAGTCCGGCCGAGGAAAAAAGACTTCGACGCGGCGTGGGTTATCGCCAGGTTGAATTGATTCCTCCCTGCCGGATTCGATTCCACTCTTCGCAGCTGGTGGTGGATCTGGGGGCGATTGGTAAGGGGTACGCCGTGGATCGGTCTGCCGCCGTGTTGCGGTCATGTGGCGTCGAATGTGCGCTGATTAATTCGGGAGGGAGTACGTTTTACGCAATGGGCTGCCCCCCTGGCCACTCCGGTTGGCCGGTGCACCTGTGCGACCCCTCCGCTCAGGTTGATCCCCAAGTCCTATTGAATGAAAACAGCGTTTCAACATCGCAGCAGACGCCACCTAGTTCGCTGGGGATGCCGTCATTTGGACACATTATCGACACAGCCGCGGGCGAGCCGTTGAAATCGGCCACCGCTGTGAGCGTCGTGGCAGAATCCGCAACGGCTTCAGACGCTCTCTCCACCGCTTTCTTGCTCATGGGCCCCGAGAAAGGCCGGGATCTGGTGAAGAGATTACCGAATGTGGCTGCCGTCTGGATTTCACCAGAAGGGCTGCAGCAGGCTGTGACCAGTGGCCCGAAAATTCTGATGACAAGCGTAGCGCGGATGAGCTCTCAAAAAGCCGTGGCGCGAAAACTGGACTAGCCTGGAGTGAACTCATGGATAGACGTAGGTTCGTTAAAAGCGCGAGTTTGAGCACGGCGGGATTGTTTCTCAGTTCCGTCGCCTCAAAGGGCCAGGACGATTTAATACGGCCGGAGTCACCAGTAATTCCCCAGACCGCCTGGGGCAGAGTGTGGATTCGCTGGACTGAGCCAGCGCTGCCTGCAAAAACTCTGCTGGCGCATGGCCTTGCAATTCCCTGGGGTGCCGCTCCGACTTTGGTGGAAAGCGCCCGAAAGCAGGGCTATCGTGTTTACACCGCGGTGACGCTCGGGCAGGCATCTGCGGCAGCGAAAAGCAGCCGCTCTATGGGAATTTCAGGAATCATTCTGGAAGCAGGAGATTCCGAGCAAGAAAAGGCCGAGAGAACCGCCATTGACCTTCGGCTGGCATATCCCAACCTCACCGTTCTGACTCCTGATCCCAGCGCCAAGCAGCCGGCGATGATGGGAAGCACGTTGATTACCCAACGCGGCATTTTGCAGGTATCGAGTGCCACGGAGCAGCCGTGGATTGATTCCAACCTAGCCCTGGTTGGGTTTGACCGTGCGTTTCGTCCGATCCAAACTCCTTTGATCGATTTCCAGTGGCAGCTTTCCGATGTGTTGCAGCAACAGCAAGGCCCCAGCACAGAAGACTATTTACTCGCCGTGGCCGAAGCTGGCGCTCTTCATGCCGACTTGATCCTGAATTTGCACCCGAACCTCGGAAAAGCTCTGGTGAGCGGAAGCGACGAAGGGTGGGCCGTCTGGGAACGCGTAGCGAAGTACGTGGAGTTTTACCTCAGAGAGGGTGAACGGCCCGTCGCTTTTCAGGCCAACGTAGGCGTAGTGACCGACACCTATGACACGTCTTATGAAACCACGAATTTGATGGCGCGGCACAACATTCCCTTCCGCGTGCTCCCTCCGAACCACCTGACGCCCCAGGGCCTCCAAGGTCTGGATCTCATTGTCGTATTCGCCCAGCCGGATGAGGCTGCGATCAGACAGGTGGCAGAGTTTGTGGGCGGTGGTGGAGTGGCGATTTTGGTGAGCTTACGTGGCACTTTCCCCTGGCAATCGAGTGGCGCCCGCCAAGTCAGCGGCGATTCGACGATCTATACGATGGGCAAGGGCAAAGCGATCGAGCTCACCGAAGGCATTGCCGATGTCGGAACGTTTTCCAAGGATGTTCGCCGACTCCTGGGTAAAGAGAAATTGGCCATCTCTCTCTGGAATGCGTCCACCACCATCGCGATCCCTTACAAGTTCCCCGGTACCCCTGCTGCCACCGTGGAGCTGGTGAATTACTCTGCGGATCCCATGCCGGTGCAGGTACGCATCAAAGGCACTTACTCAGTAGTTCGATATGAAACCCCGGAGCACGGCTGCTGCGAGGTTCTCACGCCAATCCATCAAGACGGATTCACACAGTTTAATGTGTCCTCGCTGAGGATCGGAGGACGGGTACATCTTGGCGCAGTGGCCAACCCTGAAAGAAAGAGGTTGTAATCGGAGCACGAAAGCTGAGCTTGTGACATAGCTACCAACGCACACAAAGGACGATTACATCCCGTTCGAAATGGCGCTCTGGAAACAGATCCTTCATGCCTCTTCACTCGCTCATCCTCGGGCTATTTCTTCAAAATCTTTACCTTAAACCCCTCGCGCTTACTACTTGCGCCAGAGCCGTTGCTGCCAGACCGGCTTGTTGGCATACACCCAACGGTAGTAATCTGCGCGTTGCAAACGGGACGCCGCAGCGTCGTCCAGACAGGCTTTCGCGACTGGATGCATTTGCAATATGGAGGCCGGGTTGATCGCTGTGATCGGACCTTCCACCGCTGCCGCGATGGCGCGTGCCTTCTTCGCCCCAAACGCCAGCAGCAGGCATTGCCGCGCTTCCAAGATGGTGCCGATGCCCATCGTGATCACATGGTGCGGCACTTTAGTTTCGCTTCCGAAGAACCGTGCGTTGTCCCTGACGGTCTGAGGTGTCAACGTCTTGATCCGGGTGCGCGATGCCAACGACGAAGTCGGCTCGTTGAAACCAATGTGCCCGTCCGAACCGATGCCCAGCACCTGTAGATCAATCCCGCCCGCCTCGCAAATCTGCTTTTCATATTGCGCGCAAAATTTCGGGATGTTCTTTGTCATACCGTCGGGGATATGAACATTCTTCTTGGCAATGTTGACATGCTGGAACAGGTTTTCCCACATAAAGCTGTGGTAGGACTGCGGATGCGCGGCGGCCAAGCCAACGTATTCATCAAGGTTGAAGGTTGTCACCTTGCGCCAATCCAGCTTCATGGCGATCAACTCGCGGTACAGCAGCAATGGGGTGCTGCCGGTGGCGAGACCGAGTACGGCGTGGGGTTTCTCTTGCAACAGGCGGGCGATGACCCGCGCCGCGACGCTCGTCGCAGCTGCGGGCGTAGGTTGAATAATGATTTCCATTATGGTTGGCCCAGCCGTTTGCCAAGATTCTGCCGCACATTGTCTTTGAGACGATCTATGAAGCCAAACACGTACTCGGCGATTTCCCGCGTCTCGTCCACTACCAACGGTGTGAGATCCATGCCAAAAATGAGCTGTGAAGTTTCATCGCCTGCGTGCGGCTCGAAAAATGTCGCATTGCTTGCACGCCGGCCTGCGGTGGCGAGGTCATAGCGCTTGCCGCCGGCAATCTGGGAATCGAATACGCCATTCAAGGCTGCCGCAAGGTTGTCGTGCCCGCCAACATCCATCAGCACCTTGTCCGAATCAGCCAACCAGTCGAGACTGCGCCAGACTTCGCAGCCAATGACCTTCTTCGGGCGCTGCTCGCGCGGCAACTCGCGCATGGCCTGCAACGCCGCAATTGTCACCCCGACGTGCGTGCCGTGCTTGTCCGCCAGATTGTGCGTGTAAACCACCTCCGCCCGCGTCGCGGCAAGGATTTCCTTCAAGTCATTTTTCAACGCAGAGTCGATCGCGCTTTTTACCGCGCTGCTCGGATAATCCAACTGGAGCATTATGCCGTATTGACCGACCACTGCGGCGGCGTTCTGTTCCTGCCGTCGGATGCTCATCATCTGGGTGTCAGTGCAATTGGCATATGGACCAGTGCGGGAACTGCCCGAACCGTTGGTGCAGGTAACGGCGCCAAACCAATGGTCGTTGCGTGCAAAGCACTCGAGGATGCCGTGGAATGCCATGAACTCCAGATCGTCCTGGTGCGCTCCGACACCCAGATGCGTGATACGTTTAAGCGCATCTGCGACGGGCTTGCCGTCAGGCACAAAGATTGCCGCTGTTGCGTTGTGTAGTTTCATAACATTACCTCTTGATCATGGGTAAACTCGCCGCCGCGACCGCCTGGCCGACGCGCCGGCTTTTTTCATCGGGCACGTGCAGTTCTATCCGTGCCGCCACTTCGGGAAATTCCCACCGCAATACTTCGCGCGCCTTGGCCACGACGATGTCGCCGCCTTGGCCGGTGGTGACGCGACCAAGGATGAGCAGGTGCTGGTAATCGTAAAAATCCGCGTATTGCGCGATCGCGCAGCCGAAATAAACGCCAATCGTCTCGTAAATCTTCGCTGCGCGCCGGTCGCCCTTCGCCATGAGATTTTGGACTTCCTTGAGCCGCTCCGGCAATCCCATCTTTGCCGGCAACTTGATCTTCGCCGCCGGCAACAGCCTGTTTACCGCCTGCTGTGAAAAGTAAAGCGCGCCGACGCCTTTGTCGCCGGACCATTCATCGGTTGCGGCGTTGGGGTTGTAATCCACCGGCGCGAACGCCAGCTCGTTCAGCCAGCCCAGAATGCGCCCCCGCGAATCCATGAAACCCGCCGCCTCGCTCGAACCCATCGCAATGCCCAGCATTCCTTTCTTCCGCAACGAAAGCGCTCCAGCCAATGCCGTCACGTCGCCGTCGTTCATGACCAGCACTGGCACCTTCCATTCTTCGTGGATACGTTTGAAGACCCGCGCCGCCTGCGGATAAAGCTGCTTCGGAATGGAGCGCAACAACGACGCCACACGGATTTCGTTGTCAACGATGATGCCGGCGGAGCTGCCGCCAATCGCGTCCACCCGCGGCAAACGCGCCGCCGCCCGGTGCAGTGCCGCGGAAATGTGGTGATAGTGATATTCGGGATTCGTCGCCTGGGTCGGAGTCCACGCTGTTTCCTCGGTGAAGATCGCCTTGCCGTCCACGACAGCGGAAACCTTGTAATCACTCGCGCCCAGGTCGAAGCCAATCCGGAAGCCCTTGAGATGCCCGCCCGCCGCGAGTTGCATTTCTGAATCTTCAGGAACGTTACCTGGAGTCGTCAAAACCACCTGAAACTTCTTGCCATAGACCAAGGACATCATCTGACAGTCAAACTTCCGCGCGCCCCTGGCCGAATAGATTCGTGCGATCCGTTGTGCTATGTCTTTCGGACCGTCAAAATGCAGCTTCCAGCCGCCTCGCGCCCACAGCAGAAACTTCACGATGCGCTCGACGTAGCGCAGTGTCTGAGCGTCCGCGCGGGGACGCACGACCGTTTCGAAGCGGGAAATCAGGCCACCTTCGCGCTCCAGCCCCAGCACCAGCGGCACGGCTTGGCCGGAGACATTCGCGACCTGGAGATAATTGCGGTTGAATAACACCGCCGGCTGAATGTCCGGATCAAGCGGCGGAACGAAGTTCGGATTGAATTTCGTGGTCATTTGCCTTCGAAATGCTCCTCAATTTCTTCAAGCGTCATACCTTTCGTCTCCGGCAGGAAGAACGCGGCGATTATGAAATAAACAACGGTACAACTGGCGAACAGAAAGAACATCGTGGAATAGCCATGCTTGCCGACGCTTGGCAGGAAGACGGCGGCAATGGTAGTGGAGACGGCCTGGTTGACGAGCAGCGCAATGCTCATGCCGTTGGAACGGATGCGCGTGGGCATTAATTCGGAAAGCGCGAGCCACACGCAGACGCCCGGCCCGACCGCATAGAACGCCATGAAGGTGAAGATGCAGATGGCCGTCAGCCAGCCGTTTTGCGCGGACGGTACGGGCGTGATGAGCGCATTGTCAATTCTCAACGGCGCGCTTCTGGCGGCATCGAGATTAGCGAATGGATTTTTAAAGAAGGATTCCACCTTGCCTGACGGCAGGCAACTGTCGCGAGTGATTTCGAGCGTGGCCAGCGGGTCGTCCGAGCGCACGACCTTGCTCGCTGCGACATAGCTGCCAGCGGAATAGATGATCACCATTGTCGAGGGCTTGCCGCTGATGGCCTTACCGGCTTCGCCCGTCGACGTCAGCAATTTGTCCGCGGATTCCTGATTAAAGACAACGACCGCTTTTTGATCCGCGCTGACAAGCGCCTGCACGGCCGCCTTTACATCTACACGCTTTGACTCTGTCTTTTGAAATATGAAGCCGGTACAGAGCAGGGAGACAATGATGCCCGCGCTGCCCAGCGAGAGCAAGAACTTGCGGCCGCGTCGATCCACGAGCGCGACGGCCGCTATCGTTACAAGGAAATTGACCAACGTGAGGATGACATAACCGAGATGCGCTTGTTTGTCGCTCAAGCCGGCTTGGATGAGGATGGTGGCGTTGTAACCGATGATAGAGTTGATGCCGGTGGTTTGATTGCAAGCGAGGATCAGGCAGGCCAGGACGAATGGAATGACGTAGCGACGGCTCAAGAGCGACTCATTTAGTTTCGCGCCGCCGATATGAGACTTCGCCTTTTCAGCAGCGACGGTTTCCGCCATTTCTTTTAATTCGAGTTCCGCCTGTTTGTCCGTACGCGAGCGCAGCAGTGAGAGGCGCGCGGCGTTAGCCTTCCCGTGCCGAAACAGCCAGCGTGGCGACTCGGTGACAATGAAACTCCCGATGACAAAGAGAATTCCTGGCGGCAGGGACACCCAAAAAATGTCGCGCCAAGCGGCATCTTTGAACGCGAATAATTTGCCGGCGTCGTGCAATTTCTCGATGGCGTCCACACGGAGGCTGAAATAGTAGCCGACAGCGGCGGCGGCCACAATACCCAGCGTGAGCAACCATTGGAAAATACCCGTGCCTTTGCCGCGGTTCGACGCGCCGAGACATTCAGCGAGATACAACGGGACTACCACTCCAATGAGCCCGGCGCTGACGCCCTGCAACAATCGGCCCAGCACCAGAGCTTCGTAGCTGTGCGCAAGTGCGATCATCGGGATGCTGACGACGAACAGGATACCGCTCAACTCCATCAGCTTTTTACGGCCCATCCAGTCGGCGAGCATGCCGGCGAACAAAGTGGAAATGACGCTGCCCAGCAGTACGGCGGCGACGATGAAGGATAGCTTTCCCGCCGTCAGACCAGATGTGGCCTCCAGATATGGCAGCGCGCCGGAGATTATGCCAACATCAACACCGTAGAGCAAGCCGCCGAGGCCGGCGACGAGCAGAAGAAATTGGTTGTAGCGAGCCTTTCCTGTTCCCGCGCCTACATCTTCCATTGGATTCATATTAGCCGGAATCTTCTTTCTTCAAGGACAGCGTGACAAACGCGACTAACAGCAAGGGCGAACTGAAAGAACAATCGAGGTTCATTCAAGGGATCTTCCAGAGTTGAGCCCCTGCGTGGCCATCGCGAGGACCGCGATAACACACCGATCTTGGATGAGGTAGGTTTCGCGAGTTAAGTGCTGAAAACATAGAATTGGAAACAGTCCGTCAAAATGCTGGTGGCGTTACTTTTGCGTTGGCCCCGTGCAACTTCATGCAGACTCCCGGAGCGCCGTTTAGCTTGGCCTGGATCACTCTCACATTGGCGCACTTCTCCATAGCATCGAACACAACCATGGCCGGCGACCAGCCGCCAATCCCGATCAGGGCAACGGCCACGGTCAAATCGTGCCACTTTCCTTGAATTCCTGCATGATGTCGATAACCACTTCCTTCACTATATCCCGCGCACTAACTCCTGTCCGCAAAGTGCAGCCCCCGGCCAGCCGTTCCACCAACTCGAAGTCTGCCAGGATGCACCGGAGAGTGGAACTGAGGAACGCATGATCAACGCGCTATGCGCTGGTTCGGGGTTGGCGTCCCCTACTGAGGTTAAATTCCCGCAACTCGGCAGCCGTTCTGTATGCGTCAGGGAGTTCCCATGGGCTAAACTTGTCGTCGAATAATTCCAGAATTCGGAACTGCCATTGCATCGTAGCAGCATTCGATCGCAGACTAAACGCGCACATTATTTCGTGGCACATAGGGCACGACCAAGAGTCATGCCTCTCAAAACATCGTTCAGATGTAACGCTAATGCTGCAGGCTAATTGCGTAGAGATACCACGCGGCATGGGGTAGCCACTCCTCGGTCCAACGCCAGTCTTCGTCCTTGCCGGTGACTGCAAATCCTTGATTGAAGGCGATGCCATCTTCGTTATCCAGGGCCGACG
This sequence comes from Occallatibacter sp., assembly GCA_049793195.1. Lineage (GTDB taxonomy): Bacteria > Acidobacteriota > Terriglobia > Terriglobales > Acidobacteriaceae > Telmatobacter. The sequence continues at coordinate 289 of JBARBP010000107.1, read as the reverse complement.
TGATGCCGTTCAGGATGGCTCCCGGCGCACTCGTATACTTATATGACTTAAAGAACATGTACGCGGCATTGTTGTGTCCGCTCCCCATCAGCATGCTGGTTTCGAAGGGGTTGCGGCCGAGGATCCAGTGCAACTGATTCCACGCGTAGTTGCGCAGTTCCGCCTGAAATCGCGGCTGATCGGGAAAAAATGGAACGGCAAGGCGCGCCGCCGCGGCCAGCGATCCCAGCCGGGCGTTCTCTCCCTGCCACCAGGGCGCGGCCTCGGTGTCATGCGGAAAGAAGAATGC